>NZ_JBHVVM010000014.1:0-202416 GCF_042883525.1 Streptomyces sp. NPDC058195
TTCGCCCGGGCACTCCGCTAACCGCTACCCGCGGTAATGGTTACGGCAAATAACGCAACGCCCCGGCGGCCCCCCCCCGCCCCGAGGCGCACCGGAGCGGGCGGGCGCCTCCGTCCGGAATCCGGGAAATTCCCGCAGTCACGCATGTCCACGGCCGACATCCCTGGAGGATTCGTATGTCCGTCCGATCGTCCGCCCGACCGCCGGAAAGAAAGCCGGGAGCGGGCGCAGCGCTGCGCCGTGCCGTGGCCCTCACCGCCGGGGCCGTACTCGTCTGGACCGGCGGCACCGTCGCCCTCGCGCCCGCCGCCGCGGCCGGCACCGTCACCCCGACCGTCCACTGCTCGCTGCCCGCCGGTCAGGGCGAGGCGACCGGGCCGCAGCAGATGAGCGTCGACCTCTCGCCCTCGATCGTCGACCCGGGCGGCAAGGTGCACGCCAAGGTCACCCTCGGGCCGTCCCCCGCCACCAGCGGCCTCAGCCTGAACGACGTGCCCACCACCCCCAGCATCGACCTCGCCATGTCCGGCGGTGCCACCGGCACGGTCACCGTCACCGGCCCCCAGGTCAACCTGGACATCCCGTCCGGCAAACCCATCGAGATCCCGCCGTACGAGGGCGACTTCCTGATCCCCGCCAACGCGAGCGGCCCGATCACCTTCACCCCGGTGCGCAACCTGACCCGTACGAAGGTGCTCGGCTCCACCTACGAGACCCCCTGCGACGTGGTGAGCGGCGGCGGCTCCGTCGGCACGGTCACCGCCGAGGGCACCGCGGGCCACCCGGCCACCCTGAACGCGCCCGCCACCGCCGTCCGGCCGTCCACCGCCGTGGCCCTGACCGGCAGCCTGTGGACCGCGGGCGCCACTCCCGTACCGGCGCTCTGCGCGGCGGACGGCGGTGGCTGCGATCCTGCCAAGTTCGCCTCCAGCACGCTCGCCATCAGCGCCTCGGGGGAGCTGAGCGGCAGCGCGGTGCTGGCCGCCGCGGGGGCCGTCCCCGACGGCTCGTACCTGGTCAAGGTCGGCGACGGTACGAAGGAGGCGACCGCGCCCCTGACCGTCAGGGCCTTCGTCCCCACCGGTCCCCGGTCCATCGCGCTCTCCCGCGCCGCCGCGCCGCTCGGCAGCGTCATCAAGGTCACCGGCGGCAACTACTTCCAGGACCGGTGGATCAACACCGTGGGCCTGGACGCGAACGGGGCCACGCTCGACGACACCGCCGTCTACGCCAAGAGCACCGCCGACGGCACGTTCAGTGCCGAGTTCACCGTCTCGGACCCGGCCATCGCCGCGATCCAGGTCGACGAGGGCAATGATCCGGCCACCGTACTGACCACGCCGTTCACCGTGACCGACGCCTCCGCGACGCTCCTTGCCGGTTCGGCCAAGGTCAAGCCGGGCGGGACGATCGCCGTCTCCGGCGGCGACTGGCCGAGCGGCACCACCCCCACCGCCGCGCTCTGCGGCGCCGACGGCGGCGCCTGCGACAGCGCCAGGATCACCGGCTCCACGCTCCGGATCGGCGCCGACGGCACGCTCTCCGGCACGGTCACCGTCGCGGGCTCCACCCCGCGCAACGACTACGCGCTCCAGGTCACCGCCGGGTCGGCGCAGGCCCTCACCCCGCTGACCGTCGCCCCGTCCTTCATCGTGCTGACCCCCTCGGCCGGACCCCGGGGCACCTCCGTCACCGTGATCGGACAGGGGTTCGCGAAGGTGGCGACCGTGTCCATCGCCGGGCTGCGGGCCGACGGATCGCAGACCTCCGACCCGGTGCGGACCAAGGTGGTCGGGCTGGACGGCGCCTTCTCGCAGACCTTCAAGGTCAACGCCGCCGACACCGTCGCCCTCCGGGTCCGTGAGGTGCTCGTCAACCCGCGCACCGAGACGGCGGCGTTCACCGTCCAGGACGGGACCGTGCCCACCGGACCGGCCTTCGCCCTCTCCCCGCCCGAGGGGCCGGTCGGTACGGCGGTCCAGGTGACCGGCCGCGGCTTCGCCCCGGTCGCCACCGTCTCGGTGACCGGCCGCACCGCGGACGGGAAGCAGACCAGCGACGGATACGTCACCCGGGTCATCGGACTCGACGGCACCTTCGCCCTCGACTTCACCGTCCGCGACCCGGCGACCCGGTCGATCCGGGCCTGCGAGGTGCTCGTCAACGGGAAAATCGTGCAGCAGACCTTCACCGTGACCTGAGCACCGTTCACGCGGGGCACGGGAACCGCCGCGAAGGCGTCGGCCGACCTGGACGCGCGTAGATCGCCAGAGGACGGCCGACGCCCCGCTGACCGGCGCTTATGCGGCTTCAAGCCAACCTTGTTCCGGACAACGCCCGGATTCTGGACGAGGCCTTCCGCTGAGCGGACTCCCTCGCTACTGTCCCCGGGATAACCGTCCCGTGGCAGAGCCGCTCCGGGGCGCAGCCGGTGCCTGGCCAGGCGGGCGGCCTCTCCGTGCGTCGCCGCTGGGACCGGCGGCGCACATTCCGTGGGGAATCAGCCGCCGCCGCTCACCCAAAGAGGAGAGGGCGTCGTGACCGCGGAGACCTCCCAGACGCTCGACCGGGGCCTCAGGGTCCTGAAACTGCTTGCCGACACCGACCATGGCCTGACCGTCACCGAGCTGTCCAACAGACTCGGCGTCAACCGGACCGTGGTCTACCGTCTGCTCGCCACGCTGGAACAACACGCCCTGGTACGCCGTGACCTGGGCGGCCGGGCCAGGGTCGGGCTGGGGGTGCTGCGGCTGGGCCGCCAGGTGCATCCGCTGGTCCGGGAGGCCGCGCTGCCCGCACTGCGCTCACTGGCCGAGGACATCGGGGCCACCGCCCACCTCACCCTGGTCGACGGCAGCGACGCGCTGGCCGTGGCGGTCGTCGAGCCGACCTGGACGGACTACCACGTGGCCTACCGGGCGGGTTTCCGCCATCCGCTGGACCGGGGCGCCGCGGGGCGGGCGATCCTCGCCGCCCGCCGGAAGCCGGTCGGGGAGACCGCCTTCACCCTGACCCACGGCGAGCTGGAGACCGGGGCGAGCGGGGCCGCCGCCGCGCTGATGGGTGTGACCGGGGTCGAGGGCAGCGTGGGCGTGGTGATGCTCGCCGACTCGGTGCCCGAGCGCGTCGGCCCCCGCGTGGTGGACGCCGCCCGCGAGGTCGCCGAGGCGCTCCGGTAGTCCGCGGGGCGCGGTGAGCGTGCGGCCCCGGGCCCCGCGGGCGAGGTGAGCGTACGGCCCGCCGCCCGCCCGCCGCCGCCCGCCGCCCGGCCGTAACGCCGCGTGCCCGGCCGTACGGCCCGGCGGCACCGGCACGATGCCCGGGCCGTGGCGGGGGCCGGTTAGATTGGGCGGGTGCTCACTCGTCTCTCGCGCCCCCGTGCCCTCGCCCTGTGCGCCGTGCCCGTCCTCGCCCTGTTCGGGGTGGCCGCCTTCGCGCCGCTGCCCTTCACCCTGGCGCAGCCCGGCACGACGGCGAACGTGCTCGGGACCGACCACGGCAAGCCCGTGATCAGCATCAAGGGCGCGCCGACCCGCCCCACCGAGGGCGAGCTGCGGATGACGACGATCGTCGCGACCGGTCCCACGGCCGACGTCTCCCTCGGGGACGTGGTCGACAGCTGGTTCCGTACGGACCGGGCGGTCCTGCCCCGTGACTCCGTCTACCCGACCGGCGGTTCCGTGAAGGAGATCGAGAAGCACAACCTCGACGACATGACGAAGTCGCAGGACGACGCGGTCGAGGCCGCCCTCAACTACCTGGGCAAGAAGCCCGGTTCGGTCGACGTCACGCTCCACCTCGCCGACGTGGGCGGCCCCAGCGCCGGACTGTTCTTCGCGCTCGGCATCATCGACAAGCTCGACGGCGACGGCCACGGCGGCGACCTCACCGGCGGCCGTGCCGTGGCGGGTACCGGCACGATCCAGCCGGACGGCAAGGTCGGCGCGGTCGGCGGCGTCTCACTGAAGACCCAGGCCGCGCGCCGCGACGGGGCGACCGTCTTCCTCGTCCCGAAGGCCGAGTGCCGGGAGGCGAAGGCCGAACTCCCCGAGGGCCTGCGCCTGATCCCGGTCACCACCCTCAAGGACGCCGTGGGCTCGCTCCGTACGCTCGACCGGAACGGCAGGCCCCCGGCCTGCTGACCTTCCCCGAGGCCGGTGCGCCGCCGTCCCCGGTGCTGTCCCCGTTCCCGGCTCCGTCGTCCTTCCGGTCCCCGGCGTCGTCCAGTCCGCGCCAGGCCGGGAACACCAGGGGGCCCAGCGCCGCCAGCAGGTAGACCCCGCCCATCGCCAGCAGCGCGCCGTCGGCGCCCGCGCCCTCGGCCAGCAGCCCGGCCGCGAGACCGCCCACCGGCATCGCCAGCTCGCCGCCCGCGGTGAGGACCCCGGAGACCCGGCTGCGCAGCTCGTCGGGCACGGCCGTGTAGATCACCGTCGTCAGGATCGGGTTCAGCATCCCGCCCGCGATGCCGCTCAGCACCATGGTCACGGCGAGCGGCAGGGTCGTCCCGGTCAGTGCCGCGACGACGTACCGGGGCGCGCCGCACAGCAGCAGGCACACCGTGAACACGGCCCGCCGGGAGAAGCGGTGCCCGACCGCCCCGTACAGCAGCGCGCCGGTCAGTCCGCCCGCGCCGAACAGCGCGGCGAGCAGCCCGAGGTCGGCGGGGCCGCCGAGTTCGGTGGAGGCGTGCAGCGGCAGCAGGACGGCGTTCCAGCCCTGGTCGGTGCCGTTGATGAACAGGACCGTCACCACGATCGTGAGCAGGAGGCGATGTCCCGTCAGGTAGCGGAACCCCTCCCGGAGTTCACCGCGGTAGGCGCGCAGCGAGACGGGCGCCGCGGCCCTGCGCGGCTCGGCCGCCGCCACCCCCCGCAGGCCCGCCCCGATGAGCAGCGCGGAAGCCAGGAACGTCGCCGCGTCCAGCAGCAGTACGGTCTCCGCGCCGACCAGTGCGATCAGCACGCCCGCCAGCGCCGCCCCGGCCATCCGGGCGCCGCGTGAGACGGCGTCGAAGAGGCTGGCGGCGCGGGCGAGGGTGGTTCCGGCGTGCGCGGCGAGATCCGGTACCAGTACGTAGCGCGCGGTGCCGCCGGGCGTGTGCAGCAGACCGCCGAGCGCCATCAGCGCGCACAGCATCCAGAAGGCCAGGGCGTCCGCGCGGTGCAGCAGCGGCACGGCGGCGACGGCGAGGCCGCACACCAGGTCGGAGCCGACGGAGACCCGGCGCCGCCCGATCCGGTCGATGACCGGCCCGCCGATCAGCGCGGAGACCACGATCGGCAGGGTCGCGCAGAAGGCGACGACCCCGGCCCGGCCGGCGCTTCCGGTGGTCTCCAGGACGAACCAGGGCACCCCGATCGCGGTGAGCGACGTGCCCGCCGTGGATATGGAGTTGGCGGTCAGTACGGCGATGAGCGGGACACGGCCGCGGTGTACCGCGGCGCTCACGCCGCGCCGCTCGTGGTGAGCGGCCGGACGGGAGGACGGGGCAGGACGCGCAGGCCCAGTTCGACGAGGGCCCAGCCCAGCCGGGTGCGCAGCCCGGCGCGCGGGACGGCCGCCGGGAGAGCGAACCCCGCCGCGGACGGCGGAGGTTCGGCGATGCGCAGGCGGTGCAGCAGCAGATGCGTGTCGGAGTGCATGGCGGCGTCCTTACGGTCGGGTGGCGTCGGCCCCTACTCGGCCGGGCGGGGGAAGAGGTGCACGTGGCTGCGGACGGTGGCCGCGCCCTCGGTGCCCTCCGGGACCAGGTCCCGGTAGCTCTCGACAAGCGCGTGGATCTTCTGGATCAGTTCCTCGGTGAGATCCGGGGTGAGGCGCATCTGGAAGTCGCTGATGTCCCAGGCGTGGCGCCACGTCTCGGGCCATTCGCGCATGGTGCCGATCCAGGTGCCCAGCTCCTGGGTGTGGGCGGCGGCGGTCTCGTGGAGTACGACGCCGACGGCGCCGCGCACCTCGGGGTCCGGGTGGTCCAGGAAGCGGCCGCTGTCGAAGACGGTGCCCCGGTGTGCGGCCCGCCACCACCGCTCGCGGCCCTTGCCGCGTTCCGGATCGTCCTCGACGAATCCGTACGTGGCCAGTTGCCGCAGGTGGTAGCTGGTGGAGCCGCTGGACTCGCCGAGCCGGGCGGCGAGAGCGGAGGCGGTGGCGGGACCGAACTCCCGCAGCGCGCCCAGCAGTCGCAGCCGCAGGGGGTGGGCCAGTCCCCGCAGGCTGCGGGCGTCGACCTTGTGGAGGTCGGGGGAGTCGGCGGGGAACTCGGCGCCGTCCGGTGTTTCGGGCATGCCAGGACCGTAAGCTTGCAAAGCTTCCTTTGCAAGAGGTTCGTTGCAAATGATTCTTTGCGTCGGTTCAGCGCTGCTTGATGAACCCCTCCTGGATCAGCCAGTCCTTCGCCACCTCGTGCGGGTCCTGGCCGTCCACGTCCACCTTGGCGTTGAGGGTCTGGGCGACCTCGGTGGTCAGTTTCCTGCTGACCGGGTCGAGGAGCGCGGCGATCTGCGGGTACGTGTCGAAGGTCTTGGTGTGGATGACCGGTGCCGCGTTGTAGTTGGGGAAGAAGTGCTTGTTGTCCACCAGCACCTCCAGGTCCATCGCCTTGATCCGGCCGTCCGTGGTGAACACCTCGCCCAGCAGGCAGGAGTGGGACTGGGAGACCTGGGTGTAGATGATCCCGGCGTCCATCTTCTTGATGCTGGAGGCCGGCAGGGACATCCCGTACGCCTTCTCCATGCCCGGCAGTCCGTCGTCGCGGGAGGCGAACTCGTTCTCCACGCAGAGCGTCACCGCCGACGGGTCCTTCTTCGACAGCGCCGCGACGTCGGAGAGCGTCCGCAGGTGGTACTCGGCGTTGTTCTTGCGGCTGATGGCGAGCGCGTAGGTGTTGTTGAGGGTGGACGGGGCGAGCCAGGTCACCCCGTTCTTCCGGTCCGCGTCCCGGACCGCCTTCCACTGCGCGTACGGGTCGGGGATGGGTTTCGCGTGGCCCAGATAGGTGATCCAGCCGGTGCCGGTGTACTCGTACATCGCGTCGGCGTCGCCCTTGACGATCGCCTCGCGGGCGCTGATCGAGCCGGGCAGGTTCGTCCGGTCCAGGACCTCGGCGCCGGCGGCCTTGAAGACCAGGCCGATCATCTGGCCCAGGATGATGTTCTCGCTGAAGTTCTTCGAGGTGACGGTCAGCGAGGCGCCGCGCAGCGGCTCCCCCCGCCCCACCGAGCCCGGCACCACGTCGTCGACCATCGGCGAGCCGCTCTTCAGCCCGCATCCGGAGAGCGCCAGCGCCAGGGCCAGTGCTCCCGCCAGCCCCGTGCGCACCGTCTTCCGCCTGCCCGCGGCCATCACCCCACCTCCAGTCCGCGCGGCGTCAGCGCCACCTCGGCCAGCGAGGCCAGCCAGTCCACCAGCAGCGCCAGCACCACCGTCAGCACGGATCCGAGCACCAGCACCGGCATCCGCTGCGTCTGGATGCCCGAGGTGATCAGGTCGCCCAGCCCGCCGCCGCCGACGAAGGTGGCGAGGGTCGCGGTGCCCACGTTCAGCACCAGCGCGGTCCGCACCCCGGCCAGGATCAGCGGGACGGCCAGGGGCAGTTCGACCTTGGTGAGGGTGCCCGCCGCCGACATCCCGATGCCGCGCGAGGCCTCCACCAGCTGGGGTTCGATCGCCTTGAGCCCGGCCACCGTGTTGGAGAAGACCGGCAGCACCGCGTAGATCACCATGCCGATGATCGCCGTGGTCGGCCCGATGCCCAGCCAGATCACCAGCAGCGCCAGCAGGCCGATCGCCGGGGTCGCCTGTCCGATGTTGGCGATCGCCGTGACCACCGGGGCGCCCTTGCTCAGCCCGCGCCGGGTCAGCGCGATGCCCAGCGGGATGGCGATGATCAGCACCCAGAACGTCGAGATCGCGGTCAGCCGCACATGCTGCCACCAGCGCAGCTGCACATTCCCGCCGGTCAGCGAGTTCCGCGCGATCGAGTCGAGGGGGACATGGGTGATCCACAGGTACGTGACGAGCAGCACGACCGCCAGCACCAGGGGCGTCACCAGCAGCTTGCGCCAGGTGAACCGCCGCGGCGGCCCGGCCTGCGGCGGCGCGGGCTCCTCCTCCTCGTCCCGGAAGGCGTGGCCCTTGACGTCGTGCTCACCGGGCGGACGGTCCTTGTCGGAGGACGGCCCCGGCGGGGCCGAGCGGGCCCGCCGGGGCGGGCCGGAATTCGGCGGTGCGCCGGGGGTCATGTGCCCGCACCGCCTTCCAGCTCCGACGCCGTCTGGTGACTGCGCAGCTCCTCCAGGTCGTGCTGGTGCTCGATGGCGGTGAGCCGGTCCGCCTCCAGCAGTTCGTGAACGGAGTTCATCAGCGTCTGCATGTCGACGACCCCGATGAACTCGCCGCGCCGCCCGGTCACCGCGACCCGCCCGCCGCTGTCGGTCAGCACCGCCTCCAGCGCGTCGTGCAGCGTCGCGTCACGCGTCACCGTGTCGTGCACCAGCTGCCCGGCGCGGGCCAGCGAACCCCGGGCCCGCATCAGGTCGCCACGCCGCAGCCACTTGTACGGGCGGTTCCTGCGGTCCAGCATCAGCAGCTCGTTGTGCGGACCGCTGCGCAGCTTGTTGAAGATCGACTGGAGCGGGTCGTCCACCGTCACCGTCGGGAACTCGGCCATCTCCACGTCCCGGACCCGGGTGAGGTTGAGCCGCTTCAGCGCCGCCCCGGCCCCGACGAAGCCCGAGACGAAGTCGTCCGTCGGATTGGTGAGGATCGCCTCCGGGGTGTCGAACTGGGCGATGTGCGAACGCTCCCGCAGCACCGCGATCCGGTCACCCAGCTTGATCGCCTCGTCGAAGTCGTGGGTGACGAAGACGATCGTCTTGTGCAGCTCGTGCTGGAGCCGGATCAGCTCGTCCTGGAGGTGGTCGCGGGTGATCGGGTCGACCGCGCCGAACGGCTCGTCCATCAGCAGCACCGGCGGATCGGCGGCCAGCGCCCGTGCCACGCCCACCCGTTGCTGCTGGCCGCCGGAGAGCGCCCGGGGGTAGCGGCCGTGGAACTCGCGCGGATCGAGGCCCACCAGATCGAGCATCTCCTCCACCCGGTCCTTCACCCGCGACTTCGACCAGCCGACCATCTTCGGTACGAGCGCGATGTTCTCCGCCACCGTCATGTGCGGGAAGAGCCCGGACGACTGGATCGCGTACCCGATCTTGCGGCGGAGCTTCACCGGGTCCATGTCGGTGACGTCCTCGTCGCCGATCCTGATGCGCCCGGACGACGGCTCGATCAGCCGGTTGATCATCTTCAGCGTGGTGGACTTCCCGCAGCCGGACGGGCCGACCAGGATCACCGTCTCCCCTGCCCTGATGTCCATCGAGACGCTGTCCACCGCGGGGTTCGGGTTGCCCTGGTACTGCTTGGTCAGGTCCTCCAGCTGGATGGTGGCGCCGGACGTGGTCTTCCCGGAGCCGGAACCGGAACCGGAACCGGCGGTGCCCCCGCCGGACGTGCTCGCGCTGGCGGTCTCAGACACGGATCCCCCTCGGAATGGTGAGCCGCCCCAGCAGGACGTACGCGGCGTCGAAGAGCAGGGCGAGGACGACGATGCCGAGCGTGCCGGCGAGCACCTGGTTGAGTGCGTTGGCGCTGCCCAGTGAGGCGATGCCGCGGAAGATCTCATTGCCGAGGCCGGGGCCCGAGGCGTACGCGGCGATGGCGGCGATGCCCATCAGCATCTGGGTGGAGACCCGGATGCCGGTGAGGATCGGCGGCCAGGCGAGCGGCAGTTCCACCCGGCACAGCCGGGCCAGCCGCGACATCCCGATGCCCTTCGCCGCGTCGACCAGCGCGGGATCGACGCCGCGCAGCCCCACGATGGAGTTACGGACGATGGGCAGCAGCCCGTACAGGGTCAAAGTGATCACGGTGGGGGCGACCCCGAGGCCGACCAGCGGGATGAGCAGACCGATCGCGGCCAGGGACGGGATGGTGAGCACCGCCGCCGTCGAAGTGATGGCCAGCGAGCCAGCCCAGCCGCTGCGGTAGGTGACGACCCCGATCAAGATGCCCAGCACCGTGGCGATCACCATGCACTGGAACACCGCGCTGACGTGCTGGTACGCGTCGACGAGCAGCTGTTGGTGCCGGTTGCCCAGGTACTCCCAGAAGCTCACGCGTCACTCCTCGGCTCAGTCGTGGTCCTCCGCGGCCTGCTCGACGAGCGGGATGATCCGCAGCGGCACCGGGTTCTCCATGACGATGGCCGTGGAGGCCCGGACGATGCCATCAAAACCGACAACCCGGTCGATCACCCGCTGGAGATCAGCGTTGGAACGTGCCACGAGACGGCACAGCATGTCGCCGTGCCCGGTCGTGGTGTGCAGCTCCAGCACCTCCGGCACACTGGCCAAGTGGGCCCGTACGTCGGCGCCTTGACCCTGTTTGATCTCCAGTGTCGCGAAGGCGGTGACCGGATAGCCGAGCGCCGCCGGATCGACGGCCGGACCGAAGCCGCGGATGACTCCGTTCGACTGAAGCCGGTCGAGCCGGGCCTGCACCGTCCCCCGGGCCACCCCGAGTCTGCGCGATGCCTCCAGCACGCCGATACGGGGTTCACGGGCCAGTAGCACGATAAGCCGCCCGTCCAGCGGATCGATCGCCATGAGTCATCTCCGGAAGGTCGACGTGATGGTCATCATGTACAGATAGCCCGGCCATCATCCTTATTCGCTGTACAGATTGACCAGGGAAAACGCAAACTATTGCGCACCTTGCGAAGCAGGGAGAGCCTTCCGACATGACTGAGACTCTGCACACCACCCCCGAGACAGCCCGGCAGGCCGACCCCTTCCCGGTCAAGGGAATGGACGCGGTCGTCTTCGCCGTCGGCAACGCCAAGCAGGCCGCGCACTACTACTCGACGGCCTTCGGAATGAAGCTGGTCGCCTACTCCGGACCGGAGAACGGCAGCCGCGAGACGGCGAGTTACGTACTGACCAATGGTTCGGCCCGTTTTGTCCTCACCTCCGTCATCAAGGCGGCCACTGACCACGGCCGCTTCCTCGCCGACCACGTCGCGGAGCACGGCGACGGCGTCGTCGACCTGGCCATCGAGGTCCCGGACGCCCGCGCGGCCTACGCCTACGCCGTCGAGCACGGTGCCCGCGGCCTTGACGAGCCCCACGAGGTCAAGGACGAGCACGGCACCGTCGTGCTCGCCGCGATCGCCACGTACGGCAAGACCCGCCACACCCTGGTCGAGCGCTCCGGCTACGACGGCCCCTACCTGCCCGGGTTCACCGCCGTCGCCCCGATGGTCGAGCCGCCCGCCAAGCGCTTCTTCCAGGCCATCGACCACTGCGTCGGCAACGTGGAACTCGGCCGGATGAACGAGTGGGTCGCCTTCTACAACAACGTCATGGGCTTCACCAACATGAAGGAGTTCGTGGGCGACGACATCGCCACCGAGTACTCCGCGCTCATGTCGAAGGTCGTCGCCGACGGCACCCTCAAGGTGAAGTTCCCGATCAACGAGCCGGCGATCGCCAAGAAGAAGTCCCAGATCGACGAGTACCTGGAGTTCTACGGCGGCGCCGGGGTCCAGCACATCGCGCTCGCCACGAACGACATCGTCGCCTCGGTCCGGGCGATGCGGGCGGCGGGCGTGCAGTTCCTGGACACCCCCGACTCGTACTACGACACCCTCGGCGAGTGGGCGGGCGAGACCCGGGTGCCGGTGGAGACCCTGCGCGAGCTGAAGATCCTGGTCGACCGCGACGAGGACGGCTACCTGCTCCAGATCTTCACCAAGCCGGTCCAGGACCGTCCGACCGTCTTCTTCGAGATGATCGAGCGCCACGGCTCGATGGGCTTCGGCAAGGGCAACTTCAAGGCCCTGTTCGAGGCGATCGAGCGCGAGCAGGAGAAGCGCGGCAACCTCTGACGGCGCGGCGGGCATACGGCCGGCCGGCCACCTGGCCACCTGGCCGTCTGCCCGGCCCGTCCGCCCTGTCCGCCCCGTCCGGTGAACGGCCCGAGCCTCCCCGCGAAGGCGGCCGGACGGGGCGGGGCGGCCTACGCGTCCTGCGGGCCGCCCGCCGGGGCGGCGTCCAGACCGTCCAGCGCCTCGCGGGCGGCCGGACCCTCCAGCGGTGAGAACCCCGGCCCCGCGCGCAGCGCCTCCTCCAGGCTCCGGCGCGCCGGACCGTACTGCCCGAGCTCCGCCCGGACCACCCCCAGGTGGTACGCGTACGAGGCGTTCCGCCCGCCCGCGTCGGCCGCCCGCCCGGCGTACTCCAGGGCTCCGGACGGATCGCCCGCGCGATACCGGGCCCAGCCCAGCGCGTCCGCCACCGCGGCGCTGCGGTGTCCGCGCGCCCACTCCGCGTTCAACAGCCCGACCGCCGCGTCCGGATCGCCGTGATCGGCCTCGAAACGGCCCCGCAGCAGCGCGTTGTTCACACCCTGCTCCTCATCGCGGTCGAGTGCCTCGCGCAGCCGCGCGTACTGCGCGTCGGCCTCCCGGACCCGCCCCAGCGACTCGTACAGTTCACCCAGCTCCAGCATGTACGCCGGGCGCGGCAGCCGGGCCAGCACCGCCCGGTAGGCGCGCCCCGCCTCCTCGGTGCGGCCGAGCGCCACCAGTGCCCCGGCCCGGCCCGCGAGCGCCGGATCGTGGTCCCGGTCGGCCCGCAGCGCCGCGTCGTACCGGGCCAGCGCCTCCCGCGGCTCGCCCCGGTCACGGGCCAGCTCACCCAGCAGGGACAGGCACTCCGCCTTCTGCGCGGGCGTGACCGCCCGGTCCGCCGCGGCCCGCGCCCCGGCCAGGGCCTCCTCGGCCCGGCCCCGGTCCCGGTCCCTGCGCGCCGTCCGGACCAGCGCGGGCGCCCCGGCGCGCAGCACCGCGAACCTCGCCACCGCCTCGTCCTGCGACCGCCGGTCCCCGAGACCGTCGTACGCCTCGATCAGCGCCGGGTACACCGTCCACCGTCGCGGCTCCCGCGCCCGCGCCGCCTCGCCCCACTTGCGCGCCGCGACGAAATCACCCCGGGCGTCGGCGAGGGCCGCGAGCCCCACCCAGGCCCCGGTGTTCCCCGTCCCGCCCGGCCGGACCTCCAGCGAACGCCTCAGCGCCCGCTCGGCCCGCCCGTAGTACGAGGCGTCCGCGGAGCGGCGCCCCCATTCCACGTACGCCGTACCGAGCACCGCCCAGGACCCGGCGTCGGCGGGGTGCGCGTCCACCCACCGCTGCCGGTCCCCGAGCAGCGCCGTCAGATCGGAGAGCGAGGCGGGCGCACCCGCGGCCGCCGCCGCCATCGCCCGCGACACCGGCCCGGGAACGGGCGGCGTCCCGGCCGTGCCCCCGCCCTCGGGGACGGCCACCACCGCCCCCGTCAGCAGTACCGCCCCCGCCACCACGCCCAGCGCCGTCCTGCGCAGCGCCGTACGCAGCGTGAGCGGCGGGGACTCGGCCGACGGCGGGCCGGAGAGCGCGGAGAGCGCGGTGGCGCCGGAGAACGCGGAGGCGTCGAGCGGCGGACGGTCGGGATCGGAGGGCTGCGGAGGCTGCTGCGGCATGACGTCCATGACGATCACTCTGCGTCAGTCATACGAGCCCACCGAGGTGGACGAAGGCCGCGGCAGACGGGTTCACACCAATGGGCCCGGATGCCACGCTTGGATCATGAACGGACTCCTCGAAGCACTGCGTGCGGGGCTGCCCGCCGAATCCCTGATCACCGATCCCGACGTCACCGCCTCCTACGCCCACGACATGGCGAGCTTCTGCGAGGCGGGCGCCCCGGCGGTCGTCGTGCTCCCGCGCACGGTCGAGCAGGTCCAGCACGTCATGCGCACCGCCACCGCGCTGCGCGTCCCGGTCGTACCGCAAGGGGCCCGGACCGGCCTGTCGGGCGCGGCCAACGCCACCGACGGCTGCATCGTGCTGTCCCTGGTGAAGATGGACCGCATCCTGGAGATCAGCCCGGTCGACCGGATCGCCGTCGTCGAACCCGGCGTCGTCAACGCGGTGCTCTCCCGGGCGGTCGACGAACACGGCCTGTACTACCCGCCCGATCCCTCCAGCTGGGAGACGTGCACCATCGGCGGGAACATCGGCACCGCGTCCGGCGGACTGTGCTGCGTGAAGTACGGGGTCACCGCCGAGTACGTGCTCGGCCTGGAGGTCGTGCTCGCCGACGGACGCCTGCTCACCACCGGCCGCCGCACGGCCAAGGGCGTCGCCGGATACGACCTCACCCGGCTCTTCGTCGGCTCCGAGGGCAGCCTCGGCATCGTCGTACGGGCCGTGCTCGCGCTGAAGCCCCGGCCGCCGCGCCAGCTGGTCCTGGCCGCGGAGTTCCCGAGCGCGGCCACCGCCTGTGACGCGGTGTGCCGGATCATGGAACGTGGTCACACTCCGTCACTCCTCGAACTGATGGACCGCACAACCGTCCAGGCCGTCAACCGGATGGCGGGCATGGGCCTCCCCGAGACCACCGAGGCCCTGCTGCTCGCCGCCTTCGACACGCCCGACCCCTCGGCCGATCTCGCCGCCGTCGCCGGCCTGTGCACCGCGGCGGGCGCGACCGAGGTGGTCCCCGCGCAGGACGCCGCCGAGTCCGGCCTGCTGCTCCAGGCCCGGCGGATGGCGCTCACCGCGCTGGAGACCGTCAGCTCGGCCACGATGATCGACGACGTCTGCGTACCCCGCTCGCGGCTCGCCGCCATGCTGGAGGGCACGGCGGCCATCGCCGGGAAGTACGGCCTCACCATCGGCGTCTGCGCCCACGCGGGCGACGGCAACACCCACCCCGTCGTCTGCTTCGACCACACCGACGCCGACGAGTCCCGGCGGGCGCGCGAGTCCTTCGACGAGATCATGGCGCTCGGCCTGGAACTCGGCGGAACGATCACCGGGGAGCACGGCGTCGGCGTCCTGAAGAAGGAGTGGCTCGCGCGCGAACTCGGCGAGGTGGGCGTGGAACTGCACCGGGGCATCAAGCAGGCCTTCGACCCGCTGGGCCTCCTCAACCCGGGCAAGGTGTTCTGACGGCCCGCCGCACGCCGTCCCCCGGTACGGTCCCGCGCCCGCCGCCCCCCTCATGCCTCGCCGTCGTGCGCGTCGTCCGAGGGCCACGGGTCGCGCATCCACAGGTCGTCGGCGGGCAGCGGGGCGAGCAGCTCGGCGAGGACCTGGTCCAGGCCGAGCAGCTCGGCCTCCGTGCCGGGCGGGACCACCCGCAGCGTCCGCTCCACCCAGGCGGCCACCTGGGCCGACGGCACCTCCAGCAGGGCGTCGCCGTCGGGCGAGGTCAGCGCGACGAAGATGACGTTGCGCCGGTCGACCTTGGTCGGCCAGATCCGTACGTCCCCCTGACCGCACGGCCGGAACACCCCCTCGACCAGCAGATCGCGGGCGAACGTCCAGTGGACCGGGTACTCGGAGCCGATGTGGAAGGTGATGTGCACGGCGTACGGGTCCGCCGTGCGGTACATCAGCCGGGCGGGCACGGGGATGCTGTGCTCGGGCGACAGGACCAGCTTGAGTTCCAGTTCGCGTTCCACGACGGTGTGCATGAGGGCGTCCTTCCAGTGCCTGTGGGCCGGTCCCATGACCGCCCCGCACAGGAAGAGAGCGCCCTCCTCGCCATCCATTACGCGACTTCCGGAAAAAATTTCCGGGCGACCGGAGAGCGGCCAAAGCCCCGGAGTGGCCCAGCGGTACGCGGGTGTCTGGTAGATGTGGACCCGTTGCAATCAGGCCTCGAAGAGATACGGGACCACGGTGATGAGCGCCCCAACCCCGGCACCCGGTGAAGAACGCCCCCGAGAGGGGTACTACCCCGATCCGTCCATCCCCGGATATGTCCGGTACTGGAACGGTGCTTCGTGGGTGCCCGGCACGAGCCGCCCCGCCCCCCAGCAGGGCGAATCGATGCCTGATACATCCTCCGGATCAGACCCCTCCGAACCGGTGCCTTTCGAACCGGTGCCCGCCGCTCCGGAGCCCTCCGCGGAGGCCGGTCCACGAGCCTCCGGCCCGGCCCCGGCGCCGATGGAGGAGACCGGCCCGGTCTTCCTCGACGAGGGCCCGTCCGAGGGCAACCGCCCGGAACCGGCCACCGCTTGGCAGGCCGACGCCTCCCGGCAGAGCGGCTTCGGCGGGGAACACGACCGCCGGGTCTCCTGGGGCGGTACGGGTGACTCCGGCATCCCCGGCGGCTCCGCGGCACCGGCTGACCCCCGGCAGCCCGCCGCTGTTCCGGCACCCGCGCCCGAGGCCGCTCCCGCCGCGCCCGTCGTGCCCTCCCCGGCCACGGAACCGGAACCGGCCCGGACCCAGGCCCCGGTCCCGCCCCAGGTCCCCGAGCACACGGTGGCGATCCGGATGGCCCGGCCCGCCCGCCGGGAGCCCGAACCGGCCCCCGGGGAGGGGACGATGGCGATCCGCGCGATCACCCCGGGAGCGAACCCGCAGCCCGCCGCCCCCACCCCTGTGCCGGACCAGGCCCCCGCGCAGAACCAGCCGCCCGCCCAGGGACAGGTTCCGGCTCAGGGACAGGTTCCGGCCCAGGGACAGGCTCCCGCGCAGCAGAACCAGGCCCCGGCCCAGAACCGGCCGTCCGCCCAGGGACAGGTTCCGGCCCAGGGGCAGGCCCCCGCGCCCTGGGCCCAGCAGGCCGGTCCGCCCGCCCCGTACACCGCCCCGCCCGCCCAGCCGTCCCGTCCGCAGCTCCCGGCCCAGCAGCAGCACCCCCACCTCCAGCACCAGCAGCCCCCACGGCCGGTCCAGCCGCAGTTCGGTGCGCAGGGGCCCCTGCCGGACCAGCCGGTCGTACCGTGGAAGCCGCCGGTCGACGACCCCTTCCAGCAGCTCGTACAGGCCCAGGCGGCGGTCCGGCCCGCCGGGCTCGGCAAGCGGTTCGCGGCCCGGCTGATCGACACCGTCGTCCTGATGGCGCTCGTCGGCGCGACCGGCTTCCCGCTCGTCACCCGGGCGCTGGACCACCTCGACGGGAAGATCGAGGCGGCGAAGCTGTCCGGCGAGACGGTCACCGTCTGGCTGGTGGACTCCACCACGGCGGTTCTGTTCGGTGGTGTGCTCGCCGCGTTCCTGGTGCTCGGCGTCCTGCTGGAGGCGCTGCCCGTGGCCAAGTGGGGCCGCACGCTCGGCAAGAAGCTCTGCGGGCTCGAAGTGCGGGACATCGAGTCCCACGACACCCCGTCCTTCGGGGCCGCGCTGCGCCGCTGGCTGGTCCACGGCGTGCTGGGCCTGCTGGTGATCGGGGTGGCCGACGTGCTGTGGTGCCTCGTCGACCGGCCGTGGCGTCAGTGCTGGCACGACAAGGCGGCCCGCACCTTCGTGGCGGGCTGAGCGGTGGCGGCCCGGTCCGGCCGTGGCGAGAGGCCGACCCCGGCGGGCCGGTCCCTCGAACGCACCTGAGCCGTTGCGGGCGCCCCGGGACCGGGATGCACTGCCCTCATGAGCAACGATCAGCCGACGTCCGGTCAGCCGCCCGAGGACGACCCGTTCCTCAAGAAGCCGCATGAGCAGCCGCCGTCGTCCGGATCGCCGTACGGCAGCGGCCCGCCGCCGCCTCCGCCTCCGCCGCCGCCGTACGATCCCGGCCCCTACGGCGGCGGGCCGTACGGGGCGGATCCGCTGGCCGGGATGCCGCCGCTGGCGGAGCCGGGCAAGCGCATCCTGGCCCGGCTGATCGACTTCCTGATCATCTCGATCCCGCTCTACCTGATCTCCCTGCCGTGGGGCGGTGTGGTCGAGGTGACCAACGACAACGGCGACGGCGAGGGCGTCGGTGACGTCTTCAGCCAGACCTACAGCGGCCATCAGCTGATCTGGTCGCTGATCGGCCTGGTCGTCTACGTCGCGTACGACACGTACTTCACGCACAAGGACGGCCGGACCCTCGGCAAGCGGATGCTGAAGATGCGGGTCGCCATGCTGAACGACGGGCGGGTTCCGGACAGCGGCACGTCGTTCCTGCGGGCCGTGGTGCTGTGGCTGCCCGCGCTGCTGTGCTGTCCGTGCCTGTGGTGGCTGATCAACATCGTGCTCATGTTCACCGACAAGCCCTACCGGCAGGGTCTGCACGACAAGGCGGCGAAGACGGTGGTCGTCCAGACCAACTGAGCCGCGCGCCGCGGTCCGCGCGGCACGGACCCGGGACCGTGAACCACGGCCCCGGGTCCGCCCGGCGTGCTCAGCGCCGCAGGGACGGACGGTCCGCCGCGGGCCCCTCGCAGGGGGCGGCGGGCCCCGGCGCGGTCTCGTGGGGCGCGGCGGCCGGGCCCCGCTCCGCGTCGCGCGCGAGGCCCTCGGCCTCGACGGCCGCGGAGACCGGATCGGGCTGCACCCGCACCGCGGGCCGGGGCGTCGCGCGTCGCACGGGCGTCGCGTGGGCGGGCCGGGGCACGGTCATGGCCACCAGCAGACCGAGTAATAAGGCGGCCGTACCGGCGACGGCGATCCCGGCCGCCGAATCCGTACGGGAGAGCAACAGCATCGCGAGGGTCGTGAGGACGACGGTCAGCGAACCGTAGGCGAGCTGGGCGACTGTGGGACGCGGCATGGCGAATTCCGTCCTCGGGGCAGCGGAGGTCGGCCGCCCGACACGGTCGCCCGGCCGCGCGACGCTACGACGTGGATGCCCGGGAGAGTCCGCGGGTAAGCCCGGCCCCACCCATGGTTCCGGTGCATGAGGGGCGCACGGAGTCATGTCCTGCCCCGGTTTCGGCCCTTGGCGCGCCGGTCTTCTGTGCGAGGGACGTCCGGATAGCGGAAGACTGCTCCTGCATAGTGCACTTGGCCTGTGCAAGTCAAGATCTGTCTTTTCTCGCGTAACTCCGGTCGAATGTCGTCACTTGTGACGCGTATTCGCGCGCGCGGCCCACACACCACCCCTGGCCGCAGCGGCGAGTGCCGGGGAGGACTGCATCAAGTGACCACAAACAGACGGGCGCTTCGCGCTGCCGCGGTTGTCGTGGCCATGGCCGCGACCGCCGCCACGGCGTCGGCCTTCGCCACGGCCCAGGCGGACGACCAGGCGTCGGGTGCCAAGAGCACCACGATCGAACGCCGCGACCCGGGTTCGGCCAAGGGCAACGAGCACAACCTCAAGGGGCCGTTCACCAAGCAGCAGGACGCACAGCGTCAGGCCGCCCTGGAGAAGGTCATATCGGGCGACAAGAAGATCACGAAGCGGGGCGGCTCCCAGGTCGTCAAGCTCGGCGACAAGAAGTACGTCGAGCTCGGCCGTGAGAAGACCGACAAGATCTTCACGATCCTGGTGGAGTTCGGCGACAAGGTCGACAACACCACCATGTTCGACCCGGACGGCGACGGCCCGGCGCCGGCCGTCCCGAAGTACGGCGGCACGCCCGGCCCGCTGCACAACACGATCGCCAAGCCGGACCCGAAGAAGGACAACAGCACCGCCTGGAAGGCCGATTACAACCAGGCCCACTTCCAGGAGCTGTACTTCGGCGAGGGCGCGGGCAAGAACTCGCTGAAGACGTACTACGAGAAGACGTCCTCCGGGCGATACTCGGTCGAGGGCGAGGTCTCCGACTGGGTCAAGGTGCCGTACAACGAGGCCCGTTACGGCTCCAACTACTGCGGTTCGAGCAACTGCGCCAACGCCTGGGACATGATCCGCGACGGCGTCAACGCCTGGGTCGCCGACCAGAAGGCCAAGGGCCGCACGCTGGAGCAGATCAAGGCCGACCTCGCGCAGTACGACCAGTGGGACCGGTACGACTTCGACAACGACGGCAACTTCAACGAGCCCGACGGCTACATCGACCACTTCCAGATCGTCCACGCCGGTGAGGACGAGTCCGCGGGTGGCGGCGCCGAGGGCAAGAACGCCATCTGGGCCCACCGCTGGTACGCCTACGGCACCGACGCCGGTGCGACCGGTCCTGGCGAGAACAAGGCCGGTGGCGCCCAGATCGGCGACACCGGCATGTGGGTGGGCGACTACACCGCCCAGCCCGAGAACGGCGGCCTGGGCGTCTTCGCCCACGAGTACGCCCACGACCTCGGTCTGCCGGACCTGTACGACACCACCAACACCGCCGAGAACTCGGTCGGTTTCTGGTCCCTGATGTCGGCGGGCTCCTGGCTCGGCACCGGCAGGAACGAGATCGGTGACCTGCCCGGCGACATGACCGCCTGGGACAAGCTCCAGCTGGGCTGGCTCGACTACGCCGAGGCCAAGGCCGCGACGAAGTCGACCCACAAGCTGGGCGTCTCCGAGTACAACACCAAGAACAAGCAGGCGCTCGTCGTCACGCTGCCCGAGAAGCCCGTCACCACCGCCGTCACCAAGCCGGCGGAGGGCTCCAAGCAGTGGTGGAGCGACATGGGTGACAACCTGGGCAACACCCTGAGCCGCTCGGTCGACCTCACCGGCAAGTCCAAGGCCTCCCTGGACCTCGCTGGCTGGTGGGACATCGAGAAGGACTACGACTTCCTCTACACCGAGGTGTCGGACAACGGCGGCGCGAGCTGGACCGCGATCGACGGCACGGCCAACGGCAAGGCGATCCCCCGTGACGCCAGTGACAAGCCGGCCCTGACCGACGTCTCCGGCGCGTACCAGAACCTCTCGTACTCGCTGGACGCCTACGCGGGCAAGAAGATCGACGTCCGCTTCCGCTACACCACCGACGGCGGCACGGGCGGCATCGGCTTCGCGGCCGACACCATCTCGGTCACCGCCGACGGCGCCGTGATCTTCTCGGACAACGCCGAGGGCGACGACAACGGCTGGACCGCCAAGGGCTTCTCCCGCGTCGGTGACTCGTTCTCCAAGAACTACCCGCAGTACTACATCGCGGAGAACCGCCAGTACGTCAGCTACGACAAGACCCTCGAGGTCGGCCCGTACAACTTCGGCTTCTCCCAGACCCGTCCCGACTGGGTCGAGCACTACCCCTACCAGACCGGTCTGATGGTCTGGCTGTGGGACAAGTCGCAGAAGAACAACAACGTCTCGACCCACCCGGGCAAGGGCCTGATCCTTCCGGTCGACGCCCACGCCAAGCCCCTGAAGTGGGCCGACGGCACGGTCATCCGTAACAAGATCCAGCCGTTCGACGCCCCCTTCAGCCGCTTCCGCACCGACGCGTTCACGCTGCACAACGCGGACGTTCCGGTCCGGATCAAGTCGCAGGCCGGCGTTTCGGCCTTCGACGACCACAAGGGCACGTACTGGTACGACGAGAACCCGACCGGAAGCGTTCAGGTCCCTGACACGAACACCCGGATCTCGATCGTCAACCAGCCCGCCAGTGGCAAGACGATCACCGTCCAGGTCGGTCCGTCCAAGAAGTAATCTCGTATCACCGCAGGTCACAGCATGATCGGCCGTCGCCCTCTAGCGGGCGGCGGCCGATCGTGTTTAGGTGCGTCTTGTTCAGATACTTATTGACGCGGTGTCTCACGGGGGAGCACGGAGCATGGCAGGCGGCGGATTCTGCACATTGCCGAACGGCAGCGTGGTGGTGGCGATCACCCTGCCCAGTCCGAAGGGCGGGGCGGCGCCGGGCACCCCGGTCCGGTTCCTGGTGCACGCGGCCAACCGGTCCCGCGCCCTGACCCGGCTGCGCAACGCGGGCCTGAGCGCGGTCTACCTCCGGGGCAACGCCGAACCGCCCTCTCCCGACGAGATCACCGCCGTGCTCCACCACCCCGACGGGCTGCTGTGGCGGGCGCGCCCGGAACGGGCCCAGGAGCTCTGGCACCCGATCCGTGCCCTTCTCCGCCCGGCCGTCCCGGTCCGCGGTACGGCCTGAGGCACGGGCCCGAGGCGTACGGGAGGGGTGCTGGGCGGGCCTGTCTCACACCACCGGCTTGCCGGAGAGCTTCACGCCTGCCCTGCGGAGCTCCTCCAGGGCCCGCTCGGTGGTTCCCTCGGCGACGCCCGCGGTCAGGTCGAGCAGGACGTGCGTGGTGAAGCCCGCCCGGACCGCGTCCAGTGCCGTCGCCCGTACGCAGTGGTCGGTGGCGATGCCCACGACGTCGACCTCGGTGATGTGGTGCTCGCGCAGCCAGTCGGCCAGGCCCGCCCCGTTCTCGTCGATTCCTTCGAAGCCGCTGTACGCCGCCGCGTAGGCGCCCTTGTCGAACACCGCGTCGATCGCCCCCGAGGCGACCGCGGGGGCGAAGTTCGGGTGGAAGCCCACCCCCTCCGTTCCGGCCACGCAGTGCGCGGGCCAGGAGTCCTCGAAGTCGGGCCGGTCCGAGAAGTGGTCGCCCGGGTCGATGTGGTGGTCCCGGGTCGCGACGACATGGCGGTACCCGGCCTGGGCGTCACCGATCAGGTCGGTGACGGCGGCGGCGACGTCGGCGCCGCCCGCGACGGCGAGGCTGCCGCCCTCGCAGAAGTCGTTCTGAACGTCCACGACGATCAAGGCGCGGTGCATGACGGGTGTCCTTAGCGGGTGGGGGCGGGTGGCGGTGGTCGTGAGGGGGCTCGGTTCCGAGCCTAGGGTCTTTCGTTTGGATCAGGCTGGATCAGGGAGCGGGGGCTGGTGCGTGCAGCTGCAAGGCGGAGGAAGGAGCCGACGCGGAGCGTCGGTGACTGACGACAACGCGGCAGATGTGCGTGCCGGCCCCCGCGAGCCCGGCATGATCCAAACGAGAGGCCCTAAGGGCCCCGGCCCGGGAGGGGGCGGGGCCCGGGTCGTGTGCCGTCGGGGCCGGGACGTACGGCGCTCAGGTGGACGGCGGGCCTGCGGCGCCGGGGACGTCCGGCGCTCAGATGTACTCCGTGGGGATCACCGGCTCGCCCCGCGACAGCTGCACCGCCGACATCGGCAGCCCGGACCGGGCGGCGATGTGCCGCTCGCGCGCCGCGTCCAGCGGCTCCCGGGCGACCGCCTCGCCGCCCCGGACCAGCTCGACCAGCAGCTGCCGGTCGGCCAGCTCGGCGGGCACGGGGCCCGCACCGACCACCTCGGCCTCGGCCACCCCGTTCTCGTCCAGGCGGCGCGCGGCCCACTTGCGGCCGCCCATCGACGACTTCGGGCCGAGCGACTTCTTGGCCACCGGGCGCAGCGGCGCCGAGGGGTCGCCGCAGTCGGCGCGGGCGACGAGCTTGTAGACCATCGAGCAGGTGGGGTGCCCGCTGCCGGTCACCAGCTGTGTGCCCACCCCGTACGCGTCGACCGGCGCCGCGGCCAGCGAGGCGATGGCGTACTCGTCGAGGTCGGAGGTCACCACGATCTTCGTCGAGGTGGCGCCCAGCTCGTCGAGCTGCTGGCGCACCCGGTGCGCGACCAGCAGCAGGTCGCCGGAGTCGATCCGTACCGCGCCCAGCTCCGTCCCGGCGGTCTCGACCGCCGTCCGGACCGCCTCGGCGACGTCGTACGTGTCGACCAGCAGCGTCGTGCCCCGGCCCAGCGAGTCGACCTGGGCACGGAAGGCGTCGCGCTCGGTGTCGTGGAGCAGGGTGAAGGCGTGGGCGCTGGTCCCGACGGTGGGGATGTTGTAGCGGAAGCCCGCCGCCAGGTCGGACGTGGTGTCGAAGCCGCCGACGTACGCGGCGCGGGCGGACGCCACCGCGGACAGTTCATGGGTGCGGCGTGCACCCATCTCGATCAGCCCGCGCCCGCCGGCCGCGGCGGACATCCGGGAGGCCGCGGCGGCGATCGCCGAGTCGTGGTTGAGGATCGAGAGGATCACCGTCTCCAGCAGCACGCACTCGGCGAAGGAGCCCTCGACCCGCAGGACCGGCGAGCCGGGGAAGTACACCTCGCCCTCGGGGTAGCCCCAGATGTCGCCGCGGAAGCGGTAGTCGGCCAGCCAGTCGAGGGTGGGCCCGTCGACGATCGAGCGTTCGCGCAGGAAGGTGAGCATCTCGTCGTCGAAGTGGAAGTTCTCCACCGCGTCCAGGACCCGCCCGACGCCCGCGATGACGCCGTAGCGCCGCCCCTCGGGCAGTCGGCGGGTGAAGGCCTCGAAGACCGAGCGCCGGTCGGCCGTGCCGGCCTTCAGCGCCGCCTGCACCATCGTGAGCTCGTACTGGTCGGTGAAGAGCGCGGTCGAGGGCACGCCGACCCGTCGACCAAGGTCCGCAGAGTTCATGTTCTGGATGCTACCCCTATTTCGTCAGAGTGACGAGATGTCGGGTCGTTTGTGCGATGCGCCCTCCCGGGTGGCAGCATGGGGTGGGTGAGCGTCGCCCCCGCAGAGATCACGCGTCCCGAATCGGCCGAGGAAAGCCTCGTCGTCCCCGAGCCCGACGTCCCCTGGGTGACGCTGGTCCACAACGACCCGGTCAACCTCATGAGCTACGTGACCTATGTCTTCCAGGCCTACTTCGGGTACTCGAAGGACAAGGCGCGCAAGCTGATGATGGACGTCCATCACAAGGGGCGTGCGGTGGTCTCCAGCGGCAGCCGCGAGGAGATGGAGCGTGACGTCCAGGCCATGCACGGCTACGGGCTGTGGGCCACGCTCACCCAGGACCGCAACTAGAGGGTTCTTCCTTCCAGCCCCCCGCACCGACCGACCCATCATCGGAGAAGACCCATGGCCGGCCATTTCGAGGCCACCCCCGGCGGCGGCGCGTCCGTCGTGCTCGACGAGGTGGAGATCGCGATCCTGCGCTCCCTCGCCGTCCAGCTGCTGGAGCTGATCGGTCCCGGCGACGAACCCGCCGAGGGCGCCGACCCGCTCGCCGCCCTCTTCGCGGAGGGGCCCAGCGAGCCACCCGCGGATCCCGCCCTGGCCCGCCTCTTCCCCGACGCGTACGGCACCGACGACAGCGAACTGCGGGCCGCGTCCGCCGAGTTCCGCCGCTTCACCGAGAACGACCTGCGGGCCCGCAAGCGTGTCGACGCCCTCGCCGTCGTCCGTACGCTGGACGCCCTCAAGGCCGACGGGGACGGCGAGGCCGTGCTCGAACTCGACGCCGACGGATCGCGCAGCTGGCTCGGCACCCTCAACGACCTCCGGCTCACCATCGGCACCCGCCTGGAGGTGTCCGAGGAGGACGGCGGCGATCCCGGCTCGCTCTACCGGCTCCCCGACAGCGACCCGCGCAAGCCGATGGTCATGGCCTTCCTCTGGCTCGGCGCGCTCCAGGAGACGCTGGTGGAAACACTGATGCCCTAGCGTCCGGCGCGACCCCGCACGGGTCCGACCGTCGCGTCCGTCCACCCCGTCCGTCCACCCGTCCTGCCCGGTCATGGAACACCATGACGAACACCTCACCTGAACGGTCGTTATTACGGCGACGGGATGCGTTTATCTGCTTTTCCTTGTGCTGACCGCCTCATAATTCCCGGTGGGCAGGCACGGCGAAAGGCGCGGCGCATGACATCGGCACAGCTCGGCGAGGGGCAGGAAGAGCGAAAGGCCCCGGAATTCGCGGACACCGGCGCGGCGGGGGAGGGATACCGGCGCACCCTCGGTGCCCGGCAGATCCAGATGATCGCCATCGGCGGGGCCATCGGCACCGGCCTCTTCCTCGGCGCGGGAAGGGCGATCGCCCAGGCCGGACCCAGCCTCGTCCTGGCGTACGCGGTCGCCGGGCTGGTCATCTTCTTCATCATGCGGGCCCTGGGCGAGCTCCTCATGTACCGCCCGGTGTCGGGCTCCTTCTCCGCGTACGCCCGTGAATTCGTCGGCCCCTTCGCCGGGTTCGCCACCGGCTGGACGTACTGGCTCTTCTGGGTCGTCACCGGAATCACCGAAGTCACCGCCGCCGCCCAGTACATGACGTACTGGTTCGCCGCCCCGCAGTGGCTTTCGGCGCTGGTCTTCACGGTCGTCCTGTACGGCGCGAACCTCATCTCCGTGAAACTCTTCGCGGAAATGGAATTCTGGTTCTCCATGGTGAAGGTCACCGCCATCGTCGGCATGATCCTCATCTGCGCCGGAATTCTCACCCTCGGCTTCTCCGACGCCGGGGACACCGCGTCCGTCACCCGTCTCTGGGCCGACGGAGGATTCTTCCCGCACGGCGTCGCGGGCACCCTGACGACCCTGCAGATCGTGATGTTCGCCTTCCTCGCCGTCGAGCTCGTCGGCGTCACCGCGGGCGAGTCCAAGGACCCCGCGACCGTTCTGCCCCGGGCCATCAACACCGTGCCGTGGCGCATCGCCGTCTTCTACGTCGGCGCCCTGGTCATGATCCTCTCCGTGGTCCCGTGGACCACGTTCAGCCCCGGGGTCTCCCCGTTCGTCGAGGCCTTCCGCACCATGGGGCTCGGCCTCGGCGCCGGAATCGTCAACTTCGTCGTGCTCACCGCCGCGCTCTCCTCCTGCAACTCCGGGATGTACTCCACCGGCCGCATGCTGCGCGACCTCGCCCGCAACGGACAGGGGCCGAGGGGCTTCATCCGGCTCACCCGCGGCGGCACCCCGCTCGCTGGCACCACCTTCTCCGCCGCCCTGATGCTCGTCGGTGTCTGGATCAACTACCGCTGGCCCGGCGACGCCTTCACCTACGTCGTCTCCTTCGCCACCGTCTCCGGCATGTGGGCCTGGATCATGATCCTGGTCTGCCAGCTCCGCTACCGGCGCCTCGCCGACCGCGCGCTGCTCCCGCGCTCGTCCTTCCGGGCCCCCGGGGCCCCGTACACCAGCCTCTTCGCGCTGGCCTTCCTCGCCGTGGTCGTCGTGATGATGGGCCTCGACGCGGAGACCAGGATCGCGCTGTACTGCGCCCCTGTCTGGGCCGCGCTCCTCGGCGTCTCGTACCGGGTCCTCAGGGCCCGTGACCCCGCGAACCGGGCCTTCGCCAAGGGCTGAGCCGCGCGGGGCCGCCCCGTGTTCCACCATGTGGTCCGCTGCGTACCACACTCCGGTACGCGGTGGCCGTCGGCCTATCCTGGCGCCATGCTGACCCTCACCCAGGCGCTCCACGACCAGATCGTCGCGCATGCCCGCGCCGACCACCCCGACGAGGCGTGCGGCGTGGTCGCCGGACCGGCCGGGACCGGCCGCGCCGAGCGGTTCATCCCGATGCTCAACGCCGCCCGCTCGCCCACCTTCTACGAGTTCGACTCCGCCGACCTCCTCAAGCTCTACCGCGAGATGGACGACCGCGACGAGGAGCCGGTGATCATCTACCACTCGCACACCGCGACCGAGGCCTACCCCTCCCGTACCGACGTCACCTACGCCAACGAGCCCGGCGCCCACTACGTGCTCGTCTCCACGGCCGACACCGACGACGCGGGCCCCTTCCAGTTCCGCTCGTACCGCATCGTGGACGGGGCGATCACCGAGGAGGAGGTCCGGGTCGTCGAGGCGTACGAGCCTGCCTGACCCGGCCGGAAAAGCCGCCCGCGGGCGGACGGGAGGCCGGAGCCGGCACTACCCCGTCCGCCTGCCGAACGGCCAGCGTCCAGTAGTTGAGATCACACTCCGGATCGCGGACCGGGAATCGATACGATGAGCGCATGGTTCCCCCTGACGTGAGCGACAAGACGCCGGGCACGCTGCTCGTCGCGCGCCTGCACGTCGACCTGTGCAGGCTCGCCAGCGCGATCTGTCCATGCTGCCCGCCTGCCGGACGCAGGGCCTGACCGGGTCCTGAGCAGGGCCGCGGCCCGAGCAGCACAGCCACCGCACCACCCCCCGCGCGGGGGAACCGGCCGCGCACGCCGCACGCCACTCGCGCACCCAGGGCCTTCCCGCACCCAGCGCCCGTTCCGTATCCAGCGTCCTTCCCGCACCTTCCGCATCCGACAGGAGCCCGTCATGGCCATCGAGGTCCGCATCCCGACCATCCTCCGCACCTACACCGACGGCGCCAAGGCCGTCGAGGGCAACGGCAAGACCCTTGCCGACCTCCTCACGGACCTGGAGAGCCGCCACACCGGCATCCGCGAGCGCATCGTCGACGGCGGCGAGCTCCGCCGCTTCGTGAACGTCTACCTCAACGACGAGGACGTCCGCTTCCTCGACGGCATCGCCACCGAACTGACCGACGGCGACAACGTCACGATCCTCCCGGCCGTCGCCGGCGGCATGCGCTGATGCGGTACGACAGCCCGCTCGCCGCGGTGGGCAACACCCCGCTCGTCCGCCTGCCGCGGCTGTCACCCTCCAGCGACGTCCGCGTCTGGGCCAAGCTGGAGGACCGCAACCCCACCGGCTCGGTCAAGGACCGCCCGGCGCTCCACATGGTCGAACAGGCGGAGAAGAGCGGCCGGCTCACCCCCGGATGCACCATCCTGGAGCCCACCAGCGGCAACACCGGTATCTCGCTCGCCATGGCGGCCAAGCTCAAGGGCTACCGCATCGTGTGCGTCATGCCGGAGAACACCTCCCAGGAACGGCGCGACCTGCTCACCATGTGGGGCGCCGAGATCGTCCCCTCCCCGGCGGCGGGCGGCTCCAACACGGCCGTACGCGTTGCCAAGGACCTGGCAGCCGAGCACCCGGACTGGGTCATGCTCTACCAGTACGGGAACCCGGACAACGCGGGCGCCCACTACGCCACCACCGGCCCGGAGATCCTCGCCGACCTCCCCTCCATCACCCACTTCGTGGCGGGCCTCGGCACCACCGGCACCCTCATGGGCGTCGGCCGCTACCTGCGCGAACACAAGCCGGACGTCAGGATCGTCGCCGCGGAGCCGCGCTACGACGACCTGGTCTACGGACTGCGCAACCTCGACGAGGGCTTCGTCCCCGAGCTGTACGACGCCTCCGTCCTCACCACCCGCTTCTCCGTCGGCTCGGCGGACGCGGTCACCCGCACCCGCGAACTCCTCCAGCAGGAGGGCATCTTCGCGGGCGTCTCCACCGGCGCCGCGCTGCACGCCGCGCTCGGCGTCGGGAAGAAGGCCGTGAAGGCGGGGGAGAGCGCCGACATCGTCTTCATCGTCGCCGACGGCGGCTGGAAGTACCTGTCGACGGGCGTCTACACCGCCCCGTCCACCGAAGCCGCCATCAAAACCCTGCACGGCCAGCTCTGGGCGTAGGCCGTCCTCCGGCGGGCCGGGCCCCCGGGCCCGGCCCGCCGGAGACCCCCTCAGCCCAGCCCCCGCACCCGCTTCCACACCGCCGCGTCCACCACGCCGACCCGCCGCCGGAACGCCCGGACCGCCACGTCCCGGAGCTCGTCCGTCTCCAGGAAGCTCGCCCGGCCCCGCGCGTCGCCCACCGCCCCCGCGGGCAGCGGGATCACCCCGGGCCGCTCCGCGTGGTGCTTGCTGGTGATCTTCACGACACGCGCCGAACCGCCCCGCACCGACAGCACCAGGCACGGCCGGTCCTTGTCCCCGGGCCCGTCCTCGTACGGCACCGCGGCCCACCAGATCTCGCCCGGCCGGGGCCCGTGCCCCACGGCCCGCTCCGGCCCGGAACCACGCCCCGCGCCGCGCCCCGGCCCCGCCGGGGGACGGGTCCGGCCACGCGGTCCGCGCCCGCTCCGGCCCCGGCCGTCGGTGACCGCCGCGACGAGTGCGAGCAGCACGACCAGAGCCAGCGCGATCCACCACCAGGACATGTCCATGCCCCCGACCGTACCGGTGTCCCCGCCGCTTCCATCGAACCGGTGACAGCGCAGGTGAGTTCCCCCACAACGGGCGGCCGTGGAGGAGCGACCGGCTGATTCGCGCCTTACGCTCGACAAACCGCTCAACCGACCGCACGAACCCTCCCCGTTCCCATGTCACGGAGGTTCACGCTCCATGAAGCTCACCGTCGTCGGCTGCTCCGGCTCGTTCCCGTCCCCGGGATCGGCGTGTTCGAGCTACCTCGTAGAGGCCGACGGCTTCCGGCTGCTCCTCGACATGGGCAACGGCGCCCTCGGCGAGCTGCAGCGCCATGTAGGTCTCTACGACCTCGACGCCATCTTCCTCAGCCATCTCCATGCCGATCACTGCATCGACATGTGCGCGTACTTCGTCGTCCGCTACTACCGGCACGACGGCGGACGCCCCACCCCCCTCCCCGTCTACGGTCCGGACGGCACCGAGCAGCGGCTGACCACCGCCCACGCCGACACCCCGTCCGAGCACGCGATGAGCGAGGTCTTCGACTTCCACACGCTGAAGCCGGGATCGTTCGACATCGGCCCCTTCTCGGTCCGTACGGAGAAGGTCTGCCACCCCGTCGACACCTTCGCGATCCGGATCGAGCACGGCGGCCGGTCGCTGGCGTACTCCAGTGACACGGGGATCTGCGAGGCCCTGGAGGAACTCGCGAAGGGGGTCGACCTGTTCCTGTGCGAGGCGTCGTTCGTGCACGGCAAGGAGGACATTCCAGACCTCCACCTCAACGGCCGCGAGGCGGGGGAGACCGCCGCCCGCGCCGGGGTGGGGCGGCTCGTCCTGACCCACATCCCCCCGTGGACCGACGCGGAACGCAACCTGGCCGACGCCCGCACGGTCTTCCACGGGCCGGCGGAGGTGGCGGTGGCGGGCGCGGTGTACGAGGTCTGACTGAGGACGCGGCGAAGCCCGCACCTCCTCCGGTCCGGGAAGGTGCGGGCTTCGCCGCGCGGGTGGGCCGGGCCGGGGTTACTTCGCCTCGGCCTTGAGCAGTTCGGCGAGTTCCTCGTCGGACTCGCGGCCCGGGGTGGGCAGGTTGAACCTGGTGATCGCGAAGCGGAAGACCGCGTAGTAGACCGCCGCGAAGCAGAGGCCGACCAGCACCAGCATCCACGGCTTGCTCGCGATGCCCAGGTTCAGGAAGAAGTCGACGGCGCCCGCGGAGAAGCCGAAGCCGTCCTTCATGCCGAGTCCCCAGGTCAGGGCCATCGACACACCGGTGAGCACCGCGTGGATCGCGTACAGGACCGGGGCGATGAACATGAACGTGAACTCGATCGGCTCGGTCACACCGGTCACGAACGCGGTGAGCGCGAGCGAGAACATCATGCCGCCGACGACCTTGCGGCGCTCGGGGCGGGCGCAGTGCACGATGGCGAGGCAGGCGGCCGGGAGGGCGAACATCATGATCGGGAAGAAGCCGGTCATGAACTGTCCGGCCGTCGGGTCACCGGCCAGGAAGCGGTTGATGTCGCCGCTCTTGCCCTGGAACTCACCGGCCTGGAACCACGGGAACGAGTTCAGCAGGTGGTGCATGCCGACCGGGATCAGCGCACGGTTGGCGACACCGAAGATGCCCGCGCCGACCGCGCCGGAACCCACCAGCCACTCGCCGAAGTTGTGCAGTCCGGTACCGAGCACCGGCCAGATGTAACCGAAGGCGATGCCGATGACCAGACCCGCGAAGGCGGAGAGGATCGGGACCAGACGACGCCCGCCGAAGAAGCCCGCCCAGGCGGGCAGCTTCGTACGGTGGAACCGCTGGTAGAGCAGCGCGACGACGATGCCCATCACCACACCGCCGAGGACCTTGGCGTCCACGGGGGCGTCCGTCATCACGATCTTGCCGTCGACGACCGTCGCGACCTGCGGCAGGCTGCTGTCGGTGAAGGTGGCCAGCACCTTCTGGAAGACCAGGTAGCCGGTGACGGCCGCGAGCGCGGTCGAACCGTCCGACTTCTTGGCGAAGCCGATCGCGATGCCGACGGCGAACAGCAGCGCCATGTTGTCGAGGATCGCGTTGCCGCCCGCGGCCATGAAGGACGCGATCCTGGTGAGGAAGGCGGGGAAGGAGTCCCTGCCGAGCATGTCGTCATGGCCGAGGCGCACCAGCAGTGCGGCGGCGGGCAGCACGGCGACCGGCAGCATGAGGCTGCGGCCGATGCGCTGCATGACCGACATCACGCCGGCGCCCTTCTTCCTGGGAGCCGCGGGCGCGGCGTCTGCCGTGGACATCAACTTCCTCCATGGGGGCAAGGCGCCGCCCAGGATGGTGATGCGGGGGGAGGCGGCGACTCGGAGAACGCGGCAGAGCGCCACATGGTCTGGACCACTCAGTGGTGTAGACCAGTTGTAACACGGTGAGGGCTGGATAAGGAACCTTCGAGATCCGAATACTTCGCATCAGCAATCACTGACTTTCGGTGACATGTGGAAGACCCCCGGGCCGCCTGGGCCCGAGGGTCTTCCTGAAAGCTGTCGCCACCCGCCTGACGTGCTATTTCGTGAGGTTTCTCTCGATCTCCTCCTCCAGTTCGTCGGGTTCCCGGCCCGGCGTCTGGAGATTGAACCGAGTGATCGCGATCCGGAAGATCACGTAGTAAACGACGGCGAAGCCCAGGCCGATCACGATGATCAGCCAGGGTTTGGTCGCCAGGCTCCAGTTGATGACGTAGTCGATCAGCCCCGCCGAGAAGCTGAAGCCGTCCTTCACCCCCAGCGCCCAGGTCACCGCCATCGAGACACCCGTGAGCACCGCGTGGATCCCGTACAGCAGCGGCGCGACGAAGAGGAACGAGTACTCGATCGGCTCGGTGATGCCCGTCACGAACGACGTCAGCCCGACCGACAGCATCATGCCGCCGACCGCCTTGCGCCGGTGCGGCTTCGCGCAGTGGCAGATCGCCAGCGCCGCCGCGGGCAGCGCGAACATCATGATCGGGAAGAACCCCGAAGTGAACTGCCCGGCTGTCGGGTCGCCCGCCAGGAACCGGTTGATGTCACCGTGCACCACCGTCCCGTCCGGCTTGGTGAAGTCACCGAACTGGAACCACACGAAGGTGTTCAGGAACTGGTGCAGCCCGATCACCAGCAGTGCCCGGTTCGCCAGACCGAAGATGCCGGAACCCACCCAGTCCAGATCCACCAGCCACTTCGAGAAGCTCGTCAGCCCGTCACCGACCGGCTGCCACAGCCACGCGCACAGGGCCGCGAAGAGCAGGCCGACGAACGCCATGATGATCGGTACGAGCCTGCGGCCGTTGAAGAAGCCCAGCCAGTCCACCAGCTTCACCCGGTGGTACCGCTGCCAGAACCAGGCCGACAGCAGCCCCATCACGATGCCGCCGAACACCCCGGGGTTCTGGTACGCCGCCGCCGTGACCTTGGCGTCCGTGGTCACGCACGTACCGAACCAGACGCCGCCCGGGGTGAACGTCGAGCTCGGCCCGCAGTCCACCGGGAAGGCGTGCAGCACCGCGTAGTAGACGAGGAACCCGGTCACCGCCGCGAGCGCGGTCGAACCGTCGGACTTCTTCGCCATGCCGATCGCCACGCCGACGCAGAACAGCAGCGGAAGGCCCAGCCCCGAGTCCAGCAGCGCACCGCCCGCCGCCGCGAACACCTTCGCGATGCTGGTCCAGCCCAGACCCTCGTCACCGAATACGTCCGGCTGGCCCAGCCGGTTCAGGATGCCCGCCGCCGGGAGGACGGCGATCGGCAGCTGAAGGCTCCGGCCCATCTTCTGGAGCCCCTGGAAGAAACCGTTCCACCATGTCTTCCGCGGCACTGCGGCGCTGCTCGCGCTCATCGGCATCCTCCCGGAGCGAGGTGGGGTCGGCGGTCGTTGCAAAATGGTGTAGACCAGTTGGGGTACGGTGCGTAACCCGCGTGGAAGACCGGGCACCGATGATCGCCATCATTCGTGACGAGCCAGTCACCCGCTCGCGAAGTTGGGCCAAACGTGCGTTACGGTGACGAAACGGACCCAGGGTGGGCCGTCGCACGCATGTGAAGAACCAGGGAGAAGGCCATGGCCAGCAAGGCTGAGAAGATCGTCGCCGGGCTCGGCGGTATCGAGAACATCGACGAGATCGAAGGCTGCATCACCCGCCTCCGCACCGAGGTCCACGACCCCAGCAAGGTCGACGAAGCCGCGCTCAAGGCCGCCGGCGCCCACGGCGTGGTCAAGATGGGCACCGCGATCCAGGTCGTCATCGGCACCGACGCCGACCCCATCGCCGCCGACATCGAAGACATGATGTGACCGGCCCCCGAAGCCCCCGCTGAGCCACCCGCTCGGCCCCCGCACAGGCCCCGCCCGCCCCGGCCGGGGCCTGCGCCGTACGCGGGACAACGGGCCCGCCCCGCACCCGAACGGCCGCCACCGCACACCCGATAGGGTCGACGCCATGTCTCGTATCGACGGCCGCACCCCCGAACAGCTCCGCCCCGTCACCATCGAACGCGGATGGAGCAAGCACGCCGAAGGCTCCGTACTCATCTCCTTCGGCGACACCAAGGTCTTCTGCACCGCCTCCGTCACCGAAGGCGTCCCCCGCTGGCGCAAGGGCAGCGGCGAAGGCTGGGTCACCGCCGAGTACTCCATGCTGCCCCGCTCCACCAACACCCGCGGAGACCGCGAGGCCGTACGCGGCAAGATCGGCGGACGCACCCACGAGATCAGCCGCCTCATCGGCCGCTCGCTGCGCGCCGTCATCGACTGCAAGGCCCTCGGCGAGAACACCATCGTCCTGGACTGCGACGTCCTCCAGGCCGACGGCGGCACCCGCACCGCCGCCATCACCGGCGCCTACGTCGCCCTCGCGGACGCCGTCGCCTGGGCCCAGCAGAAGAAGATCGTCAAGCACGGCCGCAAGCCGCTGACCGACACCGTCTCCGCCGTCAGCGTCGGCATCGTCGACGGCACCCCCCTCCTCGACCTCTGCTACGAGGAGGACGTCCGCGCCGAGACCGACATGAACGTCGTCTGCACCGGCGACGGACGCTTCGTCGAGGTCCAGGGAACCGCCGAGGCCACCCCCTTCGACCGCGCGGAACTCGGCGCCCTCCTCGACCTCGCCACCGCGGGCTGCGCGGACCTCACCGTCTTCCAGAACGAGGCCCTCGCCCGCACCCTCGGCGCGTAGAGGCCGTCCGGCGAAGCAACCGCGTACGCACCGCACCGCGTCGTTACGAACACGGGCGCACGGATCGAACCGTGCGCCCGTCCGTGCATCCGCACCAGGGGAGGAACCGCACACCATGGCCAAGGCCGCCCGCCAGCGCATCGCCGCCGCGCTGACCCTGACCGCACTCACCCTCACCGCAGCGACCGGCTGCGGCGCCGTCGACAAGGCACTGGACTGCGTCCGCACCGCCGACGCCATCGCCACCAGCGTGGACAACCTCCAGCAGGCCGTCTCCCGCGCAAGCAGCGACCCCACCCAGGCGTCCGAGGCCCTCGACGAGATCGACAAGGAAATCGGCGAACTCGGCCGCACGACCGGCGACGCCGACCTCGGCAAGGCCATCGCCGACCTCCAGAACGGCGTCGCCGAAGCGCGCGGGGCCATCGACAAGGGCGACGCCACCCCCGACATCAGCTCGGTCACCGACGCCGCCGCGGAGATCGCCAAGGTCTGCACCTCCTGACCACCCCCGATACTGGGGGGCATGACCCGCCTCATCCTCGCCACCCGCAACGCCGGGAAGATCACCGAACTCCACGCGATCCTCGCCGACGCAGGCCTCACCCACGAGCTCGTCGGCGCGGACGCGTACCCGCACATCCCGGACGTCAAGGAGACCGGCGTCACCTTCGCGGAGAACGCCCTGCTCAAGGCCCACGCCCTCGCCAAGGCCACCGGGCACCCCGCGATCGCCGACGACTCCGGCCTCTGCGTGCACGTACTGGGCGGCGCCCCCGGCATCTTCTCCGCCCGCTGGGCAGGCCGCCACGGCGACGACCAGGCCAACCTGGACCTGCTCCTGGCCCAGCTCTCCGACATCGACGCCCCCCACCGCGGCGCCCACTTCGCCTGCGCCGCCGCCCTCGCCCTGCCCGACGGCACGGAACGCGTCGTCGAGGGCCGCCTGACCGGCACCCTGCGCCACGTCCCCGCGGGCACCCACGGCTTCGGCTACGACCCGATCCTCCAGCCCGAGGGCGAGACCCGTACCTGCGCGGAACTGACCCCCGCCGAGAAGAACGCCATCAGCCACCGCGGCAAGGCCTTCCGGGCGCTGGCACCGGTGGTGCGGGAGCTGGTGGGGTGAAACGACGGATGCCCGGCCCCCGGGGGCCAGGCATCCGTCGTTTCCGGTGCGCCCGGTCGGATTCGAACCGACACAAACACGACCACCTAAAGATCGCCGCTCACCAGTTGGCGTACGGGCGCAAACCAGAAGTCAGCTTACCGTTCCGCGCGGGCCGCGAGGGGGAAAATCCAGTCAGAGAGCGTCAGGGAACGCTTCGGGAGCTTCCTCCCCGGCACCAGGTGCTGGTGGTGGCGTGGCAGTTCGGGCACAACAGCCGCAGGTTCGCGGGCCGGTCGTCACTCCAGTCCCCATCGACGTGGTCGATTTCGAGTGTCATCGGCTTCCCGAGCCACCTGGGACCGGTGCCGCACTCCGCACACTTCTCCGGCACGCCGGCTTCACGGAGCGCCCGGCGCAGCAGCGCGGTCCTGGTGCGCCGCTTGCCGTCGTGCTTGACCAGGATGTCCGAGTGGTGCCTGCGAGGGGTCGTGCCCGGCTTGCCGCGTTGATGGGCCTGCCCCAGGAAGTGCGTGGTCGTGATGTTCTCCTCAGCGATCCACCGGCGCAGGGCGGCGCGCTGGCTGGTGTTGTCCGGACGCTGGAGCCGGCGAAGCACACCGGCGACCGAGATCGATTCGGCGACTGCCGTACGCAGCTCTTCGGAGAGGGGACGGGGCACCCTGTCAGGAGGACGGAAATGTGAGATGTCGATGCCGTAGTGGGCGAACCGTCCCGCGAGGTGCCTGCGCAGACGGCTGTAGGGCCGGGTGCCGAAGAAGGCGATGACCTCGTCGAGGCCGGAACAGCACGCGGCGGCTTCCGCCAGACGTACGCGGGTGTACTGCACGCTGTCGCTCACGAGCGGGCGCGGCGCTTGCCGCGCCCGCGGTAACGGTCCGTCGTCGCATGGCAGTTGGGGCAGAGGAACCGAAGGTTCTCGATGCGGTTGTCGCGCCAGTTGCCGTCGATGTGATCGACCTCCAAAGGGAGTGGGCGCCCCCTCCAGACGCGCTCACCGCCGCACAGCGCGCAGCGCTCCGGCATGCCCGAGGCCGCCATGGCCCATGTGATCCGGTCGCCCGGAACGCGGCGGGCACGAGCCGGTGACTGCTCGACGAGCAGGCTCTCCGGTGTCCGGGGCCGCCAGGGCCTGCCTTTCCGGTGCGGCGCCCCGAAGTGTGAGATGTCGATGCCGTACGCCTTGATGCGGCGGCTGATGTGGGTGTGGTGGCCGCCGACCACGTCCAGTCCGAGGCGGGCAAGCACCTCGCGCATGTTCGTCGATGCCGAGACCGCCGCCTGAAGGATGTCCCGGCTCCACTTGGTCTCCCGTTCGAAGTGGGCCGTGTTCACCCCCAGCTTCCTCATCCGGGCGGCGAGATACCGCCGTGTCGGACTCTTCGGGTCGACACCCAGACGCGTCAGTGCCTCCGTCAGCGTCCGCGCTTTCCGGGCCGCGTCCTCCAGACGCTCCCGCGTGTAGGGACTCGCTGCCATGCTCTCCTCCGTATCCGGCCGTGTGTTCGTGGCCTCGTACGGATCAACGCTTCGGATACCGGTGCGTCACGTCCGATGTCCGACAACATGTGGAATGCCCCGCACCGCTTCGGTCGGAGCCGAAGTGGTGCGGAGCATTCCGGGTGGATGCGGGGCCTGGGTCAGATGCCGAGGTCCTTGATGATCTTGGCTACGTGGCCGGTGGCGCGGACGTTGTAGAGGGCGCGCTCGACCTTGCCCTCCTCGTCGACGACGACCGTGGAGCGGATGACCCCCGTCACCGTTTTGCCGTAGAGCTTCTTCTCCCCGAAGGCGCCGTACGCCTCCAGGGTCTCCTTGGACGGGTCGCCGACCAGGGTGACCTTGAGGTTCTCCTTCTCGCGGAACTTGGCGAGCTTCTCCGGCTTGTCGGGGGACACGCCGATGACGTCGTATCCGGCGCCGGTGAGCAGGTCCAGGTTGTCGGTGAAGTCGCAGGCCTGCTTGGTGCAGCCGGGGGTCAGGGCGGCCGGGTAGAAGTAGACGATGACCTTGCGGCCCTTGTGGTCGGCGAGCGAGATCTCGTTGCCGTCGGCGTCGGGGAGGGTGAAGGCGGGGGCGGTGTCGCCGGGCTGGAGTCGCTCGCTCATGGTTCTCCTCGGGTGGCACGTGGGATGTACGGGACCGAGAGTAATAGGGGTGCCGCCGGGTGTGCGGACGGTCGAGCTGACAGACTGTCGATGAAGGATGTGTACCGGACGAGGACCACGGAGGCGGCGCAGTGTCGGATGCCAGAACCCCTGCGCAGATCGAGGCGGACATCATCAGCAGGCGCGAGCAGCTGGCGGTGGTGCTCGATGAGATCGGGGTGCGGGTGCACCCCGATACGATCATGGGAGACATGAAGGCCAAGGCCGCCGAGGCCGTGGACCGGACGGCCGGGCGGGCCTTCGTCGCGGTGAACCGGGCGGTGTCGGACGTGCGGGCGCAGTTCGTGGACGAGGACGGGGCCCCGCGGCTGGAACGGGTGGTCCCGGCGGCGCTGCTCGCGGTGGGCGTCGTGGGGCTGATCGTGGCGTCGAAGCGGCGCCGGAAGGCCTGATGCCGCGGCCCGCGCACCCCGGAGGGGCGCCGGGCGCCGCGGGGCAGGTAGGTTGCGGGGCGTGAGCGAGAACACCGACGACAAGCTGCCCATCCGCATGCTGCACGACCGCGTGCTGGTCCGGACCGATACGCCCGAGGGCGAGCGGCGTTCCGGTGGCGGCATCCTGATTCCGGCGACGGCCGCGGTCGGCCGTCGGCTGGCCTGGGCCGTGGTGGTCGCGGTGGGTCAGAACGTGCGGACGGTGGAGCCGGGCGACCGGGTGCTGTACGACCCCGAGGACCGTGCGGAGGTCGAGGTGCGCGGGGTGGCGTACGTGCTGATGCGGGAGCGCGATCTGCACGCGGTGGCGGCCGACCGCTTCGAGGGTTCGGTGGATTCGACCGGGCTGTACCTGTAGTTCTTCGACGCCTGGAGTTCTTCGGCCCGATGCGGGCCCGGACCTGGTGACCCGATCATGGCCTGGACCTGGTGACCCGATGAGGGCCTGGGCCTGGTGACCGGTGTCACCAGGTCCTTTGCATGCCCTTTGCTAAGGTGGGGGCATCCCGACGAGACGCGCCGTACCGGGTTCCGCAAAGACGACGCACCTGGGTTGTTCGCGTGTTCTGTCTCGTCGGAGGTGCCGTCATGGCGTGGGTTCTGCTGGTTGTCGCCGGTCTGCTCGAAGTGGCCTGGTCGATTGGGATGAAGTACACCGAGGGGTTCACCCGGCTGTGGCCCAGCGTGTTCACGGGGGCCGGAATCGTGGCGAGCATGGTGCTGCTGTCCCACGCGGCCAAGACGCTGCCGATCGGCACGGCCTACGGGGTGTGGGTCGGGATCGGTGCGGCCGGTGCGGCGGTGCTGGGCATGGTGGTGCTGAACGAGCCGGTGACCGCAGCCCGGATCTTCTTCGTCTGTCTGCTGCTGGTCGCGGTCGTGGGCCTGAAGGCGACCTCGGGTCACTGACCGGGGCCGGTACCCGGGCCGGGGCCGGTACCCGGGCCGGGGGCGGGGACGGGTGTGCCCCGGCTGCCGGGGAGGGCGCCGCGCCCGTAGCCGTAGCCGCCCGCGCCCCCGCCGCCGTTGTTGTTGCTGCTCCCGCCTCCGCCCGCGCCGCCGTTGTCGCCGCCCCCGTTCTGTGCCCCGCCGCTGTCCGCCGTGCCCCCGGTCTGGTCGCCGGTGTCGGTGCTCCCGGTGGGCGGTTCCTCGCTGCCGGGGGGTGAGGGAACCTCGGGCGGGGTGCTTTCGGGGGTGCCCGGTCTGGTGCTGGAGGCGGGACCGGAGGGTTGCGTGCTGCCGCGGGGGGTGGTCCGTCCGGGGGACGGGGTGGTTTTCCCGGTGCCGCTCTCGACTTCCAGGTCGAAGCCGGTGGCCGGGGTTCCGCGCAGGGCGGCCTCGGTGTACTGCGCCCAGGTCTGCGCGGGTGCGCCGCCGCCGTTGATACGGGCGAGGCCGAGGGCCCCGTACAGCGATTTCTGCGCGCCGGTCCCGGGGTCCTGGCCCATGACGGCGATGACGGTGCTGAGGTCGGGGGTGTACCCGGCGAACCAGGCGGCCCTGTCCTCCTCGGCGGTGCCGGTCTTGCCCGCGGCGGGGCGTCCGGCGGCCTGGGCGGCGGTGCCGGTGCCGCCCTCGACGACGCTGCGGAGGATTGCGGTCGTGGTGTCGGCGGCCTCGCGGTCGACCGCCTGCGTGGGGGCTTCGCGGTCGGGGACGTCGAGATCCTCGCCGCCCTTGCTGACCCGGTCGACCAGGACGTACGAGCCGTGCCGGCCGTGGTTGGCGAGGGTGGCGTACGCCTCGGTCATGTCGAGGACGCTGGCGGTGGCGACGCCGAGGGCGATGGACGGGGTGGCGGTGAGGTCGGGGGTGCTCTTGGGCAGTCCGAGGTCGATGGCGGTCTGCCGGACCTTCTCGGGGCCGACGTCCTCGGCCATCTGGGCGTAGACGGCGTTGACGGACTTGTCGGTGGCGGTGGAGACGGTGATGGGTCCGTAGCTGCGGTCGTCCTCGTTGGCGGGGGCGTACCCGGTGGGGCCGTTCGGGCCCTGGACCATCCGCTTGTTGGTGCCGTCGTAGACGGTGTCGGGGGTGATGGCCTGGCCGTCCTGGGTGGTGGAGTGGTGGGCGACGGCGGAGGTGAAGACGAAGGGCTTGAAGGTGGAGCCGACCTGGAAGTCGCGCCGCGTCGCGTTGTTCACGTACTGCTTGGTGTAGTCGACGCCGCCGTACATGGCGACGACGCGGCCGGTGCCGGGGTCGATGGAGGCGCCGCCGACGCGGACGTTGCGATCGGCCGCGCGGTCCGGGCTGGTCTGGGACATGACGTTGTCGTCGACCGCGCGCACGAGGGCGTTCTGCTTCTTCTTCTCCAGTGTGGTGGTGATCCGGTAGCCGCCGGTGGCGAGGGTGGTCTCGTCGATGATGCCGTGGGCGGCGAGGTAGTCGTCGACGGCCTGGACGAGGTAGCCGCGCTGCCCGGCGAGCCCGGTGGGCGGCCGGACCTTGCCGGGGACGGGGAACGTCATCGCGGCGCGCTCGTCCGCGCCGAGCCACTTCTCCTTGACCATGCCGTCCAGTACGTAGTTCCACCGGCCGACGGCGGCGTCCTTGTTCTGGGGGTGGACGACGACGTCGTAGGCGCTGGGGGCGTTGAGCAGGGAGGCGAGGTAGGCGCCCTCGGCGGTGGTGATCTCGCCGATGTCCTTGGAGTAGTAGGCCTGGGCGGCGGCCTGGATGCCGTACGCGTTGCGGCCGAAGTAGCTGGTGTTGAGGTAGCCCTGGAGGATCTGGTCCTTGGACTGCTCGCGGTTGAGCTTGACCGCGATGAAGAACTCCTTGATCTTGCGGACGATGGTCTGTTCCTGGCCGAGGTAGTAGTTCTTGACGTACTGCTGGGTGATGGTCGAGCCGCCCTGTGTCCCCTTGCCGGTCACGGTGTTCCAGGCCGCGCGGACCATCGCCTTGAGGTCGACCGCCCGTTCGGAGTAGAAGTCGCGGTCCTCCGCGGCCAGGACGGCGCGCTGGACGGTGAGCGGCACCTGGGACAGGTGGACGTTCTCCCGGTTGATCTCACCCGAACGGGCGATCACACTGCCGTCCTTGTAGAGGTACAGGTTGGCCTGCGCGGTGGCGCTGGAGTTGGCGGCCGGGATGCCGACGAGCTGGTATCCGGCGATGAAGCCGCCGATCAGCAGGACGGCGATGACCAGGAGCCCGCCGAGGGTCATCCGCCAGGTGGGTACGGCGCGGCGCCATCCGGTGCGCTTGGGCCGTCTGGCCTTCCCGGCCGTTCCCGCCGCCGCGGCGGCCTTCCCGGCCGCCCCGGTCCCGTCGTCGCCGCCGTCGTGGCCGTTGCCGGGGGCGTCCGGCTGCCTGGGCGCCCAGCCCTGGGGGCCGTCGCCGTCCTCACCGGGCTGCTGTGGCTCGTCGCTCATGTCCGTGCAGACTCCTCGACTGCGGTCAGTTATCCCATACTGCCCTTTTTACTGAATAACCACCGGATCGACCGCGCTCCCGCCCCCGGAAAACCGCTCGCCTCGGCCGTTCCCGCTGGACTAGGGTCGTGCGCTTTGGTGCCTGCGCCCGTGCGGCACCCGAACCACGGGGGTGTATGCGGTGCGGCTCTACGCGGTGGTGGCGGCGGGCGGATTCCGGCGCCACGCCACCTATCGGATCGCCACGGCGTCGGGGGTGTTCACCAACACCGTCTTCGGCTTCATCCTGACGTACACCTATGTGGCGTTGTGGGACGAGCGACCGCAGCTCGGCGGCTACGACATGTCGCAGGCGCTCAGCTACGTCTGGCTGGGACAGGCCCTGCTGATGACCTGTTGCATGATGGGCGGCGGCTTCGAGGAGGACCTGATCGAGCGCATCCGCACGGGTGACGTCGTGGTCGACCTCTACCGGCCGGTCGACCTCCAGTGCTGGTGGCTGGCGGGCGACCTGGGCCGTGCCGCGTTCCATCTGCTGGGCCGCGGCATCGTGCCGATGCTGGTGGGCTCGCTCGTCTTCGAACTGGCGCTGCCCTCCTCGGGCTGGACCTGGCTGGCCTTCGTCGGGTCGGTGGCGCTCGGCGTCGTGGTCAGCTTCGCGATCCGCTATCTGGTGGCGCTCTCCGCGTTCTGGCTGATGGACGGGGCGGGGGTGGCCCAGTTCGCCTGGCTGTTCGGGTTGTTCTTCTCCGGGATGCTGCTCCCGCTGACGCTGTTCCCCGGGCTGCTGGGGGAGGTGGCGCGGCTGCTGCCGTGGTCCTCGATGCTCCAGGTGCCCGCCGATGTGTTCCTCGGCAAGTACCCGGGGTGGGAGCTGGCGCGGGCGTACGCCTTCCAGGCGGGCTGGGCGGTGGCCCTGCTGCTGGTGGGCCGGATGGTGCAGTCGGTGGCGACGCGGAGGGTAGTGGTCCAGGGTGGCTGACACGGGCGGTGCGGTGGAGGCGGCCGGGGACCGGTCCGCGGACTGGCCGCGGGAGGCGTTCGCGCGGCGGCGCTGGCCGCGGCGGTTCGGCGAGGGGGTGCGGGCGTACGGGCTGATCGTGGTGATGTGGCTGCGCTCGACGATGGCCTACCGGGCGTCGTTCGTGATGGCGACGTTCGGCAATTTCGTGGCCACCGTCTTCGACTTCGTCACGATCCTGCTGATGTTCTCGCACGTGGACCGGCTCGGTGGCTACGGCCTGTCCGAGATCGCCCTGCTGTACGGGGTCTCGGGCACCGCCTTCGGCCTCGCCGACCTGCTGATGGGCTCGATGGACCGGCTGGGGCGGCGGGTGCGCGACGGCACGCTGGACACGCTGCTGGTGCGGCCGGTGCCGGTGCTCGCCCAGGTGGCGGCGGACCGGTTCGCGTTGCGCAGGCTGGGGCGGGTGATGCAGGGGGCGCTGGTGCTGGGGTACGGGCTGGCGACGGTGGATGTCGAGTGGACGGTGCTGAAGGTGGCGGTGGTGCCGCTGATGCTGCTGGGCGGAGCGGGGATCTTCGGTGCGCTCTTCGTGGCGGGGGCGGCGTTCCAGTTCGTCGCCAACGACGCGTCCCAGGTGCAGAACTCGTTCACGTACGGCGGGAACACCCTGCTCCAGTACCCGCCGTCGATCTTCGCGAGGGAGCTGGTGCGCGGGGTGACCTTCGTGGTGCCGCTGGCCTTCGTGAACTGGCTGCCCGCGCTGTACGTGCTGGGCCGCCCGTTGCCGCTGGGGCTGGCGGACTGGGTGGCGTTCCTGTCCCCGGTGGTGGCGGCGGGGTGCTGTCTGCTGGCGGGCCTGGCCTGGCGCGCGGGCCTGCGCGCGTACCGCAGCACCGGAAGCTGACCGGGGCGACCGGGGCGACCGGAACATCGAACTTCTAGCGAGGGAGGCGGAGCAGCCGTCATGGACAGGGACGCAAGCACGGTGACGAGTACGGGCACGAGTACGGGCACGGGCACGGGCGCGGATACGGACGCGGATACGGAGCCGGGCGCCGCGGCCGAGCCCGGGTTCATCGAGCTCGACAGGGTCGAGAAGGTCTTCGACGTACGCCGCAGAACCGGATTCCTGCGCAGTGAACGCCGTCAGGTGCGGGCGGTCGACTCGATCAGCTTCCGTGTCGCGCGCGGCGAGATGGTCGGCTACATCGGTCCGAACGGTGCCGGGAAGTCGACCACGATCAAGATGCTGACCGGCATCCTCACCCCGAGCGGCGGGCGGCTGCGGGTGGCGGGCATCGATCCGTCCAGGGAGCGTACGCGGCTGGCGCACCGGATCGGTGTGGTGTTCGGCCAGCGCACCACGCTCTGGTGGGACCTGCCGCTGCGCGACTCGTACCGGCTCATGCACCGGATGTACCGGATTCCCGACGCCCGGTTCCGGGAGAACATGGCCCGGTGTGTCGAACTCCTCGATCTGGGCGACTTGTTGGAGGTGCCGGTACGGCAGTTGTCGCTGGGGCAGCGGATGCGCGGGGACATCGCCGCGGCGCTGCTGCACGATCCGGAGGTGCTGTACCTGGACGAGCCGACGATCGGCCTGGACGTCGTCTCCAAGGCGAAGGTCCGTGGTTTCCTGCGGGACTTGAACGCCGAGCGCGCCACGACCGTCCTGCTGACGACCCACGATCTGACGGACATCGAGCAGCTCTGCTCCCGGGTGATGGTGATCGACCACGGCCGGCTGATGTACGACGGGGCTCTCGGCGGCCTGCACGAGGTGGGGGAGAGCGAGCGGATGCTGGTGGTGGACCTGGAGCATGAACTGCCCCCGATCCGCCTGGAGTCGGCGCCCTCGGTGCGCACCGTGAAGGTGGAGGGGCCGCGGCAGTGGCTGGCCTTCCCGGCCGCGGAGTCGGCGGCGGCACTGGTCGCCCGGATCGCCGCGGACTATCCGCTGGTCGACCTGTCGGTGCGGGAGCCGGACATCGAGACGGTGATCGCGAAGATGTACGCGTCGAGCGCTCCCTGAGCCCTGCCGGCTGTGACGGGAAGCGGGCGTTCAATAGGCTTCGCGGTATGACAAGTGACAGTCCGGAAATGCGGGCCTCCGATGCCGAGCGCGAGCGTGTCGCCGAAACCCTGCGCGAGGCGGTCGCCGAGGGCAGGCTGGAGATGGCGGAGTTCGAGCAGCGGCTGGAGGCGACCTATACGGCGCGTACGCACGGGGAGTTGGAGCCGCTGGTACGGGACCTGCCCGCGCCGGGCGCGGCGGTGGCCCCGGTGGGTGCGCCTGTGGCCCGGACCGGGTCGCAGAAGCGGTGGACGGAGCGGATCGGCAGGCCCGCCACGTCGAGTGGTGCCTTCGCCTTCTGGGGCGGATTCGGCCGTCGGGGCAACTGGACGGTGGGCCGGAAGTTCACCGCGTTCGCGATGTGGGGCGGCGGCGAGATCGACCTGCGGGAGGCGAACTTCGAGGACCGCGAGGTGGTCATCCGCTGCATCACGATCATGGGCGGCATACAGGTGACGGTCCCGCCGGAGCTGAACGTCGAGGTCCGGGGCATCGGTGTCATGGGAGGTTTCGGGGAGCGCGCGAAGGACGAGGGCATTCCGTCGCCGGATGCCCCGCGGGTGCGGATCACCGGGTTCGCGCTGATGGGCGGGGTCGGTGTGGAGCACAAGCGGAGCAAGGCGGAGCGGCAGCGGCTGCGGGACGCGGAGCTGGGGCGGCCGGGTTCGGGGGCGTTGGGCGACGAGCGCGGGCGCGGGCGCCTGGAGAAGGGTCCGGACGCGTCCTGACCCCGGTGCCCCTCTTCTTCCTTCCCTGTTCTTGTCGGCGCGGGGTTCTCGTCAGAGCTGGCCGGACACCGGTTCCTCGCGCTCCAGTGACGTCAGGTCCACCAGCGAGCCCAGGCGGCGGTAGCCGCCGTCGTTCAGATGGAGATGGTCGCCGCTGTCGTACTCCGGCCGGAGCCGGGTCGGGTGGCGCGGGTCGCGGGCCGCGGCGTCGAAGTCGATGACGTCGTCGTAGATCCCGCCCGCCCGGATCAGTTCGTTGACCCGTTGCCGTACGGCGTCGAGGGCGGGGGTCCAGGTGTGGAAGCCCTCGAACGGCATCAGGGTCGCCCCGACGACCCGCAGCCCGCGGGCGTGGGCGCGCTCGGCCATGAGGCGCAGGGCGTCCGCGAGGCGTTGCGGGTCGGTCTCCTGCGGGGACCGCTGTACGTCGTTGACGCCGAGCGCGATGACGACGGTACGTACTCCGGCGATGTCCAGCGCGTCGCGTTCGAAGCGGTCGACGGCCCGTACGCCGCTGCCGTCGCGCAGGACGCGGTTGCCCGCGATGCCCGCGTTGGCCACCCCGTACCGGCCGTGCAGCCGGTCGGCGAGGATGTCGGGCCAGCGGCTGTTGGTGTCGGGGCTGGAGCCGGTGCCCGCGGTGAGCGAGTCGCCGATCACGGCGATCGTCCCGGCGGCGGCCAGGGTGTGGACGTCGACGGCGGTCAGATAGCGCCAGTCGTCGGTCCGCCGGGTGCCCCACGCGGTGTCCAGGTACGAGGTCTGGTGGCTGTGCCCGTGGACGGTGACGGGGCCCTGGGGGCCGCGGATGCCCAGGGTGACCACGAGATCGGCGTCGGGGGCGACCGGGCCGGGCACGGGATCGCTGACGACCTGCCCGCCGGCCGGGACGGTCACGCCGCGCAGGCCCCCGAAGGTGGCGGGCCGGCCGCCCACCCCGGCCCGGTCCACGGCCAGCGGGTGGGTGCCGAATAGGTTCGAAAGGGTGATCCGGGCCGCGTCGCCGCCGATGCTCGTATGGACGACGTTACGAATGGTGCGGCGGTGCAGGGTGCCTCCGGCGGTGGAGTCGGCCATCCCGGTGACGGGGGAGGCCGTCCAGGTGGCGGCCCAGAGGCCGGTGGTGTGTGCGGGGGCGGCGGGTGTCCGGACCCCGGACCGCGGCCCGGGAACGGCTGCCGGCCCCGGCAGGCCGCCTGGACCGGAGAACAGCAGGGAGCCGGCGAACGCCACGGTGGCGGCGAGTGCGGCGGTGCCCGCCACGGGGGCGATGAGCAGGGGGTACCCCTGGCGCCTGGGCATGGGCGGCGTCTCTCCTCGTGATCAAACGGACTGGTTCCATGATGGGGCAGGGCGTCGGGAACTCGGCGTGCGGCCCGGGAGTAGGTCAGGCAGGGACAATGCGTACGGACGGCCGGGGGCGAGGCGTACGCGGACGGGTGGAGCGGATGGAACGGAACGATCGGACCGGCCCCGGGGAGCCGGAGGCGCGACGGCTGGAGCGCGCCGGGGAACGGCGGGCGGAGGCGGCCGGTTCCGGGCCCGGGGAACGGGCCGGGGAGCGGCCCGGGAAGCGGTCGGGTGAGCGGGCCGGCGAGGAGCCTGAGGAGCGGCCCGTCTCCCTCGGTTCGTTCGCGTACACGGAGGCCGACGAGGAGAAGCGGCGCGGGGTGCGCCGGATGAAGACCACCGCCACGGGCCTCCTCCTGCTGGTCGCGCTGGTGTACGTGCTCGCCACCTGGGCGAAGAGCGCGGGGGTGGGTGGCTGGCCGGGCTTCGTCGCCGCTGCCGCGGAGGCTGGCATGGTGGGCGCGCTGGCCGACTGGTTCGCCGTCACGGCGCTGTTCAAGCGCCCGCTCGGCCTGCCGATCCCGCACACCGCCATCATCCCCACCAAGAAGGACCAGCTCGGGGCCTCGCTGGGTTCCTTCGTCGGGGAGAATTTTCTCTCCGGTGACGTCGTACGGGGCCGTATCCACGCCCTGGGGGGCGGGCGGCGGCTCGGCGCCTGGCTGGCCGAGCCGGAGCACGCCGACCGGGTCACCGCCGAGCTGTCGACCGCGCTGCGCGGGGCGTTGCGGGTGCTGCGGGACTCCGATGTGCAGGCGGTGGTGGGCGAGGCGATCACCCGGCGGGCCAACGCGGTGGAGATCGGCCCCGGGCTCGGCACGATGCTGGAGAAGATCGTCGCCGACGGGGGCCACCGCAAGGTGGTGGACCTGATCTGCGTCAAGGCCCACGACTGGCTGGTGCAGCACGGCGATTCGGTGATGGACGCGGTGCAGGGCGGGGCGCCGGGCTGGACGCCGCGGTTCGTCGACAAGCGGATCGGGGAGCGGGTCTACAAGGAACTGCTGCGGTTCGTCACGGAGATGCGGGACATGCCGGGCCATCCGGCACGCGCCTCGATCGACACCTTCCTGACGGACTTCGCGGCCGACCTCCAGACCGACTCGGAGACCCGGGCCCGGGTCGAGCGGCTGAAGTCGGAGATCCTGGGGCGCGGCGAGGTCCAGGACGTCATCGCCTCGGCCTGGGCGTCGGTCCGTACGATGATCATCGCGGCGGCGGAGGACGAGCAGAGCGAGCTGCGGCTGCGGGCGCGGGCCTCCCTGATGGCGCTGGGCGCCCGGCTCGCCATGGACGAGCGTCTCCAGGCGAAGCTGGACGGCTGGCTGGAGGACGCGGCGGTCTACGTCGTCACGACGTACCGCGCCGAGATCACCTCGCTGATCAGCGACACCGTCGCGAGCTGGGACGCGGATCAGACATCGAAGAAGATCGAGGCGCACATCGGCCGCGACCTCCAGTTCATCCGGATCAACGGCACGGTGGTGGGCGCGCTGGCGGGCCTGCTGATCTACACGGTGTCCTGGGCGCTGGGCGCGTGACGCCGTTTGCCGCCGGAGGGCGGGGCGGGGCTCCGGAGGAATCCGGGGCCCCGCCCCTTTTTCCGGCGGCGGACGGGTGTGCCGTGCGGGTCAGGCGGCCCGGCGGGTGACCGCCCACGACGCGACGGCCATGGTGCCCGCCACGGTGAGGACGGAGGGCCAGGCGCCGATCTTCTTGGCCAGCGGGTGTGATCCGGCGAACGCGGCGACGTACGCCGTCGTCAGCCCGGCCGCCGCACGGGGGCCTGCCTGCCGGTTCCACTCGTAGGCGGCCACGCTGCCCGCGGCGGCGAGGGCGACCCCGCCCAGCGGCCGCTTCCTGGTCCACCGCGCCACGGCGTACCCGCCGACCAGCCCGCTCGCCGCCACCGCCGCTGCCGGAACCTTCGCCATCGCCGCCACCCTTGCCTTCTCGTTTCGGTAGTCCGGGCCGGGGCCCGGGGTTTCGAGGCTAACGCGATCCGCGGGATACCGGTCGCCGAGGGGGTGCACACGCGTTTACTCTGGGGTGAACGCGTGTGCACCCCAGCTCCCGCGCGAAGCCCGGACGCCGGGCGGAAACCCGGGCGCCGGGCGGAAGCCCGAACCACGAGTGAATACCCGGGCCCCGGGCGGGAGTCCGGGCGCCGGGTGAAGCCACAGCCGCCCCGCACCCCGTACGGAGAGCCATGCCAGCGGACATACCCGCCGCCCCGACCCCCGCCGCGAAGAAGCCCGCGCACCCCCGATTCGCCGTCGGCGTGCTGGCGTTCTGCGGCGTCGTCGTCGCGGTGATGCAGACGATCGTGGTCCCGCTGCTCCCGCACATCCCGGCCCTCACCGGCGCGAGTCCGGCCGCCGCGAGCTGGCTGGTCACGGTCACCCTCCTGACCGGCGCCGTCTTCACCCCCGTCCTGGGCCGGGTCGGCGACATGTACGGCAAGCGGCGGGTGCTCGTCGCCTCGCTCGGGGTGCTGGTGGCGGGCTCGGTGCTGTGCGCGGTCAGCTCCCACATCGGCGTCCTGATCACCGGGCGAGCCCTCCAGGGCGCGGCGCTCGCCGTGCTGCCGCTGGGCATCAGCATCCTGCGCGACGAACTCCCGCCCGAGCGGGTGCTGTCCGCGGTGGCGCTGATGAGCTCGACGCTCGGCATCGGCGCCGCGGTCGGCCTGCCGGTCGCCGCCCTGGTCGTCGAGAACTTCGACTGGCACACGATGTTCTGGGTCTCCGGCGTGATCGGCGTCGTCGACATCGTGCTCGTGCTGTGGTGCGTACCGGAGTCGCCGCTGCGCACCCGCGGACGGTTCGACGTGCTCGGCGCGCTCGGCCTGTCCGGGGCCCTGGTCTGCCTGCTGCTCGCGGTCACCCAGGGCGCCGGCTGGGGCTGGACCTCGGCCCGCACGCTCGGACTGCTGGTGGCGGCCGTCGTCGTGGCGCTGTGCTGGGGCCGGTACGAGCTCCGGGTGGCCTCACCCATGGTCGACCTGCGGATCTCGGCCCGCCCGGCGGTCCTGCTCACCAACGTCGCCGCCCTGCTCATCGGCTTCGCCTTCTACGCGAATTCGCTGGTCACCGCGCAGATGGTCCAGGAACCCAAGGAGACCGGCTACGGGCTCGGCGCCTCGCTCGTCGTCAGTGGCCTCTGTCTGCTGCCCGGCGGCGTGATGATGGTGGCGCTCTCCCCGGTCTCGGCACGGATCTCCGGGAAGTACGGCCCGAAGGTCAGCCTGGCCCTGGCCGCCGGGGTGATCGCCGCCGGATACGTGGTCCGCTACTTCACCAGCCACAACCTCTGGCTGATCATCGCCGGTGCGACCGTCGTCGCCTCCGGCACGGCCATCGCGTACTCGGCCCTGCCCGCACTGGTCATGCGCGGCGTACCGGTGAGCGAGACCGGCTCGGCCAACGGCCTCAACACCCTCATGCGGTCGATCGGGCAGGCGTTCTGCAGTGCGACGGTGGCCGCGGTCCTCGCCGGCCTCACCTTCCGGGTGGGCGGCCGGACCGCCCCGACGCTCCACGCGTACCAGCTGGTCTTCCTGGTCGCGGGCGGCGCGGCGTTCCTCGCGCTGCTGGTCACCCTGTTCCTGCCGGGCGGCCGCACCCGCGCGGCAGGTACGGTCGAAGGCAACCGCGACGTCCCGGGCGACCGGAAGGACGGTGTGCGGACGACGCCGATCCAGGAGAGCACATGACCAGCGGCCAGGCCGCCGTACCGGTCCCGGTCCGGTCCGCCGCCGACCCGGGCACGGGCCGCGACGCGATCCTGCGCGCGGCCCGCCGGGCGTTCACACAGCGCCCGTACGCCGACGTCACCATCAGGGGCATCGCGGCCGACGCCGGGGTCAGCCCGTCGCTGGTGGTCAAGCACTTCGGCCGCAAGGAGGAGCTCTTCAACACGGTCGCGGACTTCGGCCCCGCCGCCGCGGAACTCTTCGGCGCGCCGCTCGGCGCGCTGGGCCGCCACATGGTCGTGACGCTGGTGCGCCAGCGCCGCGCCCGCCAGTCCGACCCGCTGCTGCGCGTCGTCTTCTCGCTCGGCAACCGGGACGAACGCTCCCTGCTGCGCGACCGCTTCCAGGAACAGGTCACCGACGCCCTCACCGCCCGCCTCACCGGCCGCGAACGGGCCCTGCGCGCCGAGCTGATCGCCGGACACCTCCTCGGCCTCGGCGCCACCCTCAGCCTCCACCGCTCCGGGGCGGGTGCGGACGCCACCCCCGAACACCTCGCTGACCTCTACGCGCCCGCGCTGCAGACCTTGATCGACGGTTCCTGACCGACCGGCCGTCCCCCGGTGCGGGGCGCCGTCCCGTTAGCGTGGAGGCATGAAGAACGAAGTCCTCAGATACGTGGCGTTCAGTGCGGACCCGGCCGGCGGTAACCCGGCGGGAGTGGTTCTCGACGCGTCCGGGCTGGACGAGGCGGCCATGGCCCGCATCGCGGCCGACCTCGGATACTCCGAGACCGCGTTCGTCTTCCCCGGCCAGGAGGCCGGACCGGCGCAGGAGGCGGAGGCGGGTGAGGGCGCCTGTTTCGAGGTCCGGTACTTCAGCCCGCTCATCGAGGTCCCGTTCTGCGGCCACGCGACCATCGCCACCGCCGTCGCCCACGCGCAACGGCACGGGGCGGGAGAGCTCACCTTCCGCACCAAAGCCGGTGAGATCCGGGTGTCCACGGAGATCGGCCCGGACGCCGCGGTCATGGCCACCCTGGTCAGTGTGGCCCCGCGCTCGGAGCCGGTCCCGCCGGACGTGACGGCGGAGCTGCTGGACGCGCTGCGCTGGTCGGCGGACGACCTGGACCCCGCGCTGCCCGTGCGGGCCGCGTACGCGGGGGCCTGGCATCCGGTGATCGCCGCGGCGGACCGCGCCAGGCTCGCCCGTCTGGACTACGACGGACCGGCCCTGTCCGCCCTCATGGCACGCCACGGCTGGACCACGGTCAACCTGGTCTGGCGGGAGTCGCCCTCGGTCTTCCACTCCCGCAACCCGTTCCCGCCCGGCGGGGTCGTCGAGGACCCCGCCACGGGGGCCGCGGCCGCGGCGCTCGGCGGCTACCTGCGCACCGAGGGCCTTGTCGACGCCCCCACGAAGCTGACGGTGTACCAGGGGTATGACATGGGGCGCCCGAGCACGATCAGGGTGCGGGTGCCCGAAGGGGCGGCCACGGGCATCGAGGTCGGCGGCACCGGGGTGGCGATCTGAGGCGCCCGCCCGGACGACGCCGGATCGGCTGAAGACGACCGAGCGGAGCTTCAGCCGGCTGGAGGCGTTGCCGCCGTGCGGCCGGAGGGAGAAGCGGTCGCCCTCGCAGTCGGGGCCGGTGAAGACCGTCGCGGTGGAGCCGGTGAGGTTCAGCGGGGTGTGCGCGGGCAGCGACGAAGCGGGATCGGCCACCTCGGGCAGCGTGATGCACATCCGGCTCGGCGGGTCGACCAGATAGCCGGGCCGCAGCGAACCGTCGAGGCCGGAGTAGACGTACGTGAAGTCTCCGGTCGCCGCGCTCGCCGAGGCGGGCACGGTGACGATGAGCGCGAGCGCGCCGACGGCGGCGGCGACAGCGGTACGAAGACGCATGGGAACTCCTGATACGAGGGGAGAAACGGCCCAAGTCTGTGCCCTCGCCGCGCGCCCGTCCGCCAAGTGCCGGGCACCGTCACCCGGACGGCAACTGCTGAATCGGTTCTGCCGACGGCCGAGTGGGTGAGGGCACGGTGTGCGGCGATGACCCACGCGGAACGTCGCCGCGCCTGCCGCCGCCAGGTCCCACCGCCATTTCTGGCCACAGCACGACACACCCACGCACGCACGCACGCGAGTGGGTGGGCGCGTGCGGTGCGGGCGGTGGTGTGCCGCGCCCCGTGCGTACGGGACAGCCCTCAGGCGTCGCCGCCGAGCTCCAGCTCGCCGACGACCTGGTCGCCGCTCGTCTCCCCGGTCAGCCGGAACCCCAGCCCGAGGTAGAACCCTTCGGGCCCGTGCTCACCCGGTACCCAGCTCACGGTGGCCCGGGTGCCGCCCCGGCGCCGGATCTCCTCGCACACCGCGCGCACGGCGAAACGCCCGTATCCGTGGCCCTGCTGGTCGGCGGCGATGTTCAGCCGCCAGAGCCCGGAGCGCGGACCGGCGTCGTCCGGGCGGAACCGGATGTCGAAGAAGGCCATGACGAAGCCGACGAGCCGGTCCCCGTCGAAGACCAGCCGGGGCCAGGCGGTGCCGGGGGTCGCGTAGGCCTGGGCCAGTGACCAGGAGACCGGCTTCACGAGCCCTTCCTGGTCGGGCCGTACGCGCAGCCCGCAGGCGGCCTCGACGTTGTCCGCCGTGACCTCTTCCAGACGCAGTGATGAAGACATGGCCGCAACCTACCGACCGGCGTCGCGCCGCATCGGACGATTTCGCGGCGTGCCTCGCCGCCCGCAGGGCCTCACCCGCGAAGACGCCCGGCTCCGCAAGGAGCGGAACCGGGCATCCCGTACCGGCGAACTGTCATGGTCGTGACGTCAGTTGGCGGGCGCCTGGTAGAGGCCCCGGCCGGCGCGGTGGGCCCGGGAGGTGGCGACGAGCCGGTCGAGGGTGCTGCGTACGGTGTTGATGCCGTTGGGCGTGAGTTCGCGCCCGAGCGCCTCCGTCACGTCGCGGGCGCGGACGGGCTTGCCGCCGGCCGCCGCGAGCACCTTCAGCGTCAGTTCGGTGAGGCTGCCGCTCTCGTCGGCGGCCTCCGCCTTCTTCGCCGCCCGGGGCTTCGTCGCCTTGGCCTTGGCGGCGGCCTTCGCGGGCTTGGCGGGCTTGGCGGCCTTGGTGGCTCCGGTGGTCTTCGACGTCCGGGCCGCCGTGGCCGTGGCCCCGGCGTCCTTGCCGTCCTTGGCCGCGTCGGCCCCCTTGGCGTCCTTGCTCCGGCCGCGCTGCTGGGCCTTCGGCGCGGCAGCGGTCTGCTTGCGGCTCTTGGAGGCGGAGGCCTTACGGGCGGTGGTGCGGCGCGCCGCGGGTGCGGCGGCCGGCTCCTGGGGCTCCTGCGCGTCCGGCGTCTGCGCGGGGGACGCGACGGACTCGGTGGTGTCGACGGACTCCTGCGCCTGCCGCGGAATCCTGGCCGTGGCTACGGCCGTGTCGGCCCCGGCTTCCGTCTTCGCCGCGGACGCCGCCCCGGACGTCACCTCGGACGTCGCCTCGGCGACGGAAGCGGGCGAGCCCGCCAGCGCACGCAGCGCGGTCAGCGCGGTCCGTACCGAACCCAGACGCCCGGTGACAGCCGCGAGCTCCTTCTCCAGGGTCTGCTGATGCTGTTCGAGGCGCGGAAGTTCCGCCTCCAGCAAGGCAGTTGTGGCATCGATGGTGACCAGTGTGCTGGTCTCTGAGGTCATGTTGGCGCCCTTCTGTCCCTGCCGGCCATGAGGTGGCCGATGTACCGCAGGGTAAGGGGTGTTGTGTTGTGGCCGGAAATCGCCCTTTGGTCACGACCTGCCGCGAAGCGCCGTCAGCACCGTTCGCCAGTCTCCTGAACAGCGCGTCGCCGCACCTGGCGCTCCGCACGGGAGCCACTCGTTCGGCCGTATCGGTTCACCCGGGCCCCGAGCCCCAGCCGCAGTGCCATCACTGCCACGGCGGCGATCGCGAATCCCGCTCCGACCCAGGGAAGTTGGCGGGCCCCGTGAGCCGCCAGGGCCCAGCCGCCGACGGCGGTGCCAAGGGTGATGCCGAGGTTGGAGAACGAGATGAAGAGGCTGTTGCCGAACTCCGGCGCGTCGACCGCGTCCCGCCCCAGCCAGTTCTGGCTCACGACCAGGCCACCGGAATGCACGGCACCCCACACCAGGACCACGGCCACCATCGGCGCGAACAGCGGACCTGTGGCGTACACCAGGACGTAGACCAGCAGGCAGAGCACCGGATACGCGACGGCGGTACGGACGGGACCGCGCCGCAGCAGGCTGCCGAAGGCGAAGTTGCCGAGGATCATCACCACGCCGAAGGCCATCAGCATCGCGCTGACCCACGTACCGCTCATGTGCGTGACCTGTCCCAGGTATTCGGCGAAGTAGCCGTAGACCGAGAACATCGCCGCGAAGACGAGAACGACGGAGATGATGCTCAGCCAGGTACCGCTGCGCTTGAGCACGCTCAGCTGGGCGCCGTAGGAGGAGCGGCGCTCGACCGGCATCGACGGCACGAACCGCAGAATGCCCAGGAACGCCAGGAGGTTGACGAGCGCCCCGAACCAGAAGGCCGCTGACAGCGACAGATGGTCGGCGAGGTACGCGGTCAGCGGCACGCCGAACGCGAAGCCGAGGGTGACCCCGCCGAACACCGTCGTCGTGGCCCGGGTCGCGTCCTTCGCGGACACCAGGCGTGCGGCGGAGGCGAGCGCGACCGCGAAGAACACGGGGTGGAACAGGGCGGGCACCACCCGGAAGGCGAGCATCACCCCGTACTGCGTGGTGAGCGCGTAAACGGCGTTGGACACGGCGAACACCGCGATCGAGGCGGCGAGCACCCTCTTGCGGTCGATGCCGGAGGCGAGCAGTGTGCTGAACGGCCCGGACACCGCGATGACCAGGGCGAACACCCCGACGAGCCAGCCGGCGTCGGACGGTGTGACACCGAGTTCGGCCGAGACCCGGGGGAGTACCCCGACCATGCCCATCTCGGTGGTGATGATCCCGAACACGCCCAGGGCGAGCACCGGAACGGCGAGGGAGGCCCTTCTCATCGAATCGACCCATACCTTTCGTCAAATCGAGAAATCTAGATGAATCGGACCAAGGCTCGGCCCGGCGCCAGGGCTCGGTCCGGCACCGGGCGCCGGGGGTGACGTGCCCTACAGCTCGTTCTGCACGTGCGCGGCGAACGCGGCGATCACCGGCTCGTTGCGCCGGTAGTACGTCCACTTGCCGATGCGCTCCGAGGTGAGCAGTCCGGCGTCCTTCAGGGTCTGGAGATAGGCGGAGACCACCGACTGTGCCAGTCCGGCGCGCTTTTGGATGTCGCCGACGCAGACGCCGATGTGGAAGCCGAGTCCCTGCTGCCGGTAGGAGTCCTCGTCGAAGTGCTTCCCGGGCTCTTTCAGCCACTGCATGAACTGGAGGCGCGCGGGGTTGGCGAGCGCCTTGTGCACGGTCAGGGGGTCCATCGTCCAGTCTCCTCGTCTTCTCGTGGTCCGGCAGGGAACGTATCTATCTTTCGCGATACGTAGTGCTGGGTCAAATCGCACACACCGGAGGGTGCCGGTCCCTCAATCGTTATAGGTCGCCGATCGAGCAAAGAGGGAGATAGGCGACAAGCGGGCATCTATGTGCCTTGACGGGACCATGTGGCCGCAGGAGGCTGAAGCGCCCCCCACGGAAGCCCTTCTCCAGATGTTGGATTGTCTATGCGCTCACTCGCTTCCGCAGGCATGCTCACCGCTGCCGTAGCCGCGGCGATGATTTTCGCCCCTGCCGCCCACGCAACGCCTCCCGGCGACAACGGCACCGTGAAGATTCACGATGCCAAGACCGGTGAGGAACTCCGCAAGAACGAACCGCACGTCTGCACGTTCTACCTCGACGCCTTCGGCTTCGACGGTGGTCAGAACGTCGACTGGCGCATCGCCGCCTGGGCCCCGACCGCCGCCGTCAAGGGCGAGATCGTGAAGTCCGGTTCGCTGAAGCTCGACGCCGACGGCCACGGCCGGACGCCGGACCAGACCCTGCCCGACGGGCACTACAAGCTGTACTGGAACTTCGACGGCGAGCACGGCAAGGCCAAGCAGAAGGTCTTCTGGACCGACTGCGGCGGCCAGAAGCCGGGCGAGGAGAACCCGGGCGGGGAAAAGCCCGGCGAGGAGAACCCCGGCGGGGAGAAGCCCGGCGAGGAGAACCCGGGCGGGGAGAAGCCCGGCGAGAAGCCGACGCCCTCCACCTCCGAGTCGACCCCTGGCTCCGGCTCCTCCACTCCGGCGAAGCCGACCGGGGAGCCTTCGTCGTCCGTGCCCGCGGACGCCACCCCGCAGGCCTCCGCCTCGTCACCGGCCGCCAAGCCCTCCGCTGGCGACCACGCCGAGGGCGACCTCGCCGAGACCGGGACCGGCGCACCGGTGGGCCTGCTCTCCGCAGCCGCCGCCGCACTCGTCGCCGCAGGCGCCTATCTGGCCCTCCGCCGCCGCAAGGCCGCCCAGCACTGACCGGCCCCGCACGCGGACCCCGCTGCCCCCGCACTCCACACCGTGGAGGGCGGGGGCAGCGCCGTAGAGGGCATCCGGCGTGGCTGGCGGTGTGTGCGGCCCGCCCCGTTCCGTGGCGCTCCCGATTTCGCCCGCCGCTCACCGCTGAGGCTGGCCGGGGCGGCGCGCTGGGGCAATATCGTATGAGTGTTCGCCAAGCTGTATGGCCGGCCGGGGAACGCTGGCTCGTGCCGCACACTGGAGGACGGCCGTGATGTCAGTGGGGTCTGTCACCCTCTGTAAGGGTGGAACGCGAAGAGTGTCCACCGCGCAAGTTCGTAAGGAGGGTGCGTGACCAGCACTGAGGAGAGGTTCACCTCGGTAGAGATCTGCGCGGGGGCGGGAGGCCAGGCGCTCGGCCTGGAGCGTGCCGGGTTCGAGCACGCGCTTCTGATCGAGATGGACAAGAGCGCATGCGAAACGCTCCGTCACAATCGTCCCCAGTGGAAGGTCCACGAAGGTGACCTTCGCGAGTACGTCCGCAGTGGAGCCGCCGAGGCCCTCAAGAGCGAGGTCGGCATCGACCTTCTCGCCGGAGGCGTGCCGTGTCCGCCGTTCTCCCTGGCGGGCAAGCAGCTGGGGCGTGACGACGACAGGGATCTTTTCCCCACGATGATCGAGCTGGCTCAGCAGCTTGATCCGCCAGCCATCATGATCGAAAACGTTCGCGGGCTGATGCAGTCGAAGTTCGACGGCTACCGCGAAGAGATCATGCGGGACCTCAGGAACCTGGGGTACGAGTGTGACTGGCGCGAGTTGCAGGCCGGCGACTTCGGCGTCTCGCAGCTGAGGCCGAGGAGCGTACTCGTGGCGCTGAAGCCTGAGTACTGGAAGCGCTTCAACGCGGAGGGCTGGCACCTGCCTCCAGAAGATCAGGTGCCCGCGCTTTCGGTTGGCGAACTTCTCTCAGCCTCGATGAAGGACCGGGGGCTGAAAGGGGAGGCGTTTGACAAGTGGTTCGAAAAGGCGGGGAAGGGCATCGCTCCCACCCTTGTCGGCGGCTCCAAAAAGCATGGCGGCGCGGATCTCGGACCGACCCGGGCCAAAAGGGCGTGGGCTGATCTCGGAGTCTGCGGCATGGGTGTGGCGGACGAGCCGGACAAGGAATCGGGGACGACGAAGAACCCCAGCCGGGACCTTGGTACGGGAACGGACAACGGGCCCATGCTCACTGTCCCCCAGGCGGCGATGATCCAGGGATTCAACCCGGAGCAAGGCGAGAGGCAATGGGAGTTCAAGGGCCGTAAGACCGCGGCTTACCGGCAGGTCGGGAATGCCTTCCCGCCGCCCGTGGCCAAGGCGGTCGGCCTCCAGATCATGGAGGCGCTCAAGGCGTACCGGGCGCAGATGGAAGCTGGCTCATCCGGTGGTTCCAGGTCGGCGGATCCTGTTCACGGTGAGGATGATCTGGTCGGCACAGTCTCGTGAGGGCTCATGCTCCCAGAACCGCAGGACAGTCCATCCCGCGTCGGCTAGGTGCTGATTCGTGTCGCGGTCCCGGGCTATGTTCCGGGCTACTTTTTCCGACCAGTAACCATGGTTCGTCCTCGGTGGCACATAGTGCTCGGGGCATCCGTGCCAATAGCAGCCGTCAATGAATACGGCAACCTTCGCCGGGCGGAATACCATGTCCGCTGTCCGGCGGAGGCCGGGCAGGGGCTTCGCTGCGACCCGGTAGCGAAGTCCCTGTGCGTGGACCAGCTGGCGGACGAGCCGTTCTGGTTTCGTGTCGCGGCTTCGGATCGCCTGCATGTTGCGGCGCCGTGCCGCGGAAGAGGCCCAGGATCCCGTCGGTGGAACCCAGGGTTCTTCGTTATGCACCGCGGTGTCCTTTCTGATTCCTCTGCGGGGATTGTTTCTTCTTCCGCGCCGAGGGCAGATTTCGGAAGGCTATGCGCTGAAAAGCTTGCCTTCGTGAAGCACTGACCATTCTAACTGCGCCGCCTTTCCCTGGTGATAGGTGACAGGAGAGCTCACCGAAGACCAGGACTCCGTCTTCCGGAGCTGATGGCGCGCGTCACCTTCGCGGCGGGCCCGCTTCATGCGGCCATGCGGCCATGCTGCGGGGCGGGGGCGCGAACAGCTGCCGGCGCGAGACGTTACTGACCGCGCTCTTCGCGTACGTAGGCGAGGGCCGGCTGGCCGTTGAGCTGGAGGGTTTCGCCGGTGGGGGTGAAGCCGGCGCGGGTCAGGACGGTGCGGGAGGGAGCGTTGGCGATGGCGGCTCTGGCGTGGAGGGTGGTGAGGCCGTAGTCCGTGGCCGCCAGGGTGCACAGGTGGCGGACGGCGGCGGTGGCCAGGCCGCGGTGCGTGGCCTTCTCGGCCAGGCGGAAGCCCAGTTCGGCGGCGCCGTCCGCGGCGTCCACCAGGTTGAAGCGGCCCAGCACCTCGTCGTCGGGGCCGACCAGCAGGTGGAAGTGGCAGAGCCCGGCGGACTGCTCGGCCAGGAGCGCGGCGTGGCGGGCGTCGAAGTCGGCGAAGTAGTCGTCACCCCGGTCCGGGACGGACGCGGCGAAGAACGCGCGGTTCTCCCGCTCGAAGGCGAGCAGAGCGGCGGCGTGTTCGGGGCGGAGGCGCTGGAGTTCGGGCATGGCGTCACCCTACGGACCGATGGGCGCGCGGCCGAGGTGTTTTGTGCCTGAGCGGGCGAACGTGGCACTTCGGGGGTGGTGTGACACGTTCGCCCGCGCGCGTCAGTCGCTGCCGTGGCACTCCCGGTACGTGCGCCCCGAGCCGCACCAGCAGGGGGCGGTGCGGGCAGGGGGCCAGGGGGCGGCGCGGCCCCGGGCGGCGAGGGTGGTGGCGTACTGGGGGAGGAGGTCCGGGTCGGACGGGGACGTGGCCTCCGAGGCGGCGAACGCCTCGTACGACGGGACCGTGCCGGTCACGATGCCGAGGTTCGGGGTGCCCGCCTGGTGGAGGTCGCGCAGGGCGGACTCCAGGCGGCCCAGGTGCTCGGCGTGCGAGGGGTACTCGCCGCGCAGCTTCGGGTACGCGGCGAGGAGTTCGGCGAGCTCGGCCGCGGGCCAGTGCAGCACCGCGACCGGGAAGGGCCGGGACAGGGCGTCGCGGTACGTGCCCAGCTCGGCGCGCAGGCGGGTGATCTCGGCCCGCAGCTCGCCCGGGTCCGAGGAGCCCAGGGACCACAGGCGCTTCGGGTCGTGGAGCTCGTCCAGCGGGACGTCCGCGGTGTGGAGGGTGTCGGCCAGCTCGTCCCAGGAGTCGTGGCCGACGCCCATCAGCCGACGGACCCGGTGGCGGCCGAACAGCAGGGACTGGGCGGCATACGGTACTTCCTCTCCGGGGGTCAGGAGCAGGGCCAGCGCGGCCGAGGAGAAGTCGTGGGCGGACTCCAGCTCGTCGTGGGCCTCGAAGGTGGCGGCCGCGATCTCCCAGGCGCCGGGGTCGAGCGGGCTCGCGATACGGAGGCCCTCGATGATCGCGCGGGCCTCCGCCTCATGGCCGTACTCCCACAGGTTGGCCGCGTTGAGGGCCTTGACCAGGTGGGGCCGGCCGAGCTCGGGGGAGGCGAGGAGTTCGTCGTAGAGGGTGGTGGCGCGGGCGCGGTCGCCGGCGAGTTCCAGATGGGCGGCGGCCTGGAGGAGCAGCGGCTCACGGTCCTCGGGGTACCGTGCCGCGGCGCGCAGCAGACGCTCGGCTTCGGTGGTGTGGGCGGCAGGCGTGTCGGGGCGCATGGACCACACCGTACTGCCGTGCGGCTTCCGGGCGGAGGGTCGTTCGGACCCTGGAGAGTTACGGCCCGTGGGCCTATCGTGCGGGCCGTGCGGGAGCGGATACCGGTGGTGACGCAGCGGAACGCGCGGGGGCGCAGGGCCGTCGCGCGCGGGCTCTGGACGGGTGCCGAGCTGGTGATGACCCTCGGCGTCGTCCTGTTGTTGCTCGTCGTTCACCAGCTGTGGTGGACCAACCGGCAGGCCCGTGCCGGGGCCGGGGACCAGGTGCGGTCCCTCCAGCGGGAGTGGGAGGCCGAGCGTGGGGGCGGACCCGGGGACGAAGGCCGCCCCCGGACCGGTGGCGGCGGCAGTGGCAGCGGCGCTGGCGGTGGTGGCGGTGGTGGCAGTGGTGAGCGGGCGGCCGGGGGAGGAAGCGGGGGGCCGCGGTGGGATCAGGCGTACGCCGTCATCCGCATCCCGCGGCTCGGGCTCGTCGCGCCCGTCGCCCAGGGCATCGGCAAACGGGGCGTCCTCGACAAGGGGTACGTCGGGCACTACCCGGGCACCGCGCAGCCCGGCGGGCCCGGGAACCTCGCCCTCGCCGGGCACCGCAACACGCACGGCGAGCCCTTCCGCTACATCAACCGGCTGCGGCGCGGCGACCGCATCGGCGTCGAGACCCGGGACGCCGTGTACACGTACACCGTCGACCGGACGCTGGCCCGCACCAGCCCGCGCGACAGCGGGGTCATCGCCGCCGTCCCGCGCAGCAACCTGAGCCCGTACCCCGGGTACCACCGGGCCGGGTCCTATGTGACGCTCACGACCTGTACGCCCGAATTCTCCTCCCGCTACCGACTCGTCGTCTGGGGAAAACTCGTGGATGTCCGGCCGCGGTAGCGCGCAGGCCCTAAAGTGCCCTGACGTGCTCAGACGACGTCCGCAGTTGTGGTGGTTGCTGGTCCCCTACGTGCTGTACCTGGGGGTGCTGCCGCTCGTGAACCGGATCCATCCGGTGATTCTCGGGCTGCCGTTCCTCTTCGCGTGGCTGCTCGGGGCGACCCTGCTGACCCCCGTCGCCGTATGGCTGGCCCGACGGGGGGACCGCCGGTGAACGCCACAATCGCGACCTCCGTGTTCGGGGCCTTCATGGCCGTCACCGTGGCCCTCGGGCTGCTCGCCGCGCGCGGGCGGCGCAAAGGGGGAGAGGAGGGCGGCGGGCTCGCCGAGTGGTCGGTCGGCGGGCGCAGCCTCGGCACGGTGTTCATCTGGGTCCTGATGGCCGGTGAGGGCTACACCAGCTTCAGCTACCTGGGCGCCGCGGGCTGGGGCTACAACTACGGGGCTCCGGTGCTGTACGTCGTGGCGTACATGTCCTGCGGCTACGCGGTCGGCTATGTCGTCGGCCCCATGCTCTGGGCGTACGCGCGCGACCACGGGCTCGTCGGGATCACCGACATGGTGGCGCACCGCTTCGGACGGCCCTGGCTGGGCGCGCTCCTCGCCGTGCTCGTGACCGTCTTCCTGCTCCCGTACATCCAGTTGCAGATCACCGGCATGGGCGTGGTCGTCTCGACGATCTCCTACGGCGCCATCAGCCTGAACTGGGCCTACTTCATCGCCTTCGCGGTCACCACCGGCTTCGTCGTGGTGAGCGGGCTGCGGGGCAGCGCGTGGGTGTCCGTGCTCAAGGACGTGCTGGTGATCGCCACGCTCGGCTTCCTCGCGTTCTACGTGCCGTCGCACTACTTCGGCGGGTACGGGCCCTTCCTCGACCGGCTCGTCACCGAGAAGAGCGAGTGGCTGACCTTCCCCGGGCACGGGGACAGCGGGCTCGGACAGGTCTGGTTCGTCACCACCTCGTTCCTCAACTCGCTCACCGTGGTCATCTTCCCGACCACCGTCGCCGGATACCTCGGTGCGAAGAACGCCGAGGTACTGCGCCGCAACGCGATCCTGCTGCCCGCGTACAACGTGCTGCTCTTCGTGCCGATGCTGCTCGGCATGGCGGCGCTCTTCGTCGTGCCGGGGCTGGTCGGCGCCGAGTCCAACCTGGCGCTCTTCCGGCTGGTGGTGGACTCGCTGCCGGCCTGGGCGGTCGGGGTCATCGGGGTGGCCGCGGCGCTCTCCTCGATCGTGCCGATGGCCGTGTTCATGCTCGTCATCGGCACCATGTGGGGGCGCAGTGTGCTCTCCCTCGTACCGCGCTGGCGGCAGCGGCAGAAGGGCGCCGCGCAGATCGTCGTGGTGGTCGCGGGGAGCCTCGCGCTGCTGCTGACGTACACCGCGCCGAACACCCTGGTCCGGCTCTCCCTCATCTCGTACGAAGCGATGGCGCAACTGCTCCCGATGGTGCTGCTGGGGCTGATGTGGCGGCGGCTGACGTTGCTGGGGGCGGTGAGCGGGCTCGTCGTCGGCGTGGCCCTGGTGTGCGGGTTCGTGTTCTCGGAGCACGATCCGGTGTGGGGGATGAACGCGGGCATCGTGGCGCTCGCCGCCAACCTCGCCGTCGCGCTCGCCGTGACGTACGCGGGTCCGCGCGAGCGCGACGACCGGCCGGACGAGGAGGTGCTCGCGCGGGACGAGGTCCATCCCGCGACCGTGGGGTGAGGCCGCTCCCGCCGTGGCGGGATGAGGTACGTCCACCGCGTCCGGCCGGGCGTGTGTTCCGGCCGGTCGTGTATAACGGCTGGAGAGCACCGGACGGCGCGTCCGGCCGGAGGACGGAAAAAGGGGAGGGGCCGATGAGCGGTGACGTGAGCCGTCTGCGCGGCTTCCTCGCCCGGCTGTTCCGCCCCGCCGGTCTGCTGCTCTTCCTCGTCACCGAGGTTCTCCTCGCCGAGGGCGGCAGCCTCTCCGCCGCGGTCGCGCTGGCCGCCACCGCGGCCGCCGGTTCCGCGCTCGCCGTCGCTGCGGTCATCAGCGCCCGCTGTGCGCCCCCGGTGCCCCGCACCCGGATCCGCACGGCCATCCGCGACCGGGAGAAACGCACCGCCTTCCTGCCCCAGCGCGACCCGGACGCCAAGGGGCGCAGGCGCCCCCGAGCCCCTGGGCGCGGCCTTCCGACGGCCGCGTAGGGGCGCGCGACAACAGCACCGGCCACAAGCCGCACCGGTCAATCAGCATCGGCCAGCAGCAGAGGTCAAGCAGCAGAGGTCAAGCAGCACAGGCCAGCAGTACAGGCCGGGCAGCAGAGCCTGAAGCACGTGCAGTTCGCCGCCCCACCGCGCGGTCCGTCATGCCGATTCCGTACGTCCCCGTACTTCTCCCGGCACGACGAGACCCCCGGAGGGCTCATCCATGTCCGCCTTCATGTCCGCGTTCGCCTCGCTGGTCGGCGCACTGGCCGACGCGCTGCACCCGCTCTTCCAGACCGCTTCCACCGCCGCCGCCATCGTGCTGTTCACCGCACTCGTACGGCTCGCCGTGCACCCCTTGTCGCGGGCCGCGGCGCGCGGGCAGAAGGCCCGCACCAGGCTCCAGCCGCAGATCGCCGAACTCCGCAAGAAGCACGGCAAGAACCCCGAGCGGCTCCAGCGGGCGATGATGGAGCTGCACCGCGAGGAGAAGGTCTCGCCGCTCTCCGGCTGCCTGCCGAGCCTGCTCCAGATGCCCGCGTTCTTCCTGCTCTACCACCTCTTCTCCAGCCACCGGATCGGCGACGCCCCCAACGAGCTGCTGGGCCACGAGCTCCTCGGGGCCCCGCTCGGCGCGCGCTGGCACGACGCGCTCGCGCAGGGCGGGCCGTTCGGCACGCAGGGGCTGGTCTACCTCGCGCTGTTCGTGGTGGTCGCCGCCGTGGCCACGTTCAACTTCCGGCGTACGAAGCGGCAGCTGGCCGCCAGCCCCGTCGTCCCGGCCAGCGGTCCGGACGGACAGCCCATGCCCGGCATGGGCGCGATGACCAGGCTGATGCCGCTGATGTCGTTCTTCACGCTCGTCACCGTGGCCGTCGTCCCGCTCGCCGCCGCGCTGTACGTCGTCACCAGCACCACCTGGACCGCGGTCGAGCGGGCTGTCCTCTACCGCGACATGCCGGCCGCCGGGGCCGCCGTGGCCAGCCCGGTGTGAGCCGCGTGGCGCGGTCAGGACGGCGGCCGTGCCGGTCCAGTGTGTGAACAGGGACTTGTGGATTCATCGGATGTCTTGGACGATCGGACGAGCCTGCGATGGCCGCCACCCATTCGACGGGCCCGATCTCGACCAAGGGAGACAGAGAGTTGAAGCTGCTTCGTGTGGGTACGGCAGGGGCGGAACGACCGGCGCTGCTGGACGGCGACGGAACCCTGCGCGACCTGTCGGGGCTGGTCGCCGACATCGACGGCGCCCTGCTCGCCGACGAGTCGGCGCTCGCCCGGGTACGGGCCGCGGCGGCGGCCCCCGGCGAGCTGCCCGCGCTCGACGCCGGGGGGCTGCGGATCGGTCCGCCGCTCACCGGCATCGGCAAGATCGTGTGCATCGGGCTGAACTACCACGGTCACGCCGCCGAGACGGGTGCGGACATTCCCGCCGAGCCGATCCTGTTCTTCAAGGCGCCGGACACCGTCGTCGGCCCCGAGGACACGGTGCTGGTGCCGCGCGGCAGCGTGAAGACCGACTGGGAGGTCGAGCTGGCGGTCGTCATCGGGCGCACCGCCCGCTACCTGGAGTCCGCCGAGGAGGGCCTCGCGCACGTCGCCGGGTACGCGACCGCGCACGACGTCTCCGAGCGAGAGTTCCAGATCGAGCGCGGCGGCACCTGGGACAAGGGCAAGAACTGCGAGACGTTCAACCCGCTGGGCCCGTGGCTGGTGACGGCGGACGAGATCGCCGACCCGCAGGCGCTGCCGCTGAAGCTCTGGGTCAACGGCGAGCTGAAGCAGGACGGTACGACCGCCGACCAGATCTTCCCGGTGGGCGAGGTGGTCCGCTATCTGAGCCACTTCATGACGCTGTACCCGGGCGACGTGATCAACACCGGTACGCCGGCCGGGGTCGCGCTCGGGCAGCCCGAGCCCAAGCCGTATCTGCGGGCCGGGGACGTCGTGGAGCTGGAGATCGCGGGCCTCGGGCGCCAGCGCCAGGAGCTGAAGGGCGCGTAGGCGCCGGGAGCGGACCCTGGGCGTTCCCCGAAGGGGAATGCCTCAAAGGTCGGAGGCGTGCGGGGGTGTGGCCGGGGAAAGCCGTACGGTCACACCCTCGCGGGCCGAGCGGCGGGCGGCCTCCAGGACGTCCAGGGCCGCCGCGGCCTGGAGAGCGGTCACCGGGTTCGGGCCCCGGCCGCGCAGGGCGTCGGCGATCGCCGCGTAGTACGCGGGATAGTCGCCGGGCAGCGTGGGGACCGGGGTGCCGCCTCCGGTGTGCGGGGACTCGCCCGAGCCGGTCCGGCCCCACAGCTCCTCGGGCTCCTCGCCCCAGGGGCGGCCCGCCGCCGGGCGCAGACCCGCGCGCAGATCGGCCTCCTGCGGGTCGAGGCCGTACTTCACGTACCCGGCGTCCCGGCCGAGCACCCGGAAGCGGGGGCCGAGCTGGGCCGCCGTGGCGCTCACGTACAGGTGCGAGCGGACCCCGTTCGCATGGGTGACCGCGAGGAAGGTGTCGTCGTCGGCGGCGGCCCCGGGGCGGCGCACATCGGCCTCCGCGTACACCAGCACGGCCGGGCCGAACAGGGTGAGCGCCTGGTCGACGACATGGCTGCCCAGGTCGTACAGCAGCCCGCCGATCTCCCGGGGATCGCCCGACTCCCGCCAGCCGCCCTTGGGCCGGGGACGCCATCGCTCGAAGCGGGACTCGAAGCGCTGCACCTCCCCCAGCGCCCCGTCCGCGAGCAGCCGGGCCAGCGTGCGGAAGTCGTTGTCCCAGCGGCGGTTCTGGAAGACCGAGAGCAGCAGTCCGCGCTCGTCCGCCAGGGCCGCGAGCCCCCGCGCCTCGGCCGCCGTACCGGCGATCGGCTTGTCCACCACGACCGGCACCCCGGCCCGCAGCGCGGCGGTCGCGATCGCGACGTGGGTCCGGTTCGGGGAGGCGATCACGACCAGGTCCAGCGCCTCGGGCCCGCCCGCGCGCTCCCACAGCTCCTGCGGTGACGCGGCGAACCGCACCTCCGGGAACGCGGTGCGGGCCGCCGCCCGGCGTTCCTCGTCCGTGGTGACGACGGTGTCGAGGACGAGGCCGTCGGTCGCGGCGATCAGCGGGGCGTGGAAGACGGAACCGGCCAGGCCGTAGCCGACGAGCCCGACGCGCAGCGCGGGAGCGGGTGTTCCGGCCGGGGCCGCTGATCCGGACGGTTCGGGCTGGGGGCGGGGCGAGGAGCCGGTCATGCCGTCACTTAAGCAACGCGGTTCCCCCGGGGCAAGCAGCGGTGCTCAGCGGGCCGGGGCCGATCGGGCGGAATCCGGTGGGCCGGGCGGGGGGCCCGGCGGCATGTCGGCCCCGTCCGCCGCGCGCGCGTGGCAGCGTCGACCGGACCCGGTGAACTCCGGCGCACGGGGTGAGCCGACCGTTCCGCGCCCAGCGAAGGACCCCCGATGGCCCCCACCGCTCCGCCCCCCGGCACCCCTTCCGGCACTCCCTCCGGCAGCCGCGTGACGACGCCGCCCCCGGCGCCGTACGCCACCACCGCCCCCACCTCCGTACCGGTGACCACGGCCGCGTCCATCCCGGTGATCGCCGCCCCCGCGGAGGCCGCCCCGCCCCGGAACCCGGCACCCCCCGGGCGCACCCGGCACGGCTTCGCGCTCGGGCTGGCCGTGGCGAGCGTCGTCCCGGCGGTCGTCCTCGGCGGCACCTCCGTCACGCCCGCCTCGGCCGCCCGCTCCACCGCCTCCTCGCCCGCCGCGGGCGCCCCCGCCTCCGCGTCCCCGGCCCCCGGCCGGGTTCCCGCCTGTGGTGACCCGGCGGCGAAGGACTTCCCCATCAGCACCCGCATCCACGGCGGCCCGGACACCTACGCGTCCGGCGGCGGCTACGGCACCTGGTTCCTGGATCTGACCAACACCACCACCGAACCCTGCCGGGCCGTCCACCCCGTCCTCGTCCTCACCGACGAGGACCGCAAGCTGACCTCCGACCAGATCCAGCTCCAGTTCTCCGAGGAGGCCCACCCCGGCACGGAGCACCGCGTCGCCTGGGAGACCACCGACCAGGACGAGCACATCGGGGTCTTCGGCGGCACCGGCGGCGACGCCTTCGAGGGTCTCACCGTTCCGGCGGGCCGCACCGTCACCCTCCAGGTCCGGATGGCGTTCACCTCCGACACCAGCCCCGGCCGGATCACCGCCAACGCCGCCATCGTCCAGCGGCAGCGCACGGCGGAGAAGGACGACGGAACCTGGGTGGGCGAGTCCGGCGCCTACCCCTTCACCGTCGTCGACGACCACAGCGGCGCGGCCGAAGAGACCGCGGAGCCCCCGGACACGACGGACACGACAGAGACGACGGAACCAGCAGACCCGACGGACCCGACGGACCCGACGGAGCCGACGGAGCCGATGGAGACAACGGAGACCGGTGAGGCCGACGAGCCGGACGGGACCGGCGACACCGGCGACACCACCTCCGTACCCGACGGAACGCTCCCGCCCGGACTTCCTGAACTGGCCGCCACCGGCACGGACCCGTCCCCGGCCCCCGGCCTCACCGCCACCGGACTGCTGATCGGCGGCGGCGCGATGGTCGTCACGGCCCGGCGCCTGCGCCGCGACCGCCCGTAACACCGCTCCCGCGACTCCTCCCTCGTCCGCGCGTCCCCCGATGTTCACCGATGTTCATGTCGGTCTGCCACGATCGGCCCGTGGACTACCTGTACGACCAGGCACCTGGCGCACCGATCCGCTCCGGCATCCCGGAGCACGGCCGCATCCCCAAGTACTACGCGGTCAAGGCCCATGTCTCCGTGCTCATAGAGGAGTTGGGCGAGGGCGGCATGCTGCCCACCGAGCGCGACCTCGCCGAGCGCTACGCGGTCTCGCGCGAGACGGTGCGGCAGGCGCTGCGCGAACTCCTGCTGGAGGGACGGCTCGCGCGCCAGGGGCGCGGCACGGTCGTGGCGGGCCCCAAGCTGGAACAGCCGCTCTCGCTGGCGAGTTACACCGAGGGCGTACGCCGTCAGGGCCGCGCCCCGGGGCGCCACCTCATCGGCCTGGAGCGGTTCCCCTGCCCCGAGGCGCTGGCCGGGGACATCGGGGTGGCCCGGGGCGAGCCGGTCTGGCACCTGGAGCGGGTGCTGCTCGCCGACGACGACCGGGTCGGGCTGGAGAGCACCTACGTCCCCGTCGCGCGCGTACCGGACCTGGGCACGGAGTTCGACCCCGACTCGTCCTTCTACGCCTACCTCCGCGACCGGCTCGGCATCTCCTTCGGCGACGGCGACGAGCGGATCGAGACCGTGCTCGCGACACCCCGCGAGGCGCTGCTCATCGGCACGCCGCCCGCGCTGCCCATGCTGCTCATCCACCGCGTCTCGCGCGACACGGCCGGGAAGCCGCTGGAGCGCGTACGGACCCTCTACCGCGGCGACCGCTTCTCCTTCACCGCCCACCTGGGGCCGCAGGACGGCCGCTGACGGACCCCGCCGCCGCGCGCCACCTCACCATGGATCACGGAAAGGTAACGGGTCTAGGCCAAGCTTGGGGCCCAGTTCACCGTCCCGTTGCCGTACGGATTCGAGCGGGTCACCCGCCCCGACGAGCGTAACCGCCGTGAGAGTCATCGTCGTAGGAGCCGGCGTGGTGGGAACCATGCACGCCTGGCACGCAGTGAACCGCGGCCACGAGGTCGTACAGATCGAGCGCGAGAGCGAGGCGCGCGGGGCTTCGCTCCGCAATTTCGGACAGATATGGGTCAGCGGCCGGGCCGCCGGCGAGGAACTGGAGACCGCGCTGCGGGCCCGTGAGCTCTGGGAGGGAATCGGGGCGCAGGTCCCCGGTCTCGGCTTCCGGGCCTGCGGTTCGCTCACCCCGGTCCGCACCGAGCTGGAGATCGCGGTCGCCGAGGCCGCCGTCGCCCGTCCCGACGCGGCGGACCGCGGCTACAAGCTGCTGACCGCCGAGGAGGCCCGCGCGGTCAACCCGGCGCTGCGCGGCGAGTTCGCCGCCGCGCTGTGGTGCGGGCGGGACGCCGCGGTCGAACCGCGCACCGCCCAGGTCGCCCTGAAGCAGGAGCTCCTGAAGTCGGGCCGGTACACCTTCCTCGGCGGACGTGAGGTCCGCGAGGTGGTCGGCACCGCCTCCGTCCGCGACGACCACGGTGACGTCCACACCGGCGACGCCGTGATCCTGGCCACCGGGGCCTGGCTCGGCGGGCTCGTCCGCGAGCTGGCCGGTCCCGGCCTGCCGGTGCGCCGTGTCCGCCTCCAGATGATGCAGACCGACCCGCTCGGCGAGCGGCTCACCACCTCCGTCGCCGACGCGGACAGCTTCCGCTACTACCCGGCGTACCGGGGCGGGGCGCTGGACGCCCTCAACGCCGGCCAGGCCCAGGCGCCCACCGCAGCCGAGCACCGGATGCAGTTGCTGATGGTGCAGCGCCGCGACGGCGGACTGACCATCGGTGACACCCACGAGTACGAGCACCCCTTCGCCTTCGACACCGTCGAGGAGCCGTACGAGCACCTCACCGAGGTCGTCGAGTCCTTCCTCGGGCGCCCGCTGCCGAGGATCCGCCACCGGTGGGCCGGGGTCTACGCCCAGTGCACCGACACCAGCAGGGTCGTCCACCGCCAGCAGGTGCGGGACGGCGTATGGCTGGTCACCGGGCCGGGCGGCCGGGGCATGACCTGCTCGCCCGCCATCGCCGAAACGACCGCCGACGAACTGGGCTGGTGACGACATGACCCCTCAGAACCCCGCGGCCCCGCAGCGGACCACGACCTCTCAGAACCGCGCGACCCCCCTCGACCTGGTCGTGCTCGACATGGCGGGCACCACCGTCGCCGACGGCGGACTCGTCGAGCAGGCGTTCTCCGTGGCCGCCGAACGCCTCGGCGTGGAGCCGGGCTCGGCCGACCACGCCGGGAAGCTGGACTACGTACGCGCCACCATGGGCGAGTCCAAGATCTCCGTCTTCCGCCACCTCTTCGGTGACGAGCAGCGCGCCCAGCAGGCGAACACCGCCTTCGAGGCGGCGTACGGCGAGCTGGTCGACGGCGGCCGTATCGCACCGGTCCCCGGAGCCCGCGACGCCATCGAACAGCTCAAGGACGAGGGCCGCACCGTGGTCCTGTCCACCGGCTTCGCCCGGGTCACCCAGGACGCCATCCTGGCCGCGCTCGGCTGGCAGGACCTGGTGGACCTGACCCTCTGCCCGGCGGACGCGGGCGGTCGCGGCCGCCCCTACCCGGACATGGTGCTCGCCGCCTTCCTGCGCACCGGCGCTGTCGACGGCGTCCAGCAGATCGTGGTCGCGGGCGACACCTCGTACGACATGCTCAGCGGGGTCCGCTCCGGTGCCGGGATCGTCGCCGGGGTGCTCACCGGTGCCCACGACAAGGACCAGCTGGCGCGCAACGGCGCCACGCACGTCCTCGGCTCCGTCGCCGAACTGCCCGGCCTGATCGCGCGGGCCGAGGCGTGACCGGCGGAGAGCGGTCCGTCCGCAGCGGAATCAGGTTCGACCGGGTCAGCGTCGAGTACGGCGGCAACACCGTCCTCGACCAGCTCGACCTGACCGTCGAACCCGGCGAGGTCATGGCCCTGCTCGGCCCCTCCGGGTCGGGCAAGACCACCGCCCTGCGCGCCGTCGCCGGTTTCGTCCGGCCCGCCTCGGGCCGGGTCTACCTGGGCGACCGCGACGTCACGGGCCTGCCGCCGCACCAGCGCGGCATCGGCATGGTCGTCCAGCAGTACGCCCTCTTCCCGCACATGCGGGTCCAGGACAACGTCGCCTTCGGGCTCAAGGCCCGCAAGGCCGAGAAGTCCGGGATCCCCCAGCGGGTCGCCGAGGCCCTCGACATGGTCGGCATGGCCGCCTACGCCACGCGCTACCCGCGCGAGCTCTCCGGCGGCCAGCAGCAGCGCGTCGCGATCGCCCGCGCGCTCGCCATCCGGCCCGGGGTCCTGCTGCTCGACGAACCGCTCTCCGCCCTCGACGCCCAGCTCCGCTCCGGCATGCTCGCCGAACTGGCGCGGCTGCACCGGGAGCTGCCGGACGTCTCCATCCTGTACGTCACCCATGACCAGGTCGAGGCGCTCACCCTCGCCGACCGGATCGCGGTCATGGACAAGGCGCGGCTCCAGGACTGCGGCACCCCGCAGGACCTCTACCGCCGCCCGCGCACCGAGTTCACCGCCTCCTTCGTCGGCAACGCCAACCTGCTGCCGGTCACCGTCGCCGAGGCCACCGGCACCGTCGACTTCGCCGGGCGCGCCCTCGGCGTACCGACCGGCGAGGCCGCCCGGGGCTCCGCCGCCACCCTCTGCGTCCGCCCGCACCTGGTCGGGCTCGGCGACGGACCCAACGCGCTCGCCGGAACGATCGCCGAGGTCCAGTGGCGTGGCTCCACCCACCGGCTCTACGTCGACATCGACGGCCACCGTGTCAAGGCCGACGTGAAGGAACTCCGCGAGACCCCGGCGCTCGGCGACCGGGTCACCCTGCACTTCGCGGCCGAGGACGCGGTGCTGCTGCCCGCCGGAGCCGCCCCGGGCACAGGGGGAGGAGCCGATGGCTAGCGCCGCACCGGCCCTCGCCCCGACGAAGGCGACGAGGGCGGCGAAGGGAACGGGGACGGGCTCCGGCCCGCAGGCTCCGGCCCGCGAGCCCCGCCGCGTACCGCGCTTCGTCTGGGCGCTGCCGCCCGTCGCCGTACTCGCGGTGGTCTTCCTCTACCCGCTGGCCCTGGTCGTCCAGCAGTCCGTCCGCCCCGACGAGGGCGGCACCTCGATCGCCCCGTACGGCGAGGTGTTCGCCTCCCCGTCGTTCCGCTCGGCGCTGACCACCACGGTCTGGCTGGCGGTCGGTGCCACGGTCGGCTGTCTGGTGCTGGGCTTCGTACTGGCCATGATCATCTCGTTCGTGCCGTTCCCCGGCGGCCGGGCCGTCGCCAAGTTCATCGACGTCTTCCTTTCCTTCCCGTCCTTCCTGATCACGCTCGCCCTGCTGTTCATCTACGGCAACGTCGGCATGGCCAACGGACTGTGGACGGACGTCACCGGGGCGGCCAGTGGCCCGTTCGACTTCCTCACCACCCCGTGGGGCGTCCTGCTCGCCGAGATCACCTACTTCACCCCGTTCGTGATGCGCCCGCTGCTCGCCGCGTTCTCCCAGCTCGACACCGCGCAGCTGGAAGTGGCCTCCTCGCTGGGCGCCAGGCCCGCCCGGATCGTGCGGCAGGTGATCCTCCCCGAGGCGCTGCCCGCGCTCGCCGCGGGCGGCAGCCTGGTCCTGGTGATGTGCCTCAACGAATTCGGCATCGTGCTGTTCACCGGCGCCAAGGGCGTCACGACCCTGCCGATGCTCGTCTACAGCAAGGCGATCCTGGAGTCCGACTACCCGGCGGCCTGCGTCGTCGCCGTCGTCAACATCGCGATCTCCGTCGGTCTCTACAGCCTGTATCGGATGGTGAGCCGCCGTGTTGGTGCATAGCCGTACCGGGAAATGGGCCAGCTGGGCCGTGTTCTTCCTGCTCTTCGTCCCGCTGTTCGCGGTGCCGCTGCTGGTCATCCTCGCCGCGTCCTTCACCACCAACTGGTCCGGCGCCTTCCCCTCCGGACCGACCATGAAGCACTACACGGCGGCCACCGGCGGCGACTCCCTCCAGGCCCTGACCACCAGTCTGATCACCGCCGTCAGTGCCAGCCTGCTGGCCCTGGCCGTCGGCTCCTGGGCCGCCCTGGCCGCCGCCTCGCTGCGCAGCCGCGGCAAACGGCTCCTCGACGCGCTGTTCATGCTGCCGGTCGCGGTGCCGTCGGTGGTCGTCGGTCTCGCCGTGCTCGTCGCGTTCAGCAAGCCGCCGATGCTGCTCAACGGAACGCGCTGGATCGTGATCCTGGCGCACACCATTCTTGTCACGGCGTTCGCCTATTCGTCGGTTTCGGCCGCGATAGTACGTCTCGACCCGATGTACGAACAGGCGGCGGCCAGTCTCGGCGCACGCCCCGGCTACGTCCTGTGGCGCATCAAGCTGCCGCTCCTGCTGCCGTCGCTCACGGCGGCGGCAGGGCTCTGCTTCGCGCTGTCCATGGGTGAGCTGAGCGCCACGATGATGCTCTACCCGCCCGACTGGACACCGTTGCCGGTGCAGATCTTCGCGGCCACGGACCGTGGCTCGCTGTTCACCGGAGCGGCTGTCGCCGTGGTCCTGATGGGGACGACGCTGCTCGTGCTGCTCGGCGTCTCCCGCATCCGTACCAGGGCTTCGTTCCGCTGACCGGCCCGGCGCTGACCGGCTGGCGCTGACCGGCCTTCGCCGATCGGGCGACGCCGCCCCCGGCTGATCCGCCCCGGCTGATCCGCCTCCGCCGATTCGTCGGCCGACATCCCGCAACGCAACGACTCCGGCCGGCTCCCCGGCCGACACCCAGGAGATACGACCCGCCATGCGCAAGAACCACCTCAAGCCCATCGCCGCCGTCACCGGCGCTCTCGCCCTCGCCGCCACCCTCTCCGCCTGCGGCGGCTCCTCCGCCGCCTCCGACGAGAAGGTCGTCACCGTCTACAGCGCCGACGGCCTCAAGGGCGAGAACGGCGACGGCTGGTACGACAAGGTCTTCAAGGACTTCGAGAAGAAGACCGGCATCAAGGTCAAGTACGTGGAGGGCGGCTCCGGCGAGATGGTGCAGCGCGCCGTCCGCGAGAAGTCCAACACCCAGGCGGACGTCCTGGTCACCCTGCCCCCGTTCATCCAGCAGGCCGACGCCAAGGGCCTGCTGGCCGCGTACGCGCCGAAGGGCTCGGACCAGGTCGACGGCGCCGACAAGGCGTCCGACTCCAAGTGGACCTCGGTCGTCAACAACTACTTCGGCTTCATCTACAACAAGAAGGAGCTGAAGACGGCGCCGGGCACCTGGGAGGAACTGCTCGACGGAAAGTTCAAGAACAAGATCCAGTACTCCACCCCCGGGGTCGCCGGTGACGGCACGGCCGTCCTGATCAAGGCCATGCACGACTTCGGCGGCAAGGAGCCGGCGATGGCGTACCTGAAGAAGCTCCAGGCCAACAACGTCGGCCCGTCCGCCTCCACCGGCAAGCTGGCCCCCAAGGTCGACAAGGGCGAACTGCTCGCCGCCAACGGCGACGTCCAGATGAACTTCGCCCAGTCCAAGGACATGCCGAACCTCGGCATCTGGTTCCCCGCGAAGCAGGGCGGCACGTCCACCACCTTCGCGCTGCCGTACGCGGCGGGCCTGGTGAACAAGGCCCCGCACACCGAGAACGGCAAGAAGCTGCTCGACTTCATGCTCTCCGAGCAGGCCCAGAAGGACGTCAGCGCCGTCGGCGGCGGCTTCTCCGCGCGCAAGGACGTCGAGGCCACCGACGCCAACGCCATCGAGCTCGCCAAGCTGGTGGACGGCGTGGAGGTCTTCGAGCCCGACTGGTCGGACATCGGCACCAACCTGGACGGTTACGTCGAGGCCTGGAAGTCCGCCACCGGCAGCTGACCAGGGCCCGAAAGAACGACGCTCTAAAATCGGGGACGTCGGCGCTGCACAGCGCGGTGCCGCCGGCGTCCCCGCACACGGCGTACGGCAGGAGTACCGCACATGGCAGAGCGCAAGCCGATCTCATCCTGGCTCACCGACATGGACGGAGTCCTGATCCACGAAGGCACCCCGATCCCCGGGGCCGACGCCTTCATCAAGCGGCTGCGTGAATCCGGCCTGCCCTTCCTCGTCCTCACCAACAACTCCATCTACACCGCCCGGGACCTGCACGCCCGCCTGATGCGCATGGGCCTGGACGTGCCGGTGGAGAACATCTGGACCTCCGCGCTGGCCACCGCCAAGTTCCTGGACGACCAGCGCCCCGGCGGCACGGCGTACGTCATCGGCGAGGCCGGGCTCACCACCGCCCTGCACGACATCGGGTACGTCCTTACCGACCACGACCCCGACTACGTGGTCCTCGGCGAGACCCGCACGTACAGCTTCGAGGCGCTCACCAAGGCGATCCGGCTGATCAACGGCGGCGCCCGGTTCATCTGCACCAACCCCGACGAGACCGGCCCGTCCGCCGAGGGCCCGCTGCCCGCCACCGGCTCCGTCGCCGCCCTCATCACCAAGGCCACCGGCAAGGCTCCGTACTTCGCGGGCAAGCCCAACCCGCTGATGATGCGCACCGGGCTCAACGCGATCGGCGCCCACTCCGAGTCCAGCGCCATGATCGGCGACCGGATGGACACCGACGTGCTGGCCGGTCTGGAGGCGGGGATGCAGACCTTCCTGGTCCTCACCGGGCTCACCACGGTCGCCGGCATCGACGCGTACCCCTTCCGGCCGTCCAAGGTCGTGGACTCGATCGCCGACCTCGTCGGTCTGATCGAGCCGGCCGGTTCGGCGGAAGAGGGCTGAGTCCCGGCGCGTCCGGCTCCTGCGGATGCGGAACGCGCCCGGAGACGTGAACCTGCACGAAGGAGGTTCACGATGCGTTCCACGCTCCTCACGTTCTGTGCCGCCGCGGTGGTCGCGGCGGTCCTGGTGCCGGATTCCGCCGCCCTGGCCGAACCAGGGCCCGCGCCCGTGCCGGTTCCCGCGCCCGTCCCCGGCGGGGACCGGACCTCCGGGATCTCGCTGACGGCGAGACCGCCCACCGCGGGGCCGGGCGGCGAGGTGGAGCTGCGGCTGGCGGGCTGCGCGGGCCGCACGGCCACCGGTGAGTCCGACGCCTTCGTCGCCGCGGCGCGCTTCTCGCCCGCCGCGGACGGAGGGCTCTACGCCGAGACCCGGATCAGCTCGGACGCCCCACTCGGCGACCACACCATCCGGGTCACCTGCACGGACGACAGGAGCGCCACGGGCACCACCGGCACCGCAGGCGCCACCAGCACCGCAGGCACCACCGGCACGGTCACCGTCACCGACCGGGGCCGGGCCACCCCGCTCGCCCCGGTCGCCGCGGGCGGCGGTGGCGCCGCGCTGTTCGCGGCCGGGGACGAACGGCGGGAGGGCCCCGGCACCGCGCACGCGGTCACCGGACTGGTCCTGGCCGCCGTCACGGCCGTCGCCGTGGCGCTCCGCGGCACGCGCCGGCGCCGCCGTCGTCGTCCGGCCGCGGACTGACATGCGCGCCCCGGGCGGAGCGCCGGACCACGCCCCCGGACACGGCCGGCTGCTGGCCGGGGTGACCTGGGCCGTTCTGCTGCTGGGCCTGTGGCTCTGGGGGCGCGACCTCACCGACGGCTCCGGCGTCGGCTCCGCCCCGACCACCGGTGACATCGCCGCGGTGGGGCGTCCGCTCGGCGTACCGCTGCCCCCGCCGCACCGGCCGATCGGGGGCGCCGCGCCGGAGCGCGTCACGATTCCGTCGATCGGCGTAGACGCCCCCGTGATCCCCCGCGGGCTCGACGGGGACGGGGCGGTCGAACCGCCCCCGTTCGGCTCCCCGCAGACCGTCGGCTGGTACGGGGACGGTGCCCTGCCCGGCGCGACGGGCCCCGCCCTTCTGGTCGGCCACGTCGACACCGAGACCCGGCCCGCCGTCTTCTACGGGCTGAGTGCCACCCGCCCCGGCGCCGAGGTCGAGGTCACCCGAACGGACGGCACCGTCGCGGTGTTCACCGTCGACGACGTCCAGGTCCTCACCCGGGCCCGCTTCGACGCCCACAAGGCGTACGGGCCGCGCCGGGACGGCCGGGCGGAACTGCGCCTGATCACCTGCGGCGGCACCTACGACCGCACCTCCCGCGCGTACGACGCGAACGTGGTCGTCTCCGCCTACCTGACGGGCGGGAAGGCGGCGGACGGCCGCGGCGGAGCGTCGGTGCGGCCGACGTCTTGGCCATGAACGCCGCCGGCTCCGGGACCGCGCGGGCCGGTACGGATTCCGGCAGGCGGTGCTCGGTGAAGGGCGGCGGCGAAGCCCCCGGCCGCACGGTGGGGGCGCCCTGCTCCGCGCTGACGGCCCCGGGACGCGGAGGGGCGTGCGGAGGCGTACGGAAGCGAACTCCGCGCCGCTGAGTAACCATTCGGTGACTGTGTGCCGTCCGCGCGGGTAATGATTTCAGGAGGGCGCCATCGAGGGTGCCTCGGGGTGGGAGATCCGGTGCGAGGGTGCGCCGCGGGTCATGGACGAGCGAAAGCCCCCTCGCGCGTGGTGAGGGGGCTTCGACTCTGCGTGCGCCGCCAGGGACTCGAACCCCGGACCCGCTGATTAAGAGTCAGCTGCTCTAACCAACTGAGCTAGCGGCGCCTGCTGACCTGGAGAACTCTACCGGAAGCCGGAGGGTGCTCCAGACCATTTACCGTCCGTCCACGGCCTGTCGGATGGTCGTTTTTTCTCTTCTGTCCCTCAAAATGCGTGATGTCGGGAGAGTGGAGACATCGGCGCCCGCGCGGGCGCTCCCGGAGATCGTGACCAGCGCGGAGGGGATCGCATGGCTGTGCCGGCATTCGAGGAGTACGAGCCCGCCGCCGACTGCGTCTGCGCGGGGTGCGCCGCACAGCGGCGGACCGCCGCCCGCGCCCTGCCCGTGCGGTACGGGGGCCATCCGGCCGCCCACGGCGCCCGGCGCGCCCTGGTGCTGGCCACGGCGGCCGGGGTGGTGCTGGGCGGCGGTGTGGCCGAGGCGGCGGGCGTCACGGGTCCGGCGGCCAGGGCGGCCGGTGCGGCCCGCGCGGAGCCGGACGGGGACAGTCCGCAGGGCGGACCCGGACCGCTGCGGGGCGCCGGGGCGGCGGGACCGCCCTCGACCACGACCACCACGCCCAAGCTGCGCCCCACCACCCGCGAGGCCATCATCCAGCGGGCCCGGCGCTGGGTGTCCGCCCAGGTCCCGTACAGCATGGCCGGGTACTGGTCCGACGGCTACCGGCGGGACTGCTCCGGCTATGTGTCGATGGCCTGGAACCTGCCGGGCAACGAGTGGACCGGCAGCCTCGCCGCGTTCGGCACCCGGATTCCGCGGGCCGGGCTCCAGCCCGGCGACATCCTGCTCTTCCACAACCCGGCCGACCCCACGAAGGGATCGCACGTCACGATCTTCGGCGGCTGGACCGACTCCACGCACAGCCACTACACGGCGTACGAGCAGACGAAGCCGCACACCCGCCGGGTGACGGCGCCCATGGCGTACTGGTCCCACTCCGGCAGCTACGTCGCCTACCGCTACCGGGGCCTGACCGGGGGCGGCGCGGGCGGCTCGGTGTCGACGGCCTTCCCCGGTGCCGGGAAGTTCGGACCCGGCGCCCGCAACGCGTACGTCACCCAGCTCGGCCGGATGCTGGTGGCGCGGGGAGGCGGGCGCTTCTACCGGGAGGGGCCCGGCCCGCTGTGGGGCGACGCCGACCGGCGCGCGACCCAGGCGTTCCAGCGGGCCCAGGGGTGGAGGGGCCGGGAGGCGGACGGCATCCCCGGCCCCGGCACCTGGCGGCTGCTGGTGAACGGGACCGGCCACGGAATCCCCGCCGCAGGGGGCGGTTCCGGGGGCGGGGCGAGCGCCGGGAACGGCGGTTCGAACCAGGCCGCGGAGTACCCCGGGCGGGGCTATTTCCGGTCCGGACAGAGCAACAGCCATGTCGAGCGGCTCGGCAGGCAGTTGGTGAAGAAGGGATTCGGTAAGTACTACACGTCGGGCCCCGGACCCCGGTGGACCGAGGCCGACCGGCGCAATGTCGAGGCCTTCCAGCGTGCGCAGGGCTGGCGGGGCGCGGCGGCCGATGGCTACCCCGGGCCGGAGACCTGGCGGCGGCTCTTCGGCTGAAGACGACTCCTCGGCTGGGCACGGCTCTCGGGTGAGCACGGCTCTTCGGGTGACACGACGGACATGACGGAGGCGGTTATGCGATCCACGGTGTCGGACAGCTCCGGAACCCCGGAGGACGGAAGGCCGGGGGGCGGGCGGCTGGGGGACTGGGCCGCCCCGGTCCCGGAGTCCTCCCCGGTCTGGCCCCCGGACCGGACGCCCTCCCCGGACCGGGCGGTGCCGCCCGGGTGGGAGACGGCCGACCGGGAGGTGCCCGGCTGGGGTGGGGGTGAGGGGGGCCGGGAGGTGCCCCGGTGGGAGGTGCCCGAGCGGGGTGCGGGTGAGGGCCGGGAGGTACTCGGGTGGGAGGTGCCCGAGCGGGGTGCGGGTGAGGGGGGCCGGGAGGTGCCCCGGTGGGAGGTGCCTGATCAGGGCGCGGGCGAGGGCGGCAGGGAGGCACTTGGGTGGGGTGCGGGTGAGGGCGGCAAGGAGGCACCCCGGCGGGAGACGCCCGAGGACCGGGGGGTGCCCAGGTGGGAGGCGCCCGAGGCGGACGGGTTCGTTCCGGGCGCCGCCGCGGACTCGGTGGTCGATCTCGTGCTGGACCTGGTCCCGGGCGACGACCCCGGCACCGTGCTCGGCACGACCTCGGCCTCGGTCTCGGTGCCTGCGGTCCCGGTACCGACGCTCCCGGCCGCGGCGGGCGAGCCGCTGGCGCCGGCTACCGCTGACCGTACGGACCGGGAGGTCGGCAGTCCGCCCGCGCCCCGGCACCGCCCGGCCCGTGAGACCGTCTTCGACTCGCTGCCCGTCTCCGGCGGCGATGCGGCCGGGCCGTCCGGCGATGCGCTGCGTGCGGCCGGACGCCACCAGGCGGTCATCGCCACCGAGCGCCCCGCGACCATCCCGGTGCACCTGCTCTTCCGCGAGGACGCCGCCCGTGCCGAGGCCGCCCGCGCGGAAGGGGCCCGCGCCGAGGGGGCCGGGCCGCCGCACGACGACCCCTGGTGGGGCGGCGACGAGCACCCCCGGCCGGGCGCGGTACGGCGGCCACCCCTGCCGAGGGGCCCGCAGGTCAGGCCCCCGACCCGGCCCGCCCCCGCCGGTGACCCGTTCCTCGCCGAGCGGCCGGGGCCCGCGCTGCCCGGCTGGCTGGCACTGTTCACGGCCCTGGCCGGGGCCACCGGGGCCGGTGCGGTGCTCTGGTGGAGCGGCGCACTGCCCGCCGGGGTGCTCCACCGGCTCGGGTTCGCACCGCGCCCCGACGGCGGGATCGGGTTCGGCGTCTGGGCCGCGCTCGCCGCGCTGGCCTCGCTGGCGCTCTTCGCCCTCGGCGGCCTGAGCCGGGGGCGGGTGGGTCACGCCTGGGTGCTGACGCTGTTCGGCGAATACCGGGGGAGCGTACGGCGGACCGGGCTGATGTGGATCAGCCCGCTCCTGCTGCGCCGCCGTATCGACGTACGGCTGCGGCACTGGCGCAGCGAACCGCTCCCCGCCGTCGACGCCAACGGCACCGCGCTGCGCGTCGTCGTCCTGGTGGTGTGGCGGATCGACGACACGGCGCGGGCGGCGCTCGGGGTCGCCGACCACGAGACGTATCTGCGCGAGCAGGTCGAGGCGGCGATGGCCCGGGTCCTCTCCCAGCTGCCCGCCGACGCCTTCCACGAGGACACCCGCACCCTGCGCAACGCCGAGGCGGTCGGCAACGCGCTGACCCGGCTGCTCAGGGCGGACTGCGAGCCGGTCGGCATCGAGGTCTACTCCGCGCAGCCCACCGGCATCGAGTACGCGCCCGAGGTCGCCGCCGCGATGCAGCGCCGCCGGATCGCGGCCCTCGACGCCAAGCACCGCGACAGTGTGCTGACCTCGGTGGTGGACGCCGTCGACGACACCGTCAACCGGCTCACCGCGCGGGGCATCGTGGAGCTGGACGACTACGAACGGAAGTCGCTCGTCAAGGACTTGACGGTGGCGTTCTACACGGGCCGCAACGGGCGGGACGGGTCCTGAGGCCGCGTCGGACCAGCAAACGGAATCCGACTCCGATTGGTCTGGACATGTTCATGTCCTGTCCATAACCTAAGACTTGGTCTAGACCGCAGGAAACGCGTGCAGCACGGCTCATGGAACCTCCCCCCGTTCTTGAGGAGCGACAGCAATGCGTAAAAGGGCAAGCGCGGCCGTGGTCGGCCTGGCCATCGCGGGCGTCTCGATGTTCGCGACCAGCAGTGCCAGCAGCCACGGTTACACCGACAACCCCATCAGTCGTCAGAAGCTCTGTGCCAACGGCACGGTGACCGGCTGCGGCAACATCCAGTGGGAGCCGCAGAGCGTCGAGGGCCTGAAGGGCTTCCCGGCGGCGGGCCCGGCCGACGGCAAGATCTGTTCCGGCGGCCACGGCGAGTTCGCCCAGCTGGACGACCCGCGCGGCGGCAACTGGCCCGCCACCCAGGTCACCGCCGGTCAGGGCTTCAACTTCCGCTGGCAGTTCACCGCGCGCCACGCCACGTCGGACTTCCGCTACTACATCACCAAGGACGGCTGGGATCCCACCAAGCCGCTCACCCGGGCCGCCCTGGAGTCGCAGCCGTTCATGACGGTGCCGTACGGCGGCAAGCAGCCCCCGGCGACCCTCACCCAGCAGGGCACCATCCCCACCCAGAAGACCGGCAAGCACATCATCCTGAGCGTCTGGAACGTCGCGGACACGGCCAACGCGTTCTACGCCTGCTCCGATGTTCAGTTCTGACGTGTAGTCAGTTACCGTGCGGCGCCATGGGGAGCGCAGGCACCGTAGCGGAGCTCGTACAGCGCCAATGGGGCGACCACCGGCCCGGACTGAGATACCAGGACACCGTCCTCACTCATCACCAGGTCGCCTCGGGCGCTGCCGCTCGGGCCGCACTCCTGGCGGATCTGCTGCCGGCGGGCGGAGAGCCGCACCTGGGGGTGCTGCTCGACAACACCCCGGAGTTCACCCTCTGGTTGAGCGCGGCGGCCCTGGCCGGGGCCGCCGTGGCCGGGATCAACCCCACCCGGCGCGGCGCCGAGCTCGCCCGCGACATCCTGCACACCGACTGCCGCGTCCTGATCACCGAACGCACGCACCTGCCGCTGCTCGACGGGCTCGGCCTCCCGGGCGTCCGCGTCCTGGTGACGGACACCGAGGCGTACGCCGGACTCCTCGCCCCGTACGCCGGAGCCGCGCCCGGCGACACCGCGCGGCCGGGCCCCGGCCCCGCGACCCGGATGCTGCTCTACTTCACCTCCGGTTCCACCGGCGCCCCCAAGGCCGCGATCTGCACGCAGGGGCGGCTGGCGGCGGCCGGGGCCTCGCTGGCCGGTCACTTCGGCGTCCGGCGCGAGGACGTCCACTACATCTGCATGCCGATGTTCCACGGCAACGCGGTGATCGCCGACTGGGCCCCCGCGCTGGCGGGCGGGGCCGCCGTCGCGCTGCGCCGCCGCTTCTCCGCCTCCGGCTTCCTCGATGACGTACGCGCCCACGGGGCGACCTACTTCACCTACGTCGGCCGCGCCGTGCAGTACCTGCTCGCCACCCCCGAGCGCCCGGACGACCGGGAGCACTCCCTCCGGCTGGGCTTCGGCACGGAGGCCGGGGCGGTGGACGCGGCCCGGTTCCGGGAACGGTTCGGGGTGCGGCTGGTCGAGGGCTACGGCTCCTCCGAGGGCGGAGCGGCGATCCAGCGGACCCCGGACACCCCGGCACGGGCGGTCGGGCGGGCCCCGGCGCGCGACGACCTCGCGGTGGTCGACCCGGAGACCGGCCGGGAGCGGGCCACGGCCCGCTTCGACGCGGCGGGGCGACTGGTCAACGGAGCCGAGGCGATAGGGGAGCTGGTCAACCGGGGCCGCACCCCCTTCGAGGGCTACTGGCGCAACGCGGCGGCCGACGCCGAACGGCTGCGCGGCGGCTGGTACTGGACCGGGGACCTCTTCTTCCGCGACGCCGGGGGTTTCCTCTACTTCGCGGGCCGCACCGACGACCGGCTCCGGGTGGACAGCGAGAACCTGGCCGCCGCGATGATCGAGAACATCCTGGCCCGGTGGCCGCACGCGGTGGCCGCGGCGGTGTACGCGGTGCCGGACCCGGCCGCCGGGGACCAGGTGATGGCGGCGCTGGCACTGCGGACGCAGACCGCCTTCGACCCGGCCGCCTTCGCCGGATTCCTCGCGGCCCAGCCGGACCTGGGGACGAAGATGGCCCCCGCCTTCGTACGGATCGTGCCCGCGATGCCGGTGACGGCGACGAACAAGGTGCACCGCGCGGCCCTGCGCGAGGAGGGCTTCTGGAGCGGTGATCCGGTGTGGCACCGGGCCCCGGACGGGCGGTACGCCCCGCTCACGGAGGAGGCACTGGCCGCGCTGGTGGACGCGTACACGGCGCACGGCACACCAGTGCCGGCCGGACTCGCCACCCGAGTCCGGCCGGCACCGAAGGACACCCGCTAAGCCGCCGGGGCCGGTGCCGTCTCCGGAGCCGCTTCCCGCCCGCCGGGCCGTGCGGCCCGCCGGAGCAGCGTCGCGGCCAGGACCGCGCCCGCCAGGAGCAGCACGGAACCCGCCACCGAGGCGTAGCGCATGCTGTGGACGAAGGCCTCGCGCCCGGCCGCGATGAGCGAAGCGTCGCCCGTGGCCACCGCTCCCGCCAGAGTCTTGCGGGCCGCCTCCGGAGCCGAACCCGGCATGTCCGCCGTGTAGATCGCGGTGGCCACCGCCCCCAGCAGGGCCATCCCCATCGCCCCGCCGAACTCCTGCCCGGTCTCCAGGAGCGAGGCCGCCGAACTCGCCTTCTCCGGCGGTGCCGTGGACAGCGCGAGGTCCGACACCAGCGCCATCACCGTGACGATGCCGCTGCTCATCACGGCGCATCCGGCCAGCAGCAGCCACAGCGAGTCCGTACCGGTCAGGGCGAGGAGGACGAAGCCCGCGGCGGCGATGAGGAAGCCCGCGCAGACGACCCGCGCCCGCCCGGCGCGCTGCGCGACCGTGGCGGCGGTCGGCGCCGCGGCCCCCACCACCAGGGACGGTGCCAGGCTCCACAACGCCGCCTCCAGCGTGCCCATGCCGAGTACCGACTGAAGGTACTGCGTGGTGAAGAACGAGGAGCCCATCATCGCGAACGCGGCCAGCGCGTTCAGCCCGATCCCCAGCGAGAAGCCGCGGTCGCGGAAGAGTTCCCGGCTGATCATCGCGTCGCGCCGGACGCGCTGGCGGCGGACGAAGAACCATCCGACGACCAGCCCGGCGACGATGATCAGCCCGTCGCGTACGCCGAAGCCGTGGGCGGCGGTCTCCTTGACGCCGTAGATGACCGGCAGCACGGAGCCCAGTGACAGCGGCACGCTCAGCAGGTCGAAGCGCCCGGGGTCCGGGTCCTTGAACTCCGGGACCAGCACCGGCACCAGGACCACCAGCAGCACCATCGCGGGCACGTTGACCAGGAAGACCGAACCCCACCAGAAGTGCTGGAGCATCACCCCGCTGAGCACCGAGCCGAGCGCGATCCCGCCCGCCATCGCCCCCGACCAGATCCCCACGGCGCGCGTGCGCTGCTGCTCGTCACGGAACATGTTCCGCACCAGCCCCATGGTCGACGGCATCAGCGTCGCCCCGCCGACCCCGAGCAGGGCGCGGGCCGCGATCAGCATCCCCGGGCTGCTGGCGTAGGCGGCGCCGACCGACGCGGCGCCGAACGCCACCGCGCCCACGACCAGCAGTCTGCGGCGGCCGATCCGGTCACCGAGCGAGCCCATCGTGATGAGCAGACCGGCCAGGGCGAAGGCGTACACATCGAAGATCCAGAGCTGCTGGGTGGCGCTCGGGGCGAGGTCCCGGTCGATGGACGGGATCGCGAAGAAGAGGACGGAGATGTCCATCGAGACGAGGAGGAGAGGTAACAGGAGGACCACGAAAGCGGTCCATTCCCGGCGTCCCGCGAGGGGGCCGCGTGCAGCGGGGGAGCTCGTGGTGCTCGTGGCGTTCGTCATGACAAGGAATGTACGAGCGTGTAAAACGCTTGTCTAGTACTGCCGTTTAAAACGCTTGTACATATTTCTGGGCAGCAGAAAACGCACCGGGCGGTCCACGTGTGTACGTGAACCGCCCGGTGCGTCGTCGGTGCGCCGCCAGGGACTCGAACCCCGGACCCGCTGATTAAGAGTCAGCTGCTCTAACCAACTGAGCTAGCGGCGCCTGCTGACTCGAAAATCATACCTGTTCCGGAAGGGTGCCGATGCCACTGCGGCAAAAGGGGCGAACCGGTATGAGTGAGAGCATGTGCCGTGGTCAGAGCGCCATCGACAGCAGGACCGGTGCCGCCCTGCGGTTCAGTGCCTCCGCCGCCGCGCGCAGCCGGTGCGCGTCCGAGACCGGGAGCGAGAGTGCCAGGCAGCCCGCCGACGCCCCGGCGGTCAGCGGCACCGCCGCGCACACGGTGCCGATCGCGTACTCCTGGAGGTCGAGCACGGGGACCGTCGCGGGCTGACTGTCCAGTTTGGAGAAGAGCACCTTCTCGCTGGTGATCGTCCGGGAGGTGAGCCGGGGCGTGCGGTGACGCGCGATGTGGTCCCGGCGGCCGTTCCGGTCGAGCTGGGCCAGCAGGCACTTGCCGACCGCCGAGGCGTGCGCGGCGGACCGGAAGTCCACCCACTCGGTGACGGCGGGGGTGCCCGGACCGTCGGCGTACTGCGTGATCCGGATCTCGCCGTCCACGTACCGGCTGATGTAGACCGCCGCGCCGACCGCGTCGCGCAGCCGCGTCAGGACCCGCTGGAGCCTGGCCTCCAGCGCCGTGCCGTGGGCCGGTCCGGAGGGGGCGGCGAGCGTCATGGCGGAGCCGATCACGTACGCCCTGTCGGCGACCTGCTCCAGATAGCCCTCGCGGCGCAGCGTCAGCAGCAGGGACGTGAGGTGCGCGGGCGGCAGGCCGGTCTCCCGGGAGATCTGGGTGTCCGATACGCCGTCGTCATGCCGGGAGACCGCATCGAGGACGCGGAGGGCGTACGGCAGCCCCGGGAACGGTGCGGCCGGTTCGGGCTTCACTGCCATGGATCCCCCTGCCAGGTTGCGGCCGCGCGCTCGGTCCTCACGATAGCCGTCACGAGGTCCGCCGGGCGGGCCGTCACGGCCACTCGCCCACGGATACGGTGACAAGCTCGCTCACTCGTCCGGTTCGCGGACCGGGGCGTAGCCGCGCCGCTTGTCCACGACGTTCGGCAGTGGCTGCCCGGCCGTCCAGAGCTCGAACATCGTGACGAACTGCTCGCTCAGCCGGTCCCGCCAGCCCACCACGTCCCCGCTCATGTGCGGGGAGATGACCAGGTCCGGTACGTCCCACAGCGGACTCTCCGGCCCCAGCGGCTCCCGCTCGAACACATCCAGGGCCGCGCCCGCGATCCACCGTCTGCGCAGCGCCTCGGCCAGATCCTCCTCGACGACCAGCGGGCCGCGCCCCACGTTGACGAAGCGGGACGAGGGCTGCATCAGCCCGAAGAACCGGGCGTCGAACATGCCGCGGGTCGCGTCGGTGAGCGGGGCGGCGCAGATCACCCAGTCGGCCAGCGAGGCCAGCCGGTCCAGGTCCCCGACGCCGTGCACGGTACGTCGCGCGCTACGCCCCACCAGGGCCACCTTGACGCCCAGCCCCATCAGCAGCCGGGTGATCTCCCGCCCGACCGGGCCCGCGCCGACGACGACCGCGCGGCTGCCCGCGAGCCGGGTGGTCTCCCGGTGGCGCCACTGCCGCCGCCGCTGGAGGTCCAGGGTTGCGGGAAGGCCCTTGGCGAAGGCCAGCAGCAGCCCGGTCACGTACTCGGCGACCGGCCGTTCGAAGATGCCGCGGGCGTTGGTCAGCACGGTGTCGGAGGCCGTCAGTTCCGGGCAGATCAGCCGGTCCACCCCCGCGCTCGCGGCGTGCACCCAGGCCGGACGCGGCCCGCCGCCGGGCCAGGCGTCCCGTACCGCGTCGGAGGTGAGGTCCCACACCAGCAGCACGTCGGCGGCCGGGAGCAGGGCGGGGAGTCCGGCCCCGTCCGTGTACCGGATGCGGGCCCGGCCGGTGAGCTGTCCCAGGCGCGGTGAAGGGGTGGTGTCCAGGACGAGCACGGTGGGCTCCGGCATGAGAGTCGCTCGCTCCGCTGCGTCCGGGGGTGCGGACCGTCCACGCTCGCAGCCGTACGGCCACGCGTCAACAGGGCGTCGCGGGTTTCCTCGCGTATGGGGGAATACTGGGAGGAAGCGGGCGTCGGGGTCCGGGTAGCGCGGGACGGTCCGGAGCGGTCCGGACGGCGGCAGGCGGCCCCGTACGGCGCGGCGGGAGGCCCGCGCGCGGCGGCCGGGAGGACCGTGCGGCAGCCGACGAGGACCCGTGCGGCAACTGACAAGGCCCCGTGCGGCAGCCGACAAGGACCTGGACGGCAGCCGGCAGGCCCCCCGGACAGCAGTGGACAAGGCCCCGGACGGCACAGGAGGTCGGACACGTGGATATGACGACCGTCGGAATCCTCTACCCGGGCCACTTCGCCCAGGACGACTACCCGCGGATGGAGATCCTGCTCGACGCCGTCCGGCTGGTGGTGCACCACACCGAGGTGGCGGACGACGCCTACGGGCCCGAGGCGCTGCTGCGCACCGGTGAGCCCGGCCGGCTGGCCGCCGGAGTGGCGGACCTCCAGCGCGCCGGTGCCGAGTGCGTCGTGTGGGCCGGTGTCGCGGGCAGCTTCCTGTACGGGTGGGAGGGCGCCCACGAGCAGACCAGGGCCCTGGCCCGCGCGGTCGGCGTCTCCGCCTCCAGCACCTCCTTCGGCTTCGCCCACGCGGTACGGGAACTGGGTGCCGGACGGGTCGCCGTCGCCTCCACCTACTCCGAGCAGGTCACCGGAGCGTTCGCCGCGTTCCTGCGTGCCGCCGGCGTCGAGGTGGCCGCGACCACCTCCGCCGGACTCGGCTCGGCGGCCGAGGCCGCCGCCTGGGACCTGGACCGGGTGAAGGAGCTGGCCACGGCGGCGGACCGGCCGGAGGCGGACGTGGTGCTGCTGTCCGACACGGCCCTGCACACCGCCGGGCACGAGGCGGAGCTGGAGGAGCTCCTGGGCAAACCGGTCCTCACCGGGAACCAGGTCACCGTCCGGGAGGGGCTGCGGCTGGCGGGCCGCCGCGCCTGGTCCCCGAGACTGGGCAGGCTCTTCGCGGGCCGGGAGGCACCGCCCGCCCCGGTGGCCGTCTGGGGCGAGGGCCGGGCCCGCGCCCACAGCGGGCGGGGCGGGGGCGCGCGGAGCAGCGACGTACGGGAATAAACGGAGACAACCTCCTGTTATGGGCCCCCGGACGCACGCACCGGCTCCCGGGCGCGGACGCACGCACCGGCTCCCGGCTCCCGGACGCCGGGCATGCGCACCGGCCCCCGGACGCCGGACGTACGGGCCGGAATCGGACGCATCACCGAAAGAGGCCAGGAAGTGGACGAGATTCGAGGCGACGAGCACCGCGGCGACGGGCACCGAGGCGGAGGAAACCACGCCGAGGACAGCCGCGGTGGCGAGATCCGGGGCGACCGGACCCGGGACGACGGGCACGACGACGCGGGCATCCACGGCAGGGCGGAGGGAACGGCCCCCGTCCCGCTCTCCGTACTGGACCTGATGACCGTCGGGAAGGGCCGCACCTCCACCCAGGCGCTCCGCACCGGGGTGGACCTGGCCCGGCTCGCCGAGCGCCGCGGATTCCACCGCTACTGGGTCGCCGAGCACCACTCCATGCCCGGTGTCGCCTCCTCCTCCCCGGCCGTCATCCTGGCCCACCTCGCCGCGCACACCGAGCGGATCAGGCTCGGTTCCGGGGGTGTGATGCTGCCCAACCACGCCCCGCTCGTGATCGCCGAGCAGTTCGGCACCCTGGAGGCCATGGCCCCCGGCCGCGTGGACCTCGGCCTCGGCCGCGCCCCCGGCACCGACGGCGCCACGGCCGCCGCCCTGCGCCGCAGCGACCGGCTCAACGAAGGCGCCGACGACTTTCCGCAGCAGCTCGCCGAGCTGACCCGGTTCCTGGACGACGACTTCCCCGACGGCCACCCGTACGCCCGTATCCACGCGGTCCCCGGTCCGGTCCAGGCCACGGCCGACGGCGGTGTCCAGTCGCCGGGCCGCCCGCCCGTCTGGCTGCTCGGCTCCTCAGGGTTCAGCGCCCGGCTGGCCGGGGTGCTCGGCCTGCCCTTCGCCTTCGCCCACCACTTCTCGGCCCAGAACACGATTCCGGCGCTCGACCTGTACCGGGACTCCTTCCGGCCCTCCGCGGTGCTCGACGCCCCGTACGCGCTGATCGGCGTCGCCGCGCTGGCCGCCGACGACGAGCGCGAGGCCCGCCGCCAGGTGCTCTCCGGCGCCCTGTCCATGGTCCGGCTGCGCACCGGCCGCCCCGGACTGGTCCCCACACCCGAGGAGGCGGAGGCGTACGACTACAGCCCGATGGAGCGGGAGTTCGTCGACAGCTGGCTCACCAACATCGTGCACGGCACCGCCGACCAGGTCCGCACCGGCCTGGACGACCTGGCCAAGCGGACCGGCGCCGACGAGCTGATGATCACCGCCAATGCCCACGGCGGCGAGGCCCGGATGCGCAGCTACGAGCTGATCGCGGACGCGTACGGGCTGCCCACGCTCTGACGGCACCCGCCCGGCAGGCCCCGGAACGCGTCGCTCAGCCCCGTAACGGACCTGTGCCGATCAGCTCGGCGATCCGTTCCGGGGCCACCGCGCGCGAGTACAGCCAGCCCTGCCCGGTGTCGCAGCCGATCCGTCGCAGCCGCTCGGCCTGCCCGGCCGTCTCCACGCACTCCGCGGTGACGGTCAGGCCCAGCCGGTGGGCCAGCTGCACCATCGCCTCGACGATCGTCTCGTCGGCCGGGCTCGGGTGCGCGCCGTCGTCGTAGCGGAAGCCGCGGACGAAGGAGCCGTCCAGCTTCAGTACCGAGACCGGCAGCCGGCTCAGATAGGCGAGGTTGGAGTAGCCGGTGCCGAAGTCGTCGATGGCGATCCGCACCCCCATGTCGCTGAGTGACTGGAGCGCCTGGATCGGGCGGCCCGCCGAGCCCATCACCGCGGACTCGGTGAGTTCCAGCTGGAGCAGCGAGGGATCGAGCCCGGTCTCGGCGAGGATCTCCGCCACATCGGTGACCAGGTCGGAGTCCCAGACCTGGCGCACGGCCACGTTGACGCTGATGAACAGCGGCGGATTGGCGGGATGCTCCAGCTGCCAGCGCCGGGCCTGGCGGCAGGCGGACTGGAGCACCCACCGGCCGAGCTGGACGATCGAGCCGTCCTCCTCGGCGATCGCGACGAACCGATTCGGCGAGAGCATCCCGAACTGCGGGTGGTTCCAGCGGACCAGTGCCTCCACCCCGCGCACCACCCCGTCGGCCATGCCGACCAGCGGCTGGTACTCGATGGTGAACTCGCCGCGCTCCACGGCCGGGCGCAGCGTGGAGGAGAGCGTCTGGCGGGTCATCCGGTGGGCGTTGCGCTCCGGGTCGAAGACCGTCCAGCGGGACTTTCCGTCCGCCTTCGCCCAGTACAGCGTGGTGTCGGCGGCCTGCATCAGGCCGGTGGCCGACGTACCGGCCACCGGCCGCTCCACCACCCCGATCGAGGCGGACACCGAGATCCGCTGCCCGGCCAGGTCGAAGGGCTGCTGAAGGGCGGCCAGCACCGCGCAGGCCAGGTCGGTGAGCTGCCGCGTACCGGCGGAGTCCTCGACCAGGATCGCGAACTCGTCGCCGCCGAGGCGCGCCACGAGCCGGGCCCCGCCGCGGTGCGGGCCGACCTGGGCGGCGCACTTGGCGAGCCGGGCGGCGACGGCGGCCAGCAGCCGGTCGCCGGTCCGGTGGCCCATCGTGTCGTTGACGGCCTTGAAGCCGTCCAGGTCCAGGTAGCACAGCCCGACCCGGAGCCCCCCGAGGCCGTCGCCCTCACCGGCCGCGGAGCCGTCTTCCGGATCCTCGCCCGCCGGAGTCCGGCTCGCCGGGACCTCCAGGGCGGCCGAGAGCCGTTCGAAGAACAGCGTCCGGTTGGGCAGCCGGGTCACCGGGTCGTGCATCTGGAGGTGGCGCAGCCGCTTCTGGAGCTCGCGCCGGTCGCTGACGTCCGACACGGACAGCAGCACCCGCCCCGCCTCCTCGTCCGGGGAGCAGCCCTCCCGCCCCTCGCACGCGGACATCGGTACGACGGTGACCTCGGCCCACAGCGCGCGCCCGTCGGGGTGCCTGAGCCGGTGCGTACGCCGGAAGCGCGCCCGCCGTCCGTGCAGCACCTCGCGGTACGCGTGCCAGGTGCGGCCGTCCGCCGCGAGATCCAGGAGGTCGGCGGCGGACTGGCTGGTCAGCGCCGTCGCGGGCAGGCCCAGAAGGTTGCCGAGGGCCTCGTTGGCGGTGACGACCAGGCCCTCGTGGTCGACGACGGCCATCGGGAGCGTGGCGGCCAGGAAGGCGGCCCGGTAGCCGTGCTGCTCGGAGCCCCCGGCCCCGGCGGGTGGCCACGGAACGTGACAGCCGGGGGCCGCCGGTCCCACGGAACACCGGGGTGTGCCCGCCGCGGACGCGGCCCCTTCGGAGGTTCCGCTCACCGTTCGCTCCCGCCGTGCAGTTCTGTCCTGAACAGGTGTGGCCGGACTGGCCCGCCGCGTGGGGCGCCTGGGTGTGAGGCGGAAACCACGTGGGAAAGCCTGGTGAAGCATAGAGGCTGGTGTGTCGGCCGTTCCAGCGTCCGACCTTTGCACGCCCCGCGTACGCCCCGCACGCGCCCTTCACGCAAGGTTCCGTTTTGCCCGTAACCGATCACTTGCGAGCGTTCACCTTCTCCCACGATGCGCCATTGATCGAATGTGACGTTCTGTGAGGGTCAGGGGCGTACTCGGTCCCTGACTCGACTGGTGCAGCCCAGCGGGCCGAAACGCCGGCCCCGGCCCAGGGTGGGTGAGGTGACCGCGTTTCGTACCCGGAGGTACCGGAGGTAGCTGTGCCGTGTCCGCGCGGATCGGGGGGAGTGGAGCGGTCCCGCCTGCGCGCGATGGGTGCCGCCGCGACCTCCCTCCTGGCGTTCGCCGCCACCTCCCTCGTCGCCGGGCCCGCCGTGGCCGCCACCGCCGGAGGGGGCCCTTGTGCCCTGCCCCGTACCGAGGCGCACCACTCGCTCGGCGTCGACGGCTGGAACAGTGCCTACCCTCGGCCCGACCACCCGCTCGACGCGGTCATGGTCTTCCTTTCCTTCCCGGATCACCGCCCCGCCATGGCCCCCGCCCGGCTCGCCGCCGACCACTTCCCCGCCACCACCGAGTTCTTCCGGCGCGCCTCGTACGGGAAGTTCACGCTGCGCGCGCACCCGGTGGACCAGTGGATCAGGATGCCCAAGGCGTCCGACCAGTACGCGATACACCGGGACTGGGAGGACGGACGGCGCAGCAGCTACCTGCGGGACGCCGTGGCCGCCGCCGATCCGCAGGTCGACTTCTCCCGGTACGACATCGTCTATCTGGTCGCCGACCCCGACGCCCCCGGCGTCGATTCCGACGCCACCAAGGTCGTCAACTTCGACCGGCCGCTGCGTGCCGACGGCACCGACATCCGCCGCGTCGTCACCGTCTTCGAACAGCACCCGCCGGACCACAACGTGCTGGCCCACGAGACCGGGCACATCTTCGACCTGCCGGACCTCTACCACCGGCCGTCGGACGGCAAGGGGGACTGGGACACCTACGTCGGCGACTGGGACGTGATGGGCAGCCAGTTCGGACTCGCGCCGGACCTCTTCGGCTGGCACAAGTGGAAGCTCGGCTGGCTGGACCGCCGGCAGGTGGTCTGCGTCCAGAGCGGCCGGGACCTCACCCTGCTTCCGATGGCCGCCGCGCCCGGCCCCGGCGCCTCCCTCGGCACCCGGCTCGCGGTGATCAGGACCGGCGAGAACACCGCCGTCGCCATCGAGGCCCGCGGCTCCACCGGCAACGACGCCACCACCTGCACCGAGGGAGTCCTGCTCTACCGGGTGCGCAACGAGACCCCGTCCGGCGGCGGCCCGGTCCAGGTCATCGACACCCACCCCCGCACCGACGCCTGCTGGGACCGCTCGGTCTACGCCCCGCTCGCGGACGCCCCGCTGCGCGTCGGCGAGACGTACACCCTCCCCGAGGGGCACACCCGGATCGAGGTCGCCGACCGGACCGCGTCCGGCGCCTGGACGATCCACATCACCACCGGAAAACCATGAGGTGGCGACGGACGCGTGCACAACGAAGAAGCCCCCCGCTTTTGCGAGGGGCTTCTTCCGTCTGTGCGCCGCCAGGGACTCGAACCCCGGACCCGCTGATTAAGAGTCAGCTGCTCTAACCAACTGAGCTAGCGGCGCCTGCTGACGTCGTAGACATTAGCATCCGGATCGGCGGGAGGAAAAATCGAATCCCTGGCCGCCGGTGAGGGTGCCGACCTGGCCACCCGCACGCAGGCCCAGAGCAGTACGTCGGGGCCCGGCAGCCACGGGGTGCGGGTGTCCGGCGCGACCAGCCAGCGGGGCCCAGGCGCGGCGGAGGTGCAGGTCAGGGGCGGTACGGTCACCGCGTCCCCGGTGCCGTGGCAGAGCAGCGGAGGGACTCGCTCGTCCCCTTTCCGGCTGTGCTCCCGCGGCCCCGGACCGCCGCAGCCGCCCCACTCCTCCCAGTCGAGCAGTGAGGGCAGCCGCTGAGCGGTGCCGGGCGAGGCGAACAGCAGCATCCGCCCCCGGTGCGTGGCCACCGGACCCGAACCGGGGCCGTCGGTCCACAGGTGCTCCAGCATCCGGCGCCCGAAGAGCGTGGGCACGTTCACCACGTCGAAGGCCGATCCGCACGGCAGCACCCCGGGCGAGGCGGGGCGGGCCTCCCACTGCGCCAGCGTGCTGCGCGGATACGCGGCGGCGCTGGCGAGCCAGGCGGCACCGGCCGCGGTGACCTGCGCCGTCTGGTTCGCCGTCTGGTCCCGGGGGCCGGTGAAGAAGCCAGTGCGGTGATGCGGGCGGTGGTGGGAGGTGTCGCCGGGGAACAGGGTCGTGTGGTCCGGTAGCCATGCGGTCATGCCGACATATCTACCGGGAGTGATCGGTCGCGTTCCGAGAGTTGCCGGAAACCGGGACAGGCTGGGGAGGGGAGGAGTATCTTGCGCTCGGGCATATGCCAGAGGTGTTACCCGGAGTCAGGCCCGGCCGGTACGCGCCGGACCGGCGTACGGGCCCCGGGCTGCCGCGACCGTCAGGGAGCGGTGCCGTTCAGCAGGCTCCGGCCGAACTCGACCATCTTCTTGGCATAGTCCTCGGTCCACTGCGCGCGCTTCGCGATGTCCGCGGTCGTGAGCCGGTCGAACCGGCGCGGATCGGCGAGCTGAGCGGCGGCGACCGCCTGGAACTCGACCGCACGGTCGGTCGCGGCGCGGAACGCCAGGCTCAGCTCGGTGGCGCGGGACAGCAGTTCCCGGGGATCGTCCATCGACTCCAGGTCGAAGAAGTGCTCGGGATCGGCGACCGCCTCCGACGGCTCGAAGAGCAGGGGTGCGGGGCGCAGCCGCTGCTGCCCGTTCCGCTCGGCTTGTGCCATGTGGTGGTGCCTCCTTGGATCATCGGATCGTCCTGACGGCCACCCTCTATTGTCCAACGCCCTGCAAGCCCCCTGCCGCGAGGCGTGCGCGGGCCGGGGCACGTGGTGCCGGGGCCCGCAGCCGTCTCCTGATGCCCCCGGGGCCGACGCCCCGGGGCCGACGCCCCGGGCCGCCGCCCAGCGGCGCCCCGTCAGCCGATTCCTTCGAAATTCCTTCGAACGGACTGGTGACCGCGCTGTTACAGTCCGCTTGCCCGGAGTGCGGAGGCACAAGGAAGTCCGAAGGAGAGGACCGCAGTTGCGCATACGACTGAGACGGATGATCACGGCGATCGGGGCGGGGCTCGCGCTGACCCTGACGTCGCTCACAGGCGCCGCGACGGCGCAGGAGACGGGTGCCATCACCGTCACCGCGATGGACTTCACCCCGCCCGTGGTGGACGCGACGCCCGGCGGCAGCACGGTCACGCTCCGCTGGACCATGACGGACACCACGGCTGGGGCCGAGGGCATGAACGCGCGGGTCCACCTGCGCCGCCAGGGCGCGACGGCCGGTACGTACGTGGGTGTGCCGCTGGTCGGCTCCTACGATGTGGGCTCCTACGGGCAGGACATCACCCTGGTGCCCGGTTCGACACCTCAGCAGGCCACGTACGAGTGGACCCTGGCCGTCCCGCAGTACGCGGCACAGACCCAGGCCACCTGGGCTGTCACCCGTCTGGAGGCCTGGGACGGCCAGGGCACCTCGCTGCACTGGGACGCCGCCGGGCCCGGCTCCCTCCCCGCCACGTTCGAAGCGCGGACGCTCGCCGACACCCAGGGGCCGACGTACGAGAACCTCGCGACGAGCTACGGACGACAGCCGTATCTCTACGTCGGCGAGAACGAGGCGAGCATGACCTACGAGCTGGACGTGCGGGATCCCGCGGCCGGTGTCTCCGGCGGCACCCTGACCCTGGCCGGCCCCGGAGGGCAGCACCTGACCGGCTCGTTCGCCATCGAATGGTCCCAGGACGAGGGCTACCAGGGCTGCGGATACATCGACTCGGGCCAGACGTACGCCGGATCCTGCCGGGTGTCCGTGACCTTCCCCGCGCACACGGCATCAGGAACGTGGACGGTCTCGCAGGTCGAGCTCACCGACAACGCGGGCAGCACCAGCACCTACGGCGGCCTCTCGGCCGCACCCGTCCACGTCACCTCCAACGACGTGCTCTCGGCGGACGGCTTCACGGCGACGCCGAACCCGGCCGACATCTGGCACGGAGAACGGACGGTCAAGGTCGGCTTCCGGCCCCACGGGGGCACCGGAGGGATCACGTCGGCGATCGTGGACACCGACAGTGTCACCGGCTGCCGGCAGAAGTCCACCACGGCGACGACCGCGGCGGACGGAACCGTCTGGGTGGAGTACGAGGTGCCGTCGGCCGTCTTCACCTGCCGCGTCACCGGCCTGATCATCACGGACGGCGCCGGGAACGTCGCCCTGTACGGCTCGGAGCACCACGCGCCGGAGACGGGCCTGACGATCACTTCGGCACCCAACACGGTGCTGCCCGAGATCGACGGGGCCACGCTCTCGCACACCACCATCCCGGCCACCGACCACTCCACGGACCTCCGCCTCACCGTCAACGTCTCGGGCACCACGTCGGGCGTGAACGGCTACAGCGTCTACCTGATCGACTCCTCGGAGCGGTGGTTCCCCGCCGTCACCGGCGGCACCCCGGTGACCTTCGGCGGCCCGTTGGCCATCTCCTTCCCCCTCCCGTCCAGCGTGGCCCCCGGTACGTACACCATCGCCCTGCGGCTGTCCGACCGGGCGCGTGACTCCTCGTCCTTCGGCTTTCCGGACGGAACCCCGATGCCGGGCGGACCGATGACCCTGACGGTCACCTGACCCGGTCCCCGGCGACCGCCGTCGGCGACGCGCCGGGCCGGACGCCCGGATGCGCCGACCGGCCCGCGCCGCAGCGGTCATCGGCCGGGCCGGGCCCGCGGGCCCGGCCCGGCCGTGGTCATCCGGCGCTCACGGCCGCCAGGACACCCGGTGCTCCGCGAGGTGGGCCAGGACCGCGTGATTGGCTTCCCAGCCGTCGGGGAACTTCACCGTGACGCCCAGCTGCACCGGCTCCGTCGACGGATGCTCGTCCAGCAGCTCCGTGACCCCCGCGCGGCACACCACGACACAGGCGTGCCGGTGGCGCGAGGCCAGTACACAGAGGCGGCCCGTCTCCAGGTGGAAGGCCGTGGCGTCGGGGCGGCCGGACAGCGGGTGCAGAACCACCGTCACGTCGAACTCGCGGCCCTGCAGCCGGTTGGCCGTGTCCACCGCGACACCGCTCACGCCCAGTTCCGCCAGGGCCGCCCGTACCGCCGCCGCCTGGTCGCGGTGGGCGGTGCCGACCGCGATCCGGTCCGCCGTCACCGGAGCGGGGTCCGGGGAGCGCTCGCTCGTCGCCACGCCGCCCCGGTCCAGCAGCCGGCGGACCACCAGGGCCACCGCCCGCACCGCCTCCGGGTCGGTACGCGGGGTGTGCCGGGCCGGCAGCTCAAGCAGGCCCCAGCCCGACTCCGCCGCCTCGTCCAGCACCCGGTCCGCAGCCGAGCCGTCCGACGCCGTACCGAACGACAGCCGCCGGTCGCCGTGGTCCGTCCCGCTGCGGAACGGGGTGTACGGGTAGAACGCGTCCGACACCAGCGGCGCCGCCGAGGCGGGCAGCCGCCACGACACCGGCAGCCGGTGCTGCGGCAGCCGCGGATTGTGCGCGAGCAGCGTGGAGACCGCGCTCGCCGACGGGTCGTACGACAGCCCCGCCCACTGGTCCGCGCCCACGATCGAGAACGGGTCCAGCTGCCCTGGATCGCCGACGAACAGCGCCCGCTCGAAGAGCCCCGCGACGGCCAGCAACGCGTCCGACCGCATCTGGTACGCCTCGTCGACGATCGCATGGCCCCACGGCTCGACGTTCTTCACATGAGCCCACTTGGCGGCCGTGGAGATGACGATGCCGAGCCCGGCGAGATCGGCCGCCTTCGCCGACTTCCGTACGTTGTCCAGCCCGTCCAGCACCTTGTCGTACGGGTCGGAATCGCTGCTGTGCAACCGGCCCACCGGCAGCTGCGACTCCTTCTCCGCCAGTCGCACCACCAGATCGTCGACCTGGGCGTTGGTCTGCGCGATCACCATCAGCGGACGCCCGGCCGCCGCCAGTTCCAGCGCGGCGCGCACCACCAGCGTCGACTTGCCCGCCCCCGGCGGGGAGTCCACCACGATGCCGCGCTCCGTACCGCCCAGGGTGTCGGCGAGGATCGCCTCCGTCGCCCGCGCGGCCCGGGTGCCCGGATCGAGGCCGAAGCCGAGAACGTCCGTCGCAGCAGATGTCACAGCAGATCCTCCGCGGTCACCGGGTCGGGATGCTCGGCGTGCCCGGACGCTCCCGGCGGCCCGCCGTGCGTCCAGGGTGTGTCCTGCGGGTCGGGCAGCTTGGGGCCGCCGCGCTGGTCGTGCTCGAAGAGCGTCCACGCGATCCGGTCGCCCGGCTCGGGCACCGAACCCGGCGCCGGCTCCCTGCCCCGGCCCATCCGGTCCAGTACCCGCAGCACCAGCCCCGGCGCGCCCCCGCCGCCGGAGCCGGGCCCGGCGTACGCCACGAACTCGGCGGTCTGCGGCTTGCCGTCCAGCGAGCGGTACACCTTGGTGCGCTCGCCCAGATGCGGCTGCTCGTCCGTACGGACGGTGAGCAGCGGGCGCGGCGCGGGGCGCTTGGACTCGCTGTACGCCATCACCACCTCCGTCACCTCCGCCACGAACGCCTCACCGGCCAGCCGCCGTCCGGCCAGCACCAGCGGGTCGTCCAGGGCCTCCTGCGCCTCCAGCTGGGCCTGGGCCGTCTCCCGCCCGGCCAGCTTCTGCGCCGCCGTCACCGCGTCGTCCCGGCGGGGCTGGGGCGGCTCGCCCGAGCGCACCCGGTCCCGGTGCCCGGTGAACGACCAGCGGTCCCGCGTCCAGCGCTCCTCGGCCCTGGCCCCCTCGGGCACCTCCCGCAGCACGTCCAGCGCCCGCCACACCGCGTCCCAGACCGGCCGGGTCACCCCTGCCAGCAGTGCTCTGATGTCCCGCTCGGCGGCGGTCAGCTCACCCAGCCGGGCATCGGCGGCCAGACCGTCCTCGGCCGCCGCGAGCGAGGTCCGCGCCCGGTCGTACCGCTCGATGGCGGGAGCCAGCAGCCGGTTGTCGAACGCCGGGTCGGTGGCCGGACCGGCGGGCGGGCACAGCAACTGTCCCTCGCCGTCCCGCCCCAGCTCCGCCCGGTACGCCGCCGCCGCGCCCGACTCGCCCGCGGGGGTGTCGATCCAGGCCAGCAGCGCCCCCAGGTGCTGGTCCTCCAGACTGCTCTGCCCGGTCGCCCAGTGCCGGTTCAGCAGATCGGTCGCGGCCAGCAGCAGCGAGGAGCCGGGCACCCGGGCCCGCTCCCCGTAATGCGTCAGCCAGCGGCCCAGCAGCGGAACCCGGGCGGGCGCCGGGAACGGGGCGTCCGGATCGTCCTCGGCGGTGCGCCGGAACCGCATCGAACGGCCCAGCAGCCGGACGTACTCGATGCCCGCCCGGCTCGGCACGATCAGCTGCGGCGCGTCCACGCACAGCTCGACCTCGACCTTGGCGCGCTTGCCCGTGCCCGGATCGGTCTCGTTGCGCTCGGCGGGCTCGACCACGTCCTCGTACGACTCGATGTGCGGCAGCACCGCCTCGGCCAGCTCGGCGAGGAACGCGAACCGCAGGTCCCGGTCGCGCGGCTGCGCCACCGTCAGCAGCAGGGGCGCCTCCCGGTCCGTCCCGACGAGCGCGCCCAGCGGAGCGCCCGCCTCGCCCGCAGTGGTCAGCGGGACCAGGACCAGCGGCCGGTCCGTGAGATGGCGGTGGCGGACCGTGGCCAGCGGCTGCGCCCGGCCGCTCTCCACCGCCTCCAGCCGGGCCAGCGTGCCGATCAGCGACATGCCGCACCGCCCTCCAGGGCCTCGGCCCGCAACGCCGCCGCGCGCCGCAGTGCCGCGACCGTCGGGTCCGCCGGATCGCCCTCCTTGCCCGCGGCGGCCGCCAGCACCTCGCCCACCGTGGTCAGCCCGCCCAGCTCCCCGCGCACGCTGCGCCCCAGGGCCTCCACCGCACCGGCCGCGCGCGCCTTCGCCCGGCAGTGGAAGGCCAGCTCACAGGCGGCCAGACACTCCGGGGCGTACGTCGCGCCGACCGACTCGACCGCCGCGTCCAGCCGCTCCCGGGGGCACTCCGGATCGAAGGTGACGCCCTCGGGCAGGGCCGCCGCGATGTCCTCGATCCGGGCCAGCCGGGTCAGCTGACGCCGGGTGACCGCGCGCTGCTTGCGCACATCGACGACCGAGGCGGTCGGCAGGTTGGAGAAGTCCTTCGGGCAGACCAGCAGGACCCGGTGGCTCACCTCGGCGCCCGCCGTCCGCTCCGCGACCCGCTCCAGCGCCAGTACGTAGACGGCGGACTGGCGGGCCGCCGCGCCGACCTTCGCCGCGTCGGCCGAACCGTCGATCATCGGGAAGGACTTGATCTCCACGACCGTCCAGGTGCCGTCCGGGTGCACCGCCACCGCGTCCGGCTCCAGGTAGGCGGGGGAGCCCGCCACCTCCAGCGCCAGCATCGGGTGGTCCAGCAGCGCCCAGCCGCCCGCCTCCGTCGCCTCCCGCAGCGCCAGCGCCGTACGCGCCGCGCGGCCCTCGGGGCCCGCCGCCGTCAGGTCCGGCACCGCGATCCCGCGCGGCGGCTCGCCGCCGGGGCCGAGCCGCTCGTGCAGCAGCCGGATCAGCTCCGTGCCCCGGTCGGCCTTGACCCTGGCCTCGAAGGCGTTGCCCCGGACGAAGGCGAACTGCGACTGGCCGAACGGCGCCGGTGCGCCGAGTGCCGTCGCCAGCGCCGCCTTGTCGACCCCGGCCCCGTCCAGCAGGGCGCGGCGGCGGCAGCCAGGGTTGGCGGCGAGGGCGGCCAGCGCGCGGGCGTCCAGCGGACGCGGCGGGACAGCTGGTCCGCGCAGCTCAGCGAGCCGCTGCCGGAGTGTCGTCGGCCGCTCCCGCGGGAGCGCCGGAACCGGCCCGGGGGGTGCCGCCTGCCGCGGCGTCGACGGCGTCTGCGGAGGTGGTCCGCTGGCCAGGGATTCGCTCACCCGCCGAAGTCTTGCACCCGTCACTGACAATCGGGGATTCCGCCTTCGGGGCGAGCCCGGGGAAACGTCCGGAGAACCGCTCCGCGATCCGGTCCGCGAGCCGCATCAGCGGCCGGGCCAGCAGCGCCCCGACCCCCATCACGGCGGCGCCCGCCACCGCGTCGAGGAAGTAGTGGTTGGCCGTGCCCATGACCACGAGCACGGTGATCACGGGGTAGGCGACACCCGCGGCCCGGACATAGGGGTTCTTGCTGTGGCGCCACAGCAGGATGCCGCACCAGATCGCCCAGCCGACGTGGAGACTCGGCATCGCCGCGTACTGGTTCGTCATCCCGCCCATGCCGCGCGGGGCGCTGGCCTCGTTGCCCCACCAGCCGTACGAGCTGTACTGCGCCATGGTGTCGACGAAGCCGTACCGGGCCTCCAGCAGCCGGGGCGGGCAGGTCGGCAGCAGGGTGAAGCCGATCAGGCCGAGCATCGTGGAGGTCATCAGCCAGGTGCGGGCCCTGCGGTATATCTCCTGGCGGCGGCGGAAGAGCCAGACCAGGACGACCGGTGTGACGAGGTAGTGCAGGGAGGCGTACGCGAAGTCGGAGGGTATGCCTATGGAGGGGTGGGCGGTGAACAGCCGGTTCAGCGGATGCTCGAAGTTGATGCGGAGCGCCTTCTCCATCCGCAGGATGCTCAGCCCGTGGTCGACGGCGGTCGACACGTCGCCGCGCGCCACCAGACGGCCCGCCGAGTAGGCTCCGTACACCAGGGCCAGCAGCGGCAGCTCGGTCCACCAACGGGGCCGCGGGCGCGGCGCGGGCGCGGTGCGGGCATCCTGCATCCGGTAGCTCTCCATCATGATTTCATGCGGCCGACGACGGGCGTTCAACCGTACGGTGCGATGCGGCAGTGATTCCCCCGGGGCCCGTATGGGCCGGGTGCGTGCGGATTCCTCCGCGGGGAGTGGGACGCCGCACCGGCCCGCGAGGTTGCCTCCCGATCATGTGCGGGATGATGGTACGACCGGATGACCGTGTAGTCCCGGTTCCGGTCGCCGGTCCCCGAAATCCGGCCCCCGATCACAGCCCAGGGAGGGCCGTCATGGCACCGCGAATCCTGCTCGCCCGGCACGGCCGGACGGAATGGTCCGTCAGGGGCAACCACACCGGCCGGACGGACATCCCGCTGCTCGACTCCGGCCGGGAGGGCGCGAAGCTCCTCGGCGAGCGGCTGCGCCACGCGCCGTGGAACGGGCTGCCGGACGTGGAGGTACGCACCAGCCCGCTGCTGCGGGCCAGTGAGACCTGCGAGATCGCCGGGTTCGGCGACCGGGCCGAACCGTGGGACGCGCTCCTGGAATGGGACTACGGCGCGTACGAGGGGATGACCCCGGCCGAGATCAAGGCGATCCGGCCGGACTGGTTCATCTGGCGCGACGGGGTGCCGGACGGGGAGACCCTGGCCGGACTGTCCGCCCGCGCCGACGAGGTCGTGGCGTGGGCCCGCTCGGCCGACCGTGACGTACTGGTCTTCGCCCACGGCCACATCCTGCGGGCCCTGGGCGCACGGTGGCTCGGCGAGGACGTGTCGTTCGCGGCACGCGTCCGGCTCGACCCGACCTCGCTCTCGGTGCTGGGCTGGGCGTACGGCGCCCCCGCGATCGAACGCTGGAACGACACCGGCCACCTGGACGGCTGAGCGCGCCGCTCAGGCCGAGGCCACCGCCTTGTACCGGTCCAGGAACTCCCGCACCTCGGCCGTGGCCCGCCGCGGCCTCAGCGCCTCCACGGCCGCCGCGAGCATCCCCCGGATACGGGTCGACTGGACGTGGTCCAGCAGGTCCAGTACCTGATGGCCGGTGGCCGCGGCCTCCTCGGCCCGGCCGGCGCGGGCCAGGTCCCAGGCCAGCTCGGTGCGGTACAGCGCCAGGTTCCGGGCGAAATGCGGGTCCTGGAGCCGGGTGGCCCGCCAGGCGTGCCGGGCCGCCCGCGACCATTCACCCAGCGCCGACCAGCACTGCGCCTCCAGCATCTCCAGCTCCGCCTCCCGGAAGAAGCTCATCCACTCCGGATCGGAGTCGGACGGCCCCCGGCCGAAGGCGGTGAGAGCCCGGCCGATGGCCCGCTCGCAGCCCATGCGGTCACCGAGCCCGGCCCGGCCGCCCGCCTCCCGCAGCGCCAGCAGCGCCTGGAGCCGGGGCGAGCCCAGTGGCTGGGCCGCCCGCTGCCCGGCCTCCGCCGCGCGCACCGCCTCACGGGGCCGCCCGGTGTCCCGGGCCAGGAACGACGTATTGCAGAACGCGTGCGCCTCCAGCGCCGGATCACCGGAGACCCGCGCCGTGGCCAGCGCCTCCGCGTAGTGCGAGCGGGCGTCCTCCAGCCGGCCCGAGTCGTGGGCCAGCCAGCCCACCGAGATGGCCAGCTCGCCCGCACCGGCGTGCAGCCGGTCGGCGGTGGAACGCCGGGCGGCGGGCCCGGAGTCCAGCAGCTCGTACGCGGCCCGCAGCGGGCCGGAGGCCTTGCGGTACAGGCCGTCGCCGCCGTGCCGGTCGTCGAGCAGCCGGATCTGCCGCACCGCCTTTTCGACGGCACTCACCTCTTTCTCGCCGACCCGGCGTGGGTGGGGGAGCGTGGCGGCGGCGGACGTGCCGCCGACGCTCAGGCCCAGGGTCGCGGCCAAAGTGGTGCCGCTCGTCATGAATACGCGACGCAGCACGTCGCTCTCCTCGTCGGGGTTGCTGTGGGGGGTAGGGGGTGGGGGGAAGGCGGTGAGCCGTGCCGCCCGTCCGCGCACGGATTCGCGCGGTGAGAAGCCCAGGTCCGCCAGGGTCGTGCCGGGGAACATGTGCAGGAAGACCCGTTCGTACGCGTAGTTGGGACAGCGGATCTCGCCGGATTCCACGCGTCCGATGTACCGGGCGTCGCACGCGACCTGCTCGCCGATCTCACGGGCCGATCTGCGCACGGCGGCAGCGAACTCCCCGGCGGAGCGCTGTCCGCGCAGCCGCCGGAAGGCGAGGTTGGGCACTGCCCCTGTCGACACCATGGGCGGGACCTCTCTTCTGCAGCACCTCTGCAGCCGGGTTCCCTGTGTCCGGTGTCCCGGCGGATGACCCGACGGAGCTAAAACGTACCGGCTGTTGTGGTTCACCACACACGACTTTTATTGACAAAGAGGGCATTGCGGGCGTGATCCGCCATGAACTGCCACCCTTTGCGGCGGCGTGGCACCGTAGCCCTTGACGCCGTCGGAGCGTTGGGCCATGTGACCACGGAATCCGGCTCCGCCCGGCGATGAGAGGAGAGGTCCCTTGTTGCATCTCGGCACGGAGACCGACTCACTGACCACTGCGACGGCCCCGGCCGCCCCCGGCACCCCGGTGGCCGCCGCGCCCCCCGAGGAGCACGGCGCGGCCCCCTGCGATCTGGTGACCGTACCGGCCCGGCAGGGGCTGGAGGCCGTGGACATCCTGCGCCGGGACGCCGCGCAGGACGTCGGTCCGGTCCTGCACGACGGCGCCTGCGACACCCTCGGCTTCCTGGTGCCGCCGGGGACCGCCGAGGCGTGGGACGTACCCGGCAGCGCCTGCACCCGGACCGCGGGCCGGGGGCTGCGCATCCCCGCCGAGCCGCCCGTCACCGGCAGCGGCTGGCTGCTGCCGCCGGAGGCCGACTCCCCGGTCACCGACCCCGTGGTGCTGCGGGCCGCGCTCGACCAGGCGGCCCGGCTGATCGAGGCCGCCGACAGCTGTTGCTGACCGCCGGGCCCGCCCGCGCCCATAATGGGCTGGTGGGCGGGTTTCCCCGGCACGGCCGGTTCCGTACCGGTCCGGAGCGAAGAGCAGTGAGCGGGCACGAGCAGCGGTGGCACGTCGAGGAACGTCGTCGGACGGGGGCGCGGGGGCCCGCAAGCGGTCCGGCCGGAAGGCCGGGACCGGGGCGGACAAGGCAGCCGGGGGCCGGGCCGGGCGCGGGGCGGAACCCCTCGCCGAGCCGGTGGACGGAGCGCTCGCCGAACTCGTGCCCGACCGGGAGCGGCCCCGGGCCTGGACACTGACGCTGGACGGCGCCCCGCAGTCCCACGTGGACCTGGACGACCCCACGTACCTGTCCTTCGCGTACCAGCGCAGGATCGGCCACATCATCGACCTCCTGGCCCCGGCCGGGCAGCCGCTGCACGTGGTGCACCTGGGCGGTGGCGCCTTCACGCTCGCCCGCTACGTCGCCGCGACCCGGCCCCGCTCCACCCAGCAGGTCATCGAGGTGGACGCCGCCCTCGTCCAGTTCGTCCGCCGGGAACTCCCGCTGGACCCGCAGGCCAGGATCAGGGTCCGGGCCACCGACGCCCGCGCCGGGCTCGGGAAGATCCCGGACGGCTGGGCGGACCTCGTCATCGCCGACGTCTTCAGCGGGGCCCGCACCCCCGCCCACCTCACCAGCACCGAGTTCCTCGCCGAGGTCCGCCGGGCCCTGAAGACCGGCGGGAGCTACGTCGCCAACCTCGCGGACGGGCCCCCGCTGGCCCATCTGCGCGCCCAGATCGCCACCGCCGCCACGGTCTTCCCCGAGCTCGCGCTCGCCGCCGACCCGGCCGTGTGGCGCGGCAGACGGTTCGGCAACGCGGTGCTGCTCGCCTCCGGCCTGCCGCCGAAGATCGCGGAGCTGACCCGCAAGGTGGCCACCGACCCGCACCCCGGCCGCGTCGAACACGGGCGGGCGCTGGCCGACTTCACCGGCGGCGCGACACCGGTACGGGACGCCGACGCCCGCCCCTCCCCGGCACCGCCGCCCTCGGTCTTCGGCTGAGCACGGCGGTACGGGCGGCACCGCCAGTACGGGCGGTGCGGCCGGTACGGGCGGCGGTACGGATTCATGCCGGGCGGTCCTTACGCCCCTGCGCCCGGTTCGCCACGGACAGCACCGCCAGGATCGAAGCCGTGGCCCCTGGAGCTCCGACGCCTCGAACGCCCGAAACCCCGAACCTTGGCACATCGACGCCTCGGCGCCCGACGCCTCGAAGCCTCGAAGGGGGAAGGCGGGCGAGCCGCCCCCGGCCGCCCCGTCGCGCCGTACCCCGTTCACCTTCCGGCGGGCGGCCGTCCGGAGGCGCGGTGCGCGGGAGGCGGCCCGCGCCGAACCCTCCGTTCCCGGGCGCCCGGCCCGTACCGGCAGCCCGGCCGCACCCCTGGCCTGCGCGTTCTTCACGGGTCCGGGGCGGGGAACCCATGTATACGAGCCGTGGCAAGACCTGGGCGGGACACGGTCCCGTGACTTGCCGGACACGCTCGGGCAACGGAACCGTCTTCAAGTCTTGACACTCACCCCTTCAAGGCAGGAACCTTCCGACATCGACGCGTGGGAGCGCTCCCACGTCGGACGGGTTTCCCCGCCCGCTCCCGTTCCCGCCGCCGGCCGCGCCGCGCGACCGGAACACCGCCCCCCACCCCGGCACGTCCCACCCGGAACAAGGAGTAGTGGAATGCGCATCACCCGCACCGGCGCCGGTCCGAGCCGCAGAGCCGCGGTTCTGGCCACCACGGGCCTGACGGTCTCGGCCCTGTTGCTGACCGGCTGCAGCGGCGGCTCGGACATGTCGGGCAGCACGGGCCCCGACAAGAACGGGAACGTCACGCTGACGATCGCCGACTTCGGGCAGTTCGGCTACAAGGAGGCCGGGCTCTTCGCCAAGTACCACGAACTGCACCCGAACGTCACGATCAAGGAAGACGTCACCGCCGATGAGAAGGTCTACTACCCCAAGCTGCTGCAACAGCTGAACTCGGGCAGCGGACTCGCCGACATCCAGGGCATCGAGGTCGGCCGGATCAAGGAGATCGTCGACACCAAGGCGGACTCCTTCGCCGATCTCGGCAAGGTCATCGACGTCGACGAGTGGGTCTCGTGGAAGGCGAAGCAGGCCACCGCCCAGAACGGCGCGGTGATCGGCGCGGGCACCGACATCGGCCCGATGTCCCTCTGCTACAACACCGATCTGTTCCAGAAGGCAGGGCTTCCGACCGACCGCGAGGAGGTCGCCAAGAAGGTCGCGGGCGGCTGGGAGGACTACCTCAAGCTCGGCGAGGAGTACAAGAAGAAGGCCCCCGCGGGCACGTACTTCATGGACTCGGCGAGCGCCATGTTCAACGCCGTGGTCAGCTCCAACGCCGAGCAGTACTACGACAAGGGCGGCAAGCCGGTCTACAAGGAGAGCTCCAGCGTCCAGCAGGGCTGGAACCTGGCCGCCGAGGTCGCGTCCAAGAAGCTCTCCCAGGGGCTCGCGCAGTTCGACGCCAACACCTGGGTTCCCGCGCTGCGCAAGGGCACCGTCGCCACCGTCGTCTGCCCCGCGTGGATGGCCGGGCAGATCTCGGTCAACGCCGGTGAGGGCAACAAGGGCAAGTGGAACATCACCACCGCGCCCGGCGCCACCGCCGCCAACTGGGGCGGCTCCTTCCTCGCCGTGCCCAAGTCGGGCAAGAACGTCGAGGAGGCCGGCAAGCTCGTGAAGTGGCTGACCGCCCCCGAGCAGCAGGCCGCCGTGTTCAAGGCGATCGGGGTCTTCCCGTCGAACAAGGGCGCCTACGAGCTCCCCGACGTGAAGAACGCGAAGCTCCCGTACTTCAACGACGCGCCGATCGGGCAGATCTACGCCGATGAGGCCAAGACCATCCCCGAGGCGGTGCTCGGCCCGAAGGACGCCACCATCAAGGACACCATCTCGACCCAGATCACCAACATGGAGCAGCGGGGCACCGACCCCGACAAGGCGTGGAAGGCCGCGACCGACGCGATCGACAAGGCGATCGGCTGACCGCCGCCGGTGCGGGCGCCTCCCTCCCCGGGACCGCCCGCACCGGCCCGTGCCCCCCGGGCCCGTACCCACCCGCTCGGCACCCCGCGCACGCGCCCGTCGGACCCCGTGCGCGCCTCCTCTGAGCCCCAGCGCACGGCCCTCTTCGCACCCCGTACGCACGCCCCTTTCCCGCACCATCCCGCCCCGCCCCGCACGCCGGTACGTACCCCAGGGAAGGACTCCCGCCCGTGGCCCCCTCGACTCCCACCCGGGACGCACACGTCCCGCCACCCGGCGGATCTCCGCACGCCCCGGCCGGTTCTGCCCGGCGGACCTGGCGGAGCAGGCTGTGGCGCTTCGACGACAAGGCTTCGCCGTACGCCTACATCGCCCCGTTCTTCCTGGTCTTCGGCGCGTTCGGGCTCTACCCGCTGCTCTACACCGGGTGGATAGCCCTGCACCGGGTGGAGATGACCGGGCTGGACCAGATGGAGTGGGTCGGCTGGGAGAACTTCAGCACGATCCTGCACGACTCCGAGTTCTGGACGGCCGTCACCAACACCTTCCTGATCGGCGTCATGTCGACGGTCCCGCAGCTGCTGGTCGCGCTGGGCCTGGCCCATCTGCTGAACTACCGGCTCCGTGCCAGCACCTTCTGGCGGACCGTCGTGCTGACCCCGTACGCCACCTCGGTGGCCTCCGCGGCACTCGTCTTCGCCCTGGTCTTCCGGGCCGACGGCGGCCTGCTGAACTGGGTGCTGCACTTCGTCGGGCTCGGCGACACCAACTGGGCCAACGGGCACTGGACTTCGAAGATCGCCATCTCCGTCATCGTGATCTGGCGCTGGACCGGCTACAACGCCCTGATCTACCTGGCCGCCATGCAGGCCGTGCCCACCGATCTGTACGAGGCGGCCTCGCTGGACGGCGCGTCGCGCTGGCAGCAGTTCCGCAAGGTGACCATCCCCTCGCTGCGGCCCACGATCCTCTTCACGATCGTCATCTCCACCATCGGCTCGATGCAGCTCTTCGGCGAGCCCCTGCTGCTGGAGGGCGGCCGTCTCGGCGCCATCGGCGGCAACGAGAATCAGTACGAGACGCTCAGCGTCTACCTCTACAACTACGGCTGGAACCTCGGGCACCTCGGCCCGGCCGCCGCAGTCGCCTGGGCGATGCTCGCCCTCCTGCTGATCATCGCCGCGGCCAACTGGCTCGTCGGCCGCCTCGTACGTAAATCCGCGGTCTGACCGGGAGCGACTCTCATGACCACGACCAGCCCCACCACGTCCCCGGACCCCGCGGTCCCGGCAGCCTCGGCCACCCCGTCCTCCCCGGCCCCCCGCCGACGGGAGGCGCGCCGCCCGATCCGCTTCCGGCCCGGCGCGGGACAGCAGTTGAAGGGCGGCCCGTTCGCGTACCTCGCCCTGGCCGTCGTCGGCATCGGCTCGCTGCTGCCGCTCTACTGGACGCTGGTGGCCGCGTCCCACACCCAGGACGAAGTCCTCGCCACCACACCGCCGTTCCTGCCCGGCGGACGGCTGCTGCACAACCTCGACGCGGCCTGGAACGACGCCAATCTCGGCAGGGCCATCCTCAACAGCGTCATCGTGTCCAGCTGCATCACCGCCGCGACGCTCTTCTTCTGCACCCTGGCGGGCTACGCCTTCGCCAAGATGCGCTTCCGGGGCCGCGGCGCGCTGATGACCGGCGTCATCGCCACGCTCACCATCCCGCCGCAGCTCAGCGTCGTACCGCTGTTCATGATGATGTCCGACATCGGCTGGGGCGGAAGGCTGGAGTCGGTGATCTTCCCGACCCTGGTCAGCGCCTTCGGGGTGTTCTTCATGCGGCAGTACCTGAGCGAGGCGCTTCCCTACGAACTGGTCGAGGCCGCCAAGATCGACGGCGCGAACAACTTCCGCATCGTGCTCAGCGTGGTGCTGCCGGTCGCCCGTCCCGCGATGATGGTGCTCGGCATGCTCACCTTCGTCCAGGCGTGGAACGACTTCTTCTGGCCCTACCTCGCGCTCAACCAGCAGAACCCCACGCTCCAGGTGGCCCTCGGCCAGCTGAGCGCCTCCTACACCCCTGACCAGAGCATCGTCATGGCCGGTGCGCTGATCAGCACGCTGCCGCTGCTCGTGGTGTTCGTGATCTTCGGCAAGCGGATCGTCGGCGGGATCATGTCCGGCGCCGTCAAGGGGTGACCCCGGCCCCTCCCCGGTCTCCTCTCCGCTTGCCTGCCCTGCCCCCCTTCCCTCCGCACACCCTGGGAGCGCTCCCGCATGACTGCCGTACGACCCGACACCGCCCCGAAGCCCGCGACCGGCACGGGGCAGTTCCCGCCCGGCTTCGTCTGGGGGGCGGCCACCGCCGCCTACCAGATCGAGGGCGCCGCGGCCGAGGACGGCCGCACCCCCTCCATCTGGGACACCTTCAGCCACACCCCGGGCAAGGTCCGCAACGGGGACACCGGAGACATCGCCGCCGACCACTACCACCACTACCGCGACGACGTGGCCCTGATGAAGCGGCTCGGCCTCACGGCCTACCGCTTCTCGATCTCCTGGCCCCGGGTGCAGCCCACCGGCCGCGGCCCGGCCGTCGAACGCGGCCTGGACTTCTACCGCAGGCTCGTCGACGAGCTCCTCGAAGCGGGCATCGCACCCGTCGCCACGCTCTACCACTGGGACCTGCCCCAGGACCTGGAGGACGCGGGGGGCTGGCCCCAGCGGGTCACCGCCGAACGCTTCGCCGACTACGCCGACATCATGGCCCGCGCGCTCGGCGACCGCGTCACCACCTGGACCACCCTGAACGAGCCCTGGTGCTCGGCCTTCCTCGGGTACGGCTCCGGCGTGCACGCCCCCGGTCGCACCGAGCCCGCCGCCGCCCTGCGCGCCGCCCACCACCTCAACCTCGCCCATGGCCGGGCGACGGGGATCCTGCGCGACCACCTCCCCGCTGCCGCGCGGATCTCGGTCACCCTCAACCTCCACCACGTCCGCCCGCTGACCGCGGGCACGGCCGACGCGGACGCCGCCCGCCGGATCGACGCGGTCGGCAACCGGATCTTCACCGGGCCGATGCTGAAGGGCGCGTATCCGGAGGACCTGCTCGCCGACACCGGTCACCTGGTCGACTGGACGGAGCTGGTCCGGGGCGGCGACCTGGCGGCCATCTCCACACCGGTCGACGTACTGGGCGTCAACTACTACACCCCCACCGTGGTCTCCACGCCCGCCGACGGCACCGGCGACACCCGCGACGACGGGCACGGAAACAGCGACCACTCCCCGTGGCCCGGTTCCGAGCACGTCGCCTTCCACCTCGCCGAGGGCCGCGAGCGCACCGCGATGAACTGGGCGATCGACCCGGACGGCCTGCACGACCTGCTGCTCGACGTCGCCCGGGAACACCCCGGCCTGCCGCTGATGGTCACCGAGAACGGCGCCGCCTTCGACGACTACATCTCGCCCGAGGGCCACGTCGCCGACCCCGAGCGCATCGCCTACCTGCACGGCCACCTCGACGCCATCCGCCGGGCGGTCGCCGACGGGGCCGACGTCCGCGGCTACTTCCTCTGGTCCCTGATGGACAACTTCGAGTGGGCGTACGGATACTCCAAGCGCTTCGGCGCCGTCTACGTCGACTACTCCACCCAGCGCCGCATCCCCAAGGCGAGCGCCCACTGGTACGCCGACGTCATCCGCCGCCACGCCCTGCCCCCGGCGAAGACGCCCTGACCCGCCTCCCTCCCCACTCCCTTCCTTGGTTGAGGAGACCCGGCTCCCCGAGCCGGGTCTCATCGCTGTCCCCACGGCCCTCACGCTCCGCGCACCTAGAATTGGGAGCGCTCCCAGAAGGGCGGTCCGCGAGCTGCCGCCCGGCCCGTAGGGGTGCTGCGGGGCCCGATGCCCGGACTTGGTTTGGGTATCCGGCTATGAGAAATTGGCCGCGAACGGGAGGCAGCCATGGCGGCAGCGCGAGTACGGAGCGGTGGCCGGCCCACGCTCGAAGAGGTCGCGGCGCGGGCGGGGGTGGGACGCGGCACGGCCTCGCGTGTCATCAACGGCTCGCCCCGGGTCAGCGCACGGACCCGCGAGGCGGTGGAGGCGGCCGTGGCCGAGCTGGGCTACGTACCCAATCGCGCGGCCCGCGCGCTCGCCGGGAACCGAACGGACGCCATCGCCCTGGTGGTGCCCGAGCCGGAGACCCGCTTCTTCGCCGAGCCGTACTTCTCCGACATCGTCCGCGGTGTCGGGGCGGCCCTCGCCGACACCGACATGCAGCTGCTGCTCACCCTCGTCGGCAACGACCGCGAGCGCCGCAGGCTGGTCCAGTACCTGACCGCGCACCGGGTCGACGGCGTGCTGCTGGTCTCCGTACACGCCGACGACCCGCTGCCCGACCTGCTGGAACAGCTCGGCATGCCAGCCGTGATGAGCGGTCGCAGATCGGCCTCGGAGAAGCTCGCCTCCGTCGACTCCGACAACTTCGCGGGAGCCCGCGCCGCGGTCGGCCACCTGTACTCCCGGGGCCGCCGCGCCATCGCCACGATCACCGGCCCGCTGGACGTCTACGGTGCCCGGCGCCGCCTCGACGGCTACCGCGAGGCGATCACCGGGACCGGTCTCACCCCCGACGAGCAGCTGATCGCCCCGGCCGACTTCACCGAGGAGGGCGGTGCCAGGGCCATGCGCGCACTCCTCGCCCTGCGCCCCGATGTCGACGCGGTCTTCGCCGCCTCCGACGTGATGGCCGCGGGCGCCCGCCAGGTCCTCCGCGAGTCCGGCCGCCGCGTCCCGGACGACGTGGCCCTCATCGGTTTCGACGACTCGGCGGTGGCCCGCCACATGGACCCGCCCCTCACGAGCGTCCGCCAGCCGATCGAGGAAATGGGCCGCACCATGGCCCGAGTCCTCCTCCAGGAGATCGACCGCGACTCCCAGGAACGCCCCCAGATCGTGCTCCCCACCGAACTGGTGGTCCGCGACTCCTCCTGAACCCGCCCCGCCCGGGGACGGGCCCGTCCGGCATCGTGCGCGGGACCTGAAACCGGCCGGGCAGTACGTTTGCGCGTCCGGCAGGGCCAGAGACCACCACGGGCCGTCGCGGCGGGCCTGGCGGCCGACGCCGAAGCCCGTGAACCACCGCTTTCGTCGTCGCCGCCGTGATCAGGCGCGGCAACGGGAGCCTGGCCGCCCGTCGTCACCCCGGCGACTCCACGGCCGGGACGCGGGAGACACCGGCGCAACGGCGGCCCGGGGGACAGCACCCTGGACATCCTCCGCCGGGAGACCGCGGAGGAGCGACCTGACCACCAGCCAGGCCACCCGCTCCACCGGGCACTTCGGCCGCCGCGACCGCCGCGGCGGCCTCACCGGCGGGTTCCGGCCCGGCCGTCACCACCGCCGGGAAGAGCGAGCCGGACGCTCTCGCCGCGCGCGACGCCTGCCCGTGGGCGCCGGGTGGGCTTCCCGGTCGCGGCCGGTGCTTCGCGGACGCCCGGTCGGCACACGGAACAGCCCCTCCCCGCGTTGCGCGGGAAGGGGCGGGGCCCAACGGGGGCGGGCGGCGCCCCGGTCTCACGGCCCGGGGGTGTGGCCCATGATCCTGGTGAAGGTCTGCGGCTCCTCGTCGTACCCGCGGATCCCGGGGCGGAAGGTCCACACTCCGGAGCCGTCGCGTACGAACTCGCCGACCGTCGCCGCCGTCGACTCCAGGACTCCGCCGAAGTCGTCCTCCACCAGGACGGTGTAGCCCTCGCGCAGGCGCAGGCCGCGGCTGAGCACGCCGTCGAACGTCCTGCGGCAGGCGTTCTGGTGGATCACGACGCCGACGACCACGCGCCCGTACCGGGGATCCAGCCGGTCGAGCTCCAGCGTCATGACCTCGTCCCAGCCCAGGCCCTTGCCGTCCTTGCTGTCCCGGTTGAGGTAGATGGTGCCGTCCGGGGAACGGCTGTCCCAGTGCACGATGTACGAGGGATCTCCGTACGGGGCAGCCGTCAGGTAGGTCGCGGCGACAATGTCCAGGTGACTGGCCGGCTCACCGGCAGGGCTCGGTTGCCATTTCAGCGCCACCTCGATCTTGCGAACGTCCTTTCTGGTGCCGTTCACCGGCCCTCCTCCTGATTGTGCGCTTGATGCGTCAACACCGCTGATGGTCAAGGGCGTTCGTCCATCATGGCACGTCAGGGGCGTTCTCACACCAGTGCGCTCCACCGGAGCGGGGGCACTGTCCGGCGCGTGGCCCGGACGGTGCCGAGGGGCGGAACGGGCGGCCACGACCGCCGGTACCGGTTCCTTTCCGCGGACGCCATGTCCTCATCGGTGTGATCGCCGGCACCTGGCCATCGGGTCTTCCCGCAGGGCTTCGTGGCGCGGAGCCGGGGAATGGCGCGGACCGCGGCCTGTACGACGCCGGAACGGATCAGGGCGACGCGGCGGCGCCTCTCCCGCGCGGAGAGCGGCCTGGGCGGGCGGGCGGCGGCGTACCGGACGGTCCGGGTGCCGCGCCGCCCGGCCTGCCGCCGACCGGGCCGCCGCCGCCCGTGCCCGTGGCCCGGTCGGCCCGGCCCGGCGGCCGTGACGTACGCCACCCGGCGCCGGGGCCCCGGGCATGCGAAAGGCCCCGGTCCGAAGACCGGGGCCTTTCCCTTCAGGGTGAGTAACGGGACTCGAACCCGCGACATCCTGGACCACAACCAGGTGCTCTACCATCTGAGCTATACCCACCGCGTCCGGTCTTTCTGACCGGCCGAGAAAAAGTGTACAGGGTCTGGGAGGGTGCTCGCTCCCCTGTTGTTCAGCCGCTGGTTCATGTCCTCGGAAGGACCATGACCAGCGGCTTCACGAGGCTCTACGGCGTGGGCGGTGCGACGTGGGCCGCGATGGCCTTCGCGCGCTCCGAGTCGGGGCCCGGCTGCGGTACGAAGACCGCCTCGCGGTAGTAGCGCAGCTCCGTGATGGAATCACGGATGTCCGCGAGTGCCCGGTGGTTGCCGTTCTTCTCCGGACTGTTGAAGTACGCCCTCGGGTACCAGCGCCGCGCCAGCTCCTTGATGGAGGAGACGTCGACGATCCGGTAGTGGAGGTAACCCTCCAGCGCGGCCATGTCCCGGGCCAGGAAACCACGGTCGGTGGCGATCGAGTTTCCGCAGAGCGGGGCCTTGCCTGGTTCCTTCACATGCTCGCGGACGTAGTTCAGCACCTGGGCCTCGGCGTCGGCCAGGGTGGTGCCCCCGGCCAGCTCGTCGAGGAGGCCCGAGGTGGTGTGCATCTGCCGTACCACCTCGGGCATCGTCTCCAGGGCCGCGTCCGGCGGGCGGATCACGATGTCCACCCCTTCGCCGAGCACGTTCAGCTCCGAGTCGGTGACCAGTGCGGCCACCTCGATGAGTGCGTCGTCCGTCAGCGAGAGCCCGGTCATCTCGCAGTCGATCCACACCATGCGATCGTTCATGACCCCCACCCTACGGGGCGCTGCGCTGCCCCGGCAGGGTCGGGCGTCCCGTCGTGTACGCGTCGGGTCCGGGCTTCCCCTGTTCGGGCTGGAGCGAGCCGGGCGGTGGCGGCACGATGACCTGTGAGCCCGCCGTGGCCGCGGCCCGCCGGATCATCGCGCTGCTCTGGGCGGGCACCATCGTCTCCGGCATCGAGGACACCGGATCCCCGCCCTGCGGACGCCGGGCCCGGTAGGCGGCCCGGTACGCCGCGGGGGAGGAGCCCAGCTGGCGCCGGAAGTGCCCGCGCAGCGCGACCGGCGAGCGGAAGCCGCAGCGGCCCGCCACCTCGTCGACCGAGTACTCGGACGTCTCCAGCAGCCGCTGCGCCTGCAGCACCCGCTGAGTGATCAGCCACTGGAGCGGTGCGCTGCCGGTGAGCGAACGGAACCTCCGGTCGAAGGTCCGCCTGCTCATGTAGGCGCGCGCGGCCAGCGTCTCCACGTCGAACTGCTCGTGCAGATGCTCCAGGGCCCAGGCCACGACCTCGGCGAGCGGGTCGGAGCCGATCTCCTCAGGTAAAGACCTGTCGAGGTAGCGCTCCTGACCGCCACTGCGCCGGGGCGGCACCACGAGCCGGCGGGCCAGTGCCCCGGCGGCCTCCGTGCCGTGGTCCGTACGGACGATGTGCAGGCAGAGGTCGATGCCGGCCGCCGTTCCGGCGGAGGTGAGCACGTCGCCGTCGTCGACGAAGAGCTCACGCGGATCGACGTGCACCGACGGATAGCGCTTGGCCAGCGTCGGCGCGTACATCCAGTGGGTCGTCGCCGGGCGGCCGTCCAGCAGGCCCGCGGCGGCGAGCACGAACGCGCCCGTGCACAGCCCGACGATGCGGGCGCCTTCCTCGTGGGCGCGGCGGAGCGCCTCCAGTGCCTCTGCGGGCGGTGGCGAGGTGATCGAGCGCCAGGCGGGCACCACGACGGTGCCGGCCCTGCTGATCGCCTCCAGCCCGTACGGCGCGGTGAGTTCGAGCCCACCGGTGGTGCGCAGCGGTCCTTCTTCGCCGCCGCAAACGAGCAGGCGGTAGCGCGGAACTCCCGCGTCCTGACGGTCGATTCCGAACACGGAGAGCGGGATCGAACTCTCGAAGATGGGGCCGCCGCTGAACAGCAGTACGGCGACGACTTCACGTCGTCGACGTCCGCTGAGCTTTCGTACAGCCTCCGTTGCGGCGGCGGAGTCCTGGCTCATGACGCTAAGCCCCCCTTGGTGTTCGCGTCTCCCTGGTCCTTACGGGCCTGTCGCTCCTGCACTTTTCCCCTCGGTCCTGCACGAGTTCCCCAGACTTCGAAACCCAAGATCGAATCTACTGCGTCCCATGGTGCCGGGGTGACAACTTCACCCACCGGCGTTATATCGACAAGGTCACTTGGCGGGAAGCATTCGATCACGAAGCGTTGCATCTGGAGAACGCACAGGGAAGGGCGCTGCGCATTGATGGCCCGTCCCTGTTGGGCAGAAGCGTACCGCGCGGTCTCTTCCTGCCTGGTGCAAGGGGGTTGGTCGGCCATTTCGGCAAGGAACGGGCAGGGGGGTGAAGTTGGCTTGAAATAGACGGTTGTGCGTACGTGATTCGGTCATTGAACCGGCGCACAACCCGGCTGAACAACCGCTTCTACGCGCCCCCTGGGCAGGTCGGGCGGCCGATTGCGGGGAATGCGGCACTCGCAACCCGCGGCGACCGGATTGAGCCCGTCGGGCGAGCGCGCGTCTCCGGCCACGCGGGCGCCGGGAACGGGGCGGGCGGGCCGCGGCGGGCCCGGCGGGCGCTGTGGGGCCTCTGGGGCGGCGCGTCGCTCCGGGGGGACGCCGGCCGGGCGCGGATCCGTGCCGCGGGTGCCTGACGCCCGGTGGCCCGAACTCCGCGCCGCCGGGGTGACGCATCCGGGCCGCGCGGTCACCGAGCGGGACCGTCCGGGAGGTGTCGGCGTCGGTGTACGGCACAGGGGCCATTGCCATCCGGGGCGGGCTCGGGCATGCTCCGTGACACGTCGCGCGCGCTTTGCGCGGATCTGGGCAGTGGAGGAGTGGCGCCGTACCCTTGGGGGTAAGGGGTTGGGAAGATGATTCCCGGACACCGCATCATTGCCCGCTGACGCACCTTCCCCACGTCGTTCTCCTCACGAGGATCCTCTTCGCCGAGACACCGATGGCCGGTCACGAAATCCCCGAACCCGCCGACCGCAAGCAGGTAGCCGACCACCTGTCGGACCCGCTGGCGGTCGAAGAAGCACGTCATTCCTGCGATCCGGCGTTCCGCCACGGAGTGGTGGTCGGTTTCGACGGCTCGACCTCCAGCGAACGCGCCCTCGCCTACGCCATCGGGATGGCCCGAAGATCAGGCTCCGGCCTGATCATCGTCCATGTCGCCAACCGGCTGCCCACCACGGTCTGGGCGGGCTGCGAACCACCCGTCTTCGTTGACGTACCCGATCACCGCACCGAGGTCCTCGGGCTGGAGCTCGCCTGCGCAGACTACCTCTCCGAGGTGCCCTGGGTGCTGGTCGAGCGCGGCGGGGACATCTGCCACGAGCTGGAGGAGGTCGGCCGGGAGTATTCGGCCGACGCCATCGTCGTGGGCTCCACGCACGGCGTCGTCGGCCGCATCTTCGGCTCGGTGGCGGGCCGCCTCGCGCGGCGCGCGAAACGCCCCGTCGTCGTCATCCCCTGAACGGGCGCCGCCCCGCCAATCGTGAGTCAACTCGTCCGTGGAAGCACGGTGGTTGACGGATCGGCGGGGCGGCGTACAGCTGCGGTACGGGACCTACTCGACGGTGACGGACTTCGCCAGGTTGCGCGGCTTGTCGATGTCACGGCCCATGGCCAGCGCCGTGTGGTACGCGAAGAGCTGGAGCGGGATGCCCATCAGGATCGGGTCCAGCTCGTTCTCGTTCTTCGGTACGACGATGGTGTGGTCGGCCTTCTCCTGCACCTGGTGCGCGACGGCGAGGATGCGGCCCTCACGGGCCTTGATCTCCTCCAGCGCGGCCCGGTTCTTCTCCAGCAGGTCGTCGTCGGGCACGATCGCGACCGTCGGCATCGCGGGCTCGATCAGTGCCAGCGGCCCGTGCTTCAGCTCGGAGGCCGGGTAGGCCTCGGCGTGGATGTACGAGACCTCCTTGAGCTTCAGCGAGGCCTCCCGGGCGACGGGGTAGCCGCGCACCCGGCCGATGAACATCATCGACTTGGCGTCCGCGTAGGCGGCGGCCATCTTCTTGATCTCGTCCTCGTTGGCGAGGATCTCGCTGATCTGGGCGGGGAGCTTGCGCAGCCCCTCGATGATCCGCTTGCCGTCGGCGACCGACAGGTCCCGGATGCGGCCCAGGTGCAGGGCGAGCAGCGCGAACGCGACGACCGTGTTGGTGAAGCACTTGGTGGACACCACGCAGACCTCGGGCCCGGCGTGGACGTACGTACCGCCGTCGGCCTCCCGGGCGATCGCCGAGCCCACCACGTTGACGACGCCGAGCACCCGGGCGCCCTTGCGCTTGAGCTCCTGGACGGCGGCCAGCACGTCGTACGTCTCGCCGGACTGGGAGACCGCGACGTACAGCGTGTCCGGGTCGACGACCGGGTTGCGGTAGCGGAACTCGGAGGCCGGCTCGGCGTCCGCGGGGATGCGGGCCAGCTCCTCGATCAGCTGGGCGCCGATCTGGCCCGCGTGGTACGAGGTGCCGCAGCCCAGGATCTTGATCCGGCGGACCCCGCGCGCCTCGCGGGCGTCCAGGTTGAGACCGCCCAGGTGCACGGTGGCGAACCGGTCGTCGATCCGGCCGCGCAGCACCCGGTCCACGGCGTCGGCCTGCTCGGAGATCTCCTTGTGCATGTACGTGTCGTGGCCGCCCATGTCGTACGACTCGGCCTCCCACTCCACGGTGGTCGGCGTGGCCGTCGTGGACGAGCCCTCCGTGGTGTACGTACGGAAGTCGTCGGCCTTGAGGGTGGCCATCTCGCCGTCGTCCAGGGTCACGACCTGGCGGGTGTGGGCGACCAGCGCGGCGACGTCCGAGGCGACGAACATCTCCTTCTCGCCGATGCCGAGGACGACCGGGGAGCCGTTGCGGGCGACCACGATGCGGTCGTTGAAGTCGGCGTGCATGACGGCGATGCCGTACGTGCCCTCGACCGAGCGCAGCGCCTCGCGGACCTTCCCCTCCAGGGTGTCCGCCTGGGCGCGGGCGATCAGGTGGACCAGCACCTCGGTGTCGGTCTCGGAGAGGAAGACGACGCCGTCGGCGACGAGCTTGGCGCGCAGCTCGGAGGCGTTGTCGATGATGCCGTTGTGGACGACGGCGACCTTGTTCTCGGCGTCCAGGTGCGGGTGGGCGTTCTCGTCGCTCGGGGCGCCGTGGGTGGCCCAGCGGGTGTGGGCGATGCCGGTGGTGCCGGTGAAGCGCTTGGGGACGCGGGCCTCCAGCTCGCGGACCCGGCCCTTGGCCTTCACCATCCGCAGGGCGGCGGGCTTCCCGGCCGTCGCCTTGCCGGTGATGACGATGCCCGCGGAGTCGTAACCCCGGTACTCCAGCCTCTGCAGCCCTTCCAGCAGCAGGGGAGCCACGTCACGCTTCCCGATGTATCCGACGATTCCGCACATAGAGTCTCTGCCCCTCCAACAACGACGTACCTGTGGTGCCCGTGCGCGCGGCCGTACCGGCCGTGCCGGTGGTGTCAGCCGTAGACGATCCGGCGCAGCTGACGGAGCGAGAGCTCCGGCGGCGCGACCGCGCGGTGCGGCAGCTCGGCCGCGATCCGTTCGAAGATCTCCGCGTTGACCAGACCGCCGGACTGCAGTTCGCGGTGGCGGCGGCGGACGAAGTCCTCGGTCGTCTCATCGAAGTACGCCAGCACGTCGAGGATCACCCGGGCTGCCTCACCGCGCTGGAGCGCGGTGCTGCGCACCAGGTGGTCGATGAGGTCGTCGTGCGACGGGCGGCGTTCGAGCACTCGTCGATACTGCGGTCGGAGAGGCGCTTACGCAACAATTCTGCCCGATATCGGGCAAGGGTGGGTGTGATTGAGGTCTCGGAGGGCTTACAGGCGGCTGAGGACGGCCTGCTTGGCGGCGCCGAACTCGTCGTCGGTGAGCACCCCGGAGCGGTGCAGCTCGCCGAGCTCGCGGAGCCTGCGCAGCAGTACGTCGTGCTCGTCCTCGGCCGGAGCCGGAGCCGGAGCCGGGGCCGGGGCTGGGGCTGGGGCTGGGGCTGGGGCCGCGATCGCCGCGGGCCCGGCGTACGCGGCGGGCCCGGTGGCCTCGGGCAGGGCGTCCGCGTCCGGAACGCCGGGCAGCCGTACCAGGACCGCCGCCGCGACCAGCACCGCCGTGTACTCCTTCTTCGACAGCCCCCACAGATCCAGGGAGTACGGGTCCTTCTCGGGTATGGGGGCCGCTGCCGGAGCTCCGGCCCGGACGAAGCGGAGATGCCCGTTCTCCAGGCCGATGGGGGGCACCCAGCGCACGTCCGTCACCTCCGACACCGGGAACGCCACCGGGCCGCCCGAGGTCTTGACCTCGTCGGCCTTCCAGTTCCAGGTGAGCCGGACCGTCTCACCGTCGAAGGAGGCCGTGCCGTCCCCGCCGCCGCCGGCGACCGGCAGCGAGGGCCCCGGCAGCAGGAAGCCGTCCACCGGACCGGACGGCACCTGCTCGATCAGCAGGGCGTTGCGCACCGCGTCGACGAAGTACCCCGCCACGCCGTCGCGGTCCTTCTCCACGGCCAGCTGGTACGGGTCAGCCGCGTCCTTGAGCCGGCCGTCGGCCGCGCGCAGCACCGGGCACGCTCCGTCGCGCAGCCGCAACCGCAGCCGGCCGCCCTTGCGGTCCGGCTCGAAGGAGATGCCCGCCAGGGCGTGCAAGGGGACGATCCGCTCCCCGAGCGCTTCCCGGAGCGGGTGGATGCCCTTGCCCCGGCCCGGCACGATCCGTACCGCCCCGCCGTCGAAGTTCCAGGTCCCGTCGCGCTGGATGATGTCCGCCATGCCGCTGATTCTGTCAGCCCGTACGAACGCGTGAGCGGCCCGTACGAACGGGGGAGCGGTCCGCGGAGCCCGGAGGTCCGGGCGGCCGGGAGACGGCCGGCCGCTCGCGGTCCCCGCTCACCAGACCAGGACCCCGCCGCCCACGGACCGGGCGCGCAGAGCGGCGCCGGTGATGTTGGCGAGCCGGGCGGCCACGTAGTCGTCCCGGTAGCCGCTGTGCGCGGCGAGCTGTGCGGTGTGGGTGCGCAGCAGCTCGCACTCGGCCAGGAAGTCCCCGACGTCCCGCGGCTGTACGCAGAGGTCGCCGTCGGCCAGATCCGGGAAGAACCGGGCGCCGAGCGCCCGTGCGTACTCCGAGCCCCAGAGCTTGGTCCGGCTGCTCTCGAACCCGGCCATGTCGCTGCCGTCGTCGGGGTCGTCGAGCAGCCGCCGGTCCCCGTGTTCGTCGTGGACGAAGGTGTGTACGAGCAGGGTCATGCTCCGAACTCCGTCCGGCAGTCGTCGAGCCCCTCGACGGTGACCTCGGTGCGGCGGCACTCCTCCCAGCGGGCACGGTCCAGCCACAGCCGCTGCAGGGTGACGGGTGCTCCGCGTACGGCGGCGACATTGAGGCCGTCCGGCAGATAGCCCAGCCGCCGCGAGACGCCCAGCGAGCGGGCGTTGTCGCTCATCGCCGCCGTCACCGCGCTCTGGGCCCCGAGGCCCGCGAAGGCGAGGTGCAGGACGGCGGCACGCATCTCGGTGCCGATGCCCCGGCCCTGGTGGGCGAGGCCCAGCCACGACCCGGAGGTGACCCGGCCGGTCACCGCGAAGTCCTTCGCGCCGAGGTCCTGCCGCCCGACCACCTCGCCCTCGCACAGCACCGCGAGACTCAGCGTCCAGTCCTGGGCGGACCAGTCGGCGACGGTGCGGAGCACGTGCTGGAACGTGGCCCGGCCGCGCCCGGCGGGCGACGCCTCCGTCCAGGGGACCGTGAACGGCATCTCGTCCGGGGCGTGCACCCCGCCGCCCGCGACCGAGGCGAGAGCGTCGAGCAACTCCAGGTCCGGCAGGCGTAGTTCCAGGCGGGGTGTGCGGAGGCGGAGCCCGTACAAGGGCCAGTGCTGTGGCTTCATATCCGGACTCTGCCGGGTGCGGTGCCGCGGTGTCGAACGAATTCCCCGGGGCCGTGCGGCGGGTCAGGGGCGCGGCCAGGGGCGGCCGGCCAGCCGCTCGATGTCGGTGTTGAAGCGCCTCAGGTAGGCGGCGAAACCGGAGATGTCCTCGTCCGACCAGTGGGTCATGACCCGCTCCAGGGAGTCGACGATGCCCTCGCGCTCGGCGTCGAGCGTGCGGGCGCCCTCGTCGGTGATCCGGAACTTGCGGGCCATGCCGCCCGAGGGGTCCGGGATGCGCTCCACGAGCCCGGCGCGCATGGCTGCCGCGGTCTGCCGGTTGAGGGTGGACGCGTCGAGCCCGAAGGCGTCGCTGAGCTCGCCGATCGACATCGGCCCCTGGACGCGGACGCGGCTGAGCAGGACGTAGGCGCTGTGGTCCATCAGCCCGCCCTTGCGCCGTCCGCCCTTGTTGCGCAGCAGGCTGTGGCGGCTGAGGAGCATCTGCTCGTACTCGACCTCATGGGTGGGCCTGGTCATGTGTGCCTGCCGTCTTCCCTCGTCGTCTTGCCGTCCGGGCGCCCTGGCGCCCCGGTGCGGTCCGGCACCCCGGCGTGTCGCGGCACTCCGGGGAGTTCCGGAGGCCGACCTCCATCTTCCCATAGGCTATGTAGCGTACATATAGCTTGCATGCTGCATGGAGTGTGTACGATGCATACCCTTCTTCCCGATACACACCCGAGGAGTCCCGGATGGGCGCGCCCCAGCCATCAACTCGTACCGGCGGCGTCGTCGCCACCCTGGCCATCGCCGGCATCACGGCGGCGATCATGCAGACCCTGGTCACCCCGCTCATCGCGGAGCTGCCGCAGATCCTGAGCACCACCCCCTCGAACGCGGCCTGGGTGATCACCGTCACCCTGCTGGTCTCCGCCGTCTGCGTACCCGTCTCCGGCCGGCTGGGCGACATGGTCGGCAAGCGCCGGATGCTCCTCGTCTGCTCCGTACCGCTGATAGCCGGTTCGGTGGTGTGCGCGCTCTCGTCGACCGTCGTCCCCATGATCGTCGGCCGTGGCCTTCAGGGCATGGGCATGGGCGTGCTGCCGCTCGGCATCGCGCTGCTGCGTGACGTGGTCCCGGCGGAGAAGCTCAGCTCCTCCATCGCGCTGGTCAGCGCCTCCATGGGCATCGGCGGCGCGCTCGGGCTGCCGATCGCCGCGGCGGTCGCCCAGTACACCGACTGGCGGGTGCTGTTCTGGGGCTCGGCCGGTCTGGCCACCGCGGTCGCGGCGCTGATCTGGTTCCTGATCCCCGAGGTGCCCGCCGGGGCCAAGGGGCAGCGGTTCGACGTGCTGGGCGCGCTCGGTCTCGGGGCGGGCCTGGTCTGCCTGCTGCTCGCGGTGTCCAAGGGCGCCGACTGGGGCTGGGGCTCGGCCACCACGCTCGGCCTGTTCGCCGCCGCGGTGGTGGTGCTGCTCGCCTGGGGCGTGTGGGAGCTGCGTACCCGTGACCCGCTGGTGGACCTCCGCACCACCGCGCGCCCCCGGGTGCTGATGACCAACCTCGCCTCCGTCTTCGTCGGCTTCGGCATGTACGCCACCATGCTGATCTCGCCGCAGATCCTTCAGCTGCCCTCCGCCACCGGCTACGGGCTGGGCCAGTCGATGCTCGCGGCGGGCCTGTGGATGGCGCCCGGCGGCGTCATGATGATGATCGTCTCTCCGCTCGGCGGAAAGCTGATCGACGCCCGGGGCCCGAAGTTCACCCTGGTCAGCGGCATCCTGGTCATCGCGGTCGGCTACGGCCTGGCGCTGATGCTCATGGGCTCCGCGTGGGGCCTGATGGTGGTCGGCATGGTCACCAGCAGCGGTGTCGGCCTGGCGTACGGCTCGATGCCCGCGCTGATCATGGGCTCGGTCCCGCTCTCCGAGACCGCCGCCGCCAACGGCTTCAACACGCTGATGCGCTCGCTGGGTACGTCGATCGGCGCCGCGGTGGTCGGCGTGGTCCTCTCCCAGATGACCATCACCGCGGGCGGCTACACCCTCACCTCGGAGAACGGTTTCCGTACCGGACTCATGGTCGGCTGCGGCGTCGCCCTGGTCGCGGCCGCGATCGCCGCCCTCATCCCGGCGCTGAGCCGTGGCGGGGACGGCGCCGACGCCCTGCCGGAACCGGCCGCCGCGAAGGTCTGACCCGCGACGTGCGCACGGCCGCCGCCCGTTCTCCGCGCTCGCGGGGGACGGGCGGCGGCGGTTTTCGGTAACGTGGCGCTCTTCGGGCGGCGTCAGCCCCTGGAGCCCCGAAGGCGATCACGCCGATGACCTCCTCGCTCTCCTCCTCCTCGCTCTCCTCGCGTCTCTCCGCCGCCGCGCACCCCGCCCGCCGCCTCGACGCCGCGCTGGACGGCCTCGCGGTCGCCTTCCGGGGCATGACCGCCCACCCCGACGAGCACAACTGCGTGTGCCACTGGGGCAGCGCCGAGGAACTGGCCCGGCTCAAGGCCCCGGACGTCGAGCTGGACGACGATCTCCTGCGACGCACCTGGCAGGCTCCCGACTGGAGCGACCACCCGGCGGTGCTGCGCCGGATACTCCCGCAGTTCGCGCGGTCCCTCGTCGCCGGCCGCGTCGAACCCTTCCTCGGCCCGGAGGAGATCGGCCGTTCGTTCGACCGTGGCCACTGGCAGCGGTGGCCCGAGGAACAGGCGGCGGCGGTACGGGAGTTCCTCCACGCCTGGTGGTCCCACACCCTCACCGCCCCGGCCCCGTCCGCCCCGGCCCACGACCTCCTCGCCCTGGTCGCCGAGGCATCCGGCACGCTCACCCCGTGGCTCGCCCGCTGGGAGGCGCTGACCGGTGCCACGGCCACCCGGCACCTCGCGGAGGCCGCCTTCCACTGGGAGGACTGCCTCCTCGGCGACCGGCTCCCCTGGACGGCCTGGGACGGCGAGGACGAGAAGTGCGCCGAACTGACGGCCTGGCTGCTGGATCACGCCCGCCCCCGCCTCGCCGCCCACGGCGCCCCCGGCGAACTGCTCCACCGCATACGCCTGCTCGGCCTCACCGGTCCCGCCCGCTGGGAGGACCCGCACTGGCCCGACTACCACCGCTGAGCGACGGGCTCCGTGGCCGGGGCCGTGGTCCGTCCCGGATGCCGCCTTCCCGTGGTCCGAAAGGCCGCCCGGGGCGGGGCGCGGCGGTTTCCGGCGCGGATGCGCCCTGGTGGTGCTGTACAAAGGACGGGAATCCATGGCGCCGCCCTCGAAGCGACGAGGTACAGCAGTGGCGAGCATGGGCACACGCCCTGGACGGCCGCACCGGATCTGCCGCGGCCGGGCTTTCGGGCGTGGCCGGGCTGGGAGAGGGCGCGGGCGCTCCTCTCGCGGGGGCGGCACGTCCCCGCCGTGAGCAGCCCACTGAGACCTCGACCCACCCGTTCGATCAGGAGGTTCAGTCATGCGGTCACGGATCACTCTGCTGGCTGCCCTGGGCGTGGGATGCGCCCTGGTGGCAGCGGTGTCCACCCCGGCCGTCGCCGGTCCGCAGGTGCGATTCAAGAACGTGGCCACGGGCAGATGCCTCGACAGCAACGGCGCGGGCAGGGCCTACGCGCTGGGCTGCAACGGCGGCGGCAACCAGAGCTGGACGGTGGAGTTCAACCACACCGGGGGCGGGGCGCTCAAGGACGTGGCCACGGGCAGGTGCCTGGACAGCAACGGCGCGGGCGAGGTGTACGCGCTGGGCTGCAACGGCGGCGACAACCAGCGCTGGACGGCGGGGGAGTCGGGCGCCGGTGTCGTCGTGTGGAAGAACGTGGCGACCGGCAGATGCCTCGACAGCAACGGCGCGGGCAAGGTCTACACGCTCGGCTGCAACGGCGGGGACAACCAGCGCTGGGGGTCATGACCCCCAGGGGTCCGTACGCGGACGGGGCGGCCTCCGCGGAGGCCGCCCCGTCGCGGTGTCGTCGCGCGTCAGGCCGGGAGGCCCAGCTCCCGGGCGATGAGCATGCGCTGGACCTCGCTCGTGCCCTCGCCGATCTCCAGGATCTTGGAGTCGCGCCACATGCGGGCCACCGGGTACTCGTTCATGAAGCCGTAGCCGCCGTGGATCTGGGTGGCCTCGCGGGCGTTGTCCACGGCCACCGTGGAGGAGTACAGCTTGGCGATCGCCGCCTCCTTCTTGAACGGCTCGCCCGCCAGCATCCGCGAGGCGGCGTCGCGCCAGCCGATGCGGGCCATGTGGGCGCGCATCTCCATGTCCGCGATCTTGAACTGGATCGCCTGGTTCGTGCCGATCGCCCGGCCGAACGCGTGGCGCTCGCCCGCGTACTTCACCGACTCGTCCACGCAGCCCTGGGCCAGGCCCGTGGAGAGGGCGGCGATGGCGATCCGGCCCTCGTCCAGGATGCGCAGGAACTGGGCGTAGCCGCGGCCCTCCTCGCCCAGCAGGTTCTCCAGCGGTACGCGGACGTCGGAGAAGGACAGCTCACGGGTGTCCGAGCTGTTCCAGCCGACCTTGGAGTACGGGGCGGCGACCGTGAAGCCCGGGGTGCCGGACGGGACGATGATCGAGGAGATCAGCGGGGCGCCGTTCTCCTTGCGGCCGGTCACCGCCGTCACCGTGACCAGCTCCGTGATGTCCGTACCGGAGTTGGTGATGAAGCACTTGGATCCGTTGATCACCCATTCGCCGGCCGCCTCGTCGCGCACCGCCGTCGTACGCGTGCCCCCGGCGTCCGAACCGCCGTCCGGCTCCGTCAGCCCGAACGCGCCGAGCGCCTCGCCCGAGCAGAGCTTCGGCAGCCACTGCCGCTTCTGCTCCTCCGTGCCGAAGCGGTACACCGGCATCGCGCCGAGCGAGACCCCGGCCTCCAGGGTGATCGCCACCGACGAGTCGACCCGGGCCAGCTCCTCCAGGGCGATCCCGAGGGCGAGGTAGTCGCCGCCCATGCCGCCGTACTCCTCCGGGAACGGCAGCCCGAAAAGGCCCATCCGCCCCATCTCCCGCACGATCTCGTACGGGAACTCGTGTCGTTCGTAGAGGTCGCCGATCTTCGGCGCGACGACGTCGTGCGCGAACTCCTCGACAGTGCGCCGCAGTTCCTCGTGTTCGGCGGTCAGCCGGTGGTCCAGGGGCATGGCAGGGTCACTCCTTGTGGGACGGGGGACGGGCGCCTATCGCGCCGAAAGCGCACGGACGGTACGGGACGGGCTGGGACGGCCCAGCCGGTCGGCGAGCCACACGCTGGTGGCGGTGAGCGCGTCGAGATCGACCCCGGTCTCGATACCGAGGCCCTGGAGCATCCACACGAGGTCTTCGGTGGCGAGGTTCCCGGTGGCGCTCTTCGCGTACGGGCAGCCGCCGAGGCCGCCCGCCGAGGCGTCCACGGTGCTCACGCCGTGCTGGAGCGCGGCGAGGGTGTTCGACAGGGCCTGGCCGTACGTGTCGTGGAAGTGCACGCCGATGACGTCGGTGCGCACCCCCTCCTCGTTCAGCTCGGCGAGCAGGGTCTGTACGTGGCCGGGGGTGGCCACTCCGATGGTGTCGCCGAGGGACAGCTCGTCGCAGCCGAGGTCCATCAGCGCCTTGGCGACCCGCACGACCTGGTGGACCGGTACGGGCCCCTCCCACGGGTCGCCGAAGCACATCGACAGGTAGCCGCGGACGTGTACGCCGTCGGTCCTGGCGCGGGCGACGACCGGTTCGAACATCGCCAGCGATTCGTCGACCGTGCGGTTGAGGTTGCGGGCCGCGAAGGTCTCCGTCGCCGAGCCGAAGACGGCGATCCGGCGCGCCCCGAGCGCCAGCGCCCGCTCCAGTCCGCGCTCGTTGGGGACGAGCACCGGCAGGGCGACGCCGCCGAGGTCCGCCAGGCGGGGGAACAGGTCCTCGGCGTCGGCCAGCTGGGGCACCCACTTGGGGTGCACGAAGCTGGTCGCCTCGATGGTGGTGAGCCCGGCCGCGGCCAGCCGGTGGATGAACTCCGCCTTCACCTCGGTCGGTACGACGGACTTCTCGTTCTGCAGCCCGTCGCGGGCGCCGACCTCGTGGATGCGGACCCGGGCGGGAAGGTCCTGCGCCGGAACGCTCATGGGCAGGGTGCGGCCGGTCGTCATGCTTCCTCCCCGGAGGCTTCGGCGGGGGTGACCACGGCCAGGATCTGGTCCATGGCGACGGTGGAGCCGGGGGTGACGTCCAGTTCGGTCACCGTCCCGGCGTGCGGGGCGGAGATGACGTGCTCCATCTTCATCGCCTCCACCACCAGCAGGCTCTGCCCGGCCGCGACCTCGTCCCCGAGCGCCACCTTCACGACCGTGACCGTGCCGGGCATGGGCGCGGCGAGGGTGTCCGCCCCGGAGCGGCCCGCCCCGGACAAGGACGCCTCCACCGGGTCGTGGTCCTGGACGTGCCAGCTGTCGCCGTCCTGGCCGAGCCACACGCCCGCGGGCGTGGCGGCGTGGGTGAACGTGTGGGTGACCCCGGCGAGTTCGAAGGTGATCCGGTGCTCGGAGATCTCGACCGAGCGGGCCGTCTCCCGGCCGCCCGGCAGCGGGGCCAGCGGCCCGCAGGCCCCCGTCACCGGCTGCGGCGGCTGTGGGTCCTCGCCCACATGGCCGAAGCACAGCTCCGTACCGTCCACGTCTCCGGAGCAGGGGCGCAGACAGACCTGTACCGGGTCGTGGCCCGGGAGCCGGAAGTCGAGCACCGTACGGGCCGGGGTGCCGCCGAGGCGCCAGCCGCTCGCCGCCGAGAACGGGTCGGTCCAGCCGGAGGCGTCGGCGCGGGCCGCCTGCGCGGACCGCCGCTGCCGCAGCAGCGCCGCCGCCGCGTACACCTCCTCGGGCACGCCGTCCGGGACCAGCCCGGCCGCCTCACGCTCCACCAGTCCGGTGTCCAGCTCGCCCGCCGCCACCGCCGGGTGGGCGAGCAGCCGGCGCAGGAACCCGGCGTTGGTCGGGACGCCGAGGACCACCGTGTCCGCGAGCGCCGCCCGCAGACGGCGCAGGGCGGTCGCCCGGTCGGGGCCGTACGCGATGACCTTCGACAGCATCGGGTCGTACAGGCTGCCGACCTCGCCGCCCTCGGCGAGCCCGGAGTCCGTGCGCACCCCGTGGCCCTGCGGCTCGTGCAGGGCGAGGACCGTGCCGCCGGAGGGCAGGAAGCCGCGTGCCGGGTCCTCCGCGCAGATCCGGGCCTCGACCGCATGACCGGTGAGGGTGACGCCGGGCTGCGTGAAGGGGAGCGGTTCACCCGCGGCGACCCGCAGCTGCCACTCCACCAGGTCCAGGCCGGTGACCAGCTCGGTCACCGGGTGCTCGACCTGGAGGCGGGTGTTCATCTCCATGAAGTAGTACGCGGCCGGGTCGTCGCCGGGGACGATGAACTCCACCGTGCCCGCGCCGACGTAGCCGCAGGAGCGGGCCGCCTGCACGGCCGCCTCGCCCATCGCCTCCCGGGTCGCCGCGTCGAGCAGCACCGAGGGCGCCTCCTCGATGATCTTCTGATGGCGGCGCTGGAGCGAGCATTCCCGCTCGCCGAGGTGGACCACGTTGCCGTGGGCGTCGGCCAGCACCTGGATCTCGATGTGCCGGGGCCGGTCGATCCACCGCTCCACCAGGAGGGTGTCGTCGCCGAACGAGGCCCGCGCCTCGCGCCGGGCCGCGGCGATCTCGTCTCCGAGCAGCGCCTCGTCGCGCACCAGCCGCATCCCCTTGCCGCCGCCGCCCGCCGAGGGCTTCAGCAGCACCGGCGTGCCGATCTCCCGCGCGGCGCCGGACAGCTGGGCGTCGGTGAGACCGCTGCCCGAGGAGCCGGGCACCACCGGGACACCGGCCGCCGCGACCGTCTCCTTGGCCCGGATCTTGTCGCCCATCAGGGTGATCGCGGAGGCGGGCGGGCCGATGAAGACCAGCCCCGCCTCGGCGCACGCCCGCGCGAAGGCGGCGTTCTCGGCGAGGAAGCCGTAGCCGGGGTGGACGGCCTGCGCGCCGGAGCGGCGGGCCGCGTCCAGCAGCGCGGGGACGTGCAGGTAGCTGCGGGCGGCGGGGGCGGGCCCGATCCGTACGGCGGTGTCCGCCTCCCGGACGTGCCGGGCACCGGCGTCCGCGTCGCTGAAGACGGCGACCGAGCGGATGCCCAGCTCCCGCAGCGTGCGGATGACGCGCACCGCGATCTCGCCGCGGTTGGCGACCAGAACCGTGTCGAACATCGTCATCTGTTCCTCACATCCGGAAGACGCCGAAGCCGGCATCGCCCAGGGGGGCGTTGGCGCAGGCGGTCAGGGCGAGCCCCAGCACCTGCCGGGTCTCCATCGGGTCGATCACGCCGTCGTCCCAGAGCCGGGCCGTGGCGTAGTAGGCGTTTCCCTGGGTGTCGTACTGCTCGCGGATCGGCGCCTTGAAGGCCTCCTCGTCGGCCACGCTCCAGTCGTCGCCCAGCTGGTCGCGCTTGACCGTGGCGAGGACCGACGCGGCCTGCTCGCCGCCCATGACGGAGATCTTCGCGTTGGGCCACATCCACAGGAAGCGGGGGGAGTAGGCCCGGCCGCACATGGAGTAGTTGCCCGCCCCGTACGAACCGCCGACGACCACGGTCAGCTTCGGGACGCGGGTGCAGGCGACCGCCGTGACCATCTTGGCGCCGTGCTTGGCGATGCCTCCGGCCTCGTAGTCCCGGCCCACCATGAATCCCGAGATGTTCTGCAGGAAGACCAGCGGGATGCCGCGCTGGTCGCACAGCTCGATGAAGTGGGCGCCCTTCTGGGCGGACTCGGAGAACAGGATGCCGTTGTTGGCGACGATGCCGACCGGGTGGCCGTGGATGTGGGCGAAGCCGGTGACCAGCGTCGTGCCGTACTCGGCCTTGAACTCGGCGAACCGCGAGCCGTCCACGACCCGGGCGATCACCTCCCGCACGTCGTACGGGGTGCGGGAATCGACCGGGACGGCGCCGTAGAGCCCGGCGGGGTCGGTCCTGGGCTCCTCGACGGGGCGCACGGACCACGGCAGCGCGCCCCGGTCCGGCAGGGTGCCCACGATGTTCCGCACGATCCGCAGCGCGTGCGCGTCGTCCTCCGCGAGGTGGTCGGTCACCCCGGACGTACGGGAGTGGACCTCTCCGCCGCCCAGCTCCTCGGCCGTCACGACCTCGCCGGTCGCGGCCTTCACCAGCGGCGGACCGCCCAGGAAGATCGTGCCCTGATTGCGGACGATCACGGCCTCGTCGCTCATCGCGGGGACGTACGCCCCGCCCGCCGTGCACGAGCCCATGACCGCGGCGATCTGCGGGATACCGGCCCCGGACATCCGGGCCTGGTTGTAGAAGATCCGCCCGAAGTGCTCCCGGTCGGGGAAGACCTCGTCCTGCATCGGCAGGAAGGCCCCGCCGGAGTCGACGAGATACAGGCAGGGGAGACGGTTCTCCAGCGCCACTTCCTGGGCCCGCAGGTGCTTCTTCACCGTCATCGGGTAGTACGTGCCGCCCTTGACCGTCGCGTCGTTGGCGACGATCACGCACTCCCGGCCGCCGACCCGGCCGATCCCGGCGATCACCCCGGCCGCCGGGGCGGCGCCCCCGTACAGCCCCTCGGCCGCCAGCGGGGCCAGCTCCAGGAACGGGGAGCCCGGATCGAGCAGGGTGTCCACCCGGTCCCTGGGCAGCAGCTTGCCGCGCGCCACATGCCGGGCGCGGGCCCGCTCACCTCCGCCGAGCCTGGCCTTCGTGAGCCGCTCGCGCAGCTCGTCGACGAGCGCGTGATGCGCCGCCTCGTTGGCCTTCCAGGCCTCGGAGGCGGGATCGGCCGCGCTCGTCAGCACCGGTGCCTGCTGCATCGTGTCGAGCCCCCTTGCCCGTACCGCAGTGGTTAGTGAACGTTAACGTCCGTTCTTCAGGTTAACGTTCGCTAACCCGGCTGTCTAGAATCGAATCCATGACCACCAGGACGGACGCCCCCACCCGCCGCGAGCAGATCCTCAAGGAGGCCGCCCGCCTCTTCGCCGAGCGCGGCTTCCACGGCGTCGGGGTCGACGAGATAGGCGCCGCCGTCGGCATCAGCGGCCCCGGGCTCTACCGTCACTTCCCCGGCAAGGACGCGATGCTCGCCGAGCTGCTGGTCGGCATCAGCGAGCGGCTGCTGGAGGGCGGGCGGCTGCGCGTCTCGGAGGACGCGGCGAGCGCGACGGGCTCCCCGCGGGCGCTGCTCGACGCGCTCATCGAGGGGCACATCGACTTCGCCCTCGACGACCGCCCCCTGATCACCCTCCACGACCGCGAGCTCGACCGGCTGCGGGAGGCCGACCGCAAGCGGGTCCGCCAGCTCCAGCGGCAGTACGTCGAGGTGTGGGTCGAGGTGGTCCGGGCGGTCTACCCGGACCTGCCCGAGCACGAGGCCCGCGCCGCCGTCCACGCCGTCTTCGGCCTGCTCAACTCCACCCCCCACCTGGGCCGCCCCGGCGTACGCCCGGACCGCGCGGAGACCGCGGCGCTGCTGCACCGGCTGGCACGCGGGGCGTTCGAGGCGGCCGCGGTCCGCGCCTGAGGGCGGTTCCCCGCGGGAGGGCTGTTCCGCGGCTGAGGACACTCCGCCGTCCCCGCGGCGTCCCGAACATATGAATTAATGCGTGAAGGGTGCGGGATTTCGGCGGGATTTCTCGCGGACTTCCCCGCTTTCCTCTTTTCCGGGGCATTTCCTCGGAGTGTCGTGGCGATCCCCGGGCATATGGTTTGAGGCGTCTCGCCTGTGCCTGCTGGGGAAATTAAATGAAAACATGCCAGGTCTCGGTCGTCGTCCCCTGTTTCAACGAGGACGAGGTGATCGAGTCCTTTCACCGTGAGCTGACCGCCGCCCTCGAACCGACCCGGCAGACGTTCGAGATCGTGTACGTCGACGACGGCAGCGGCGACCGCACCCGCGCCCGCGTCCGTGACTTCGCCGCCGCGGACCGCCGCGTCCGCTACGTCTCCTTCAGCCGCAACTTCGGCAAGGAGGCCGCCATGCTCGCCGGGCTGGGCATGTCCCGGGGCGACGCCGTCGTGCTCATGGACGCCGACCTCCAGCACCCGCCGGAACTGCTGCCCCGCATGCTGGAGCTGCACCGGCACGGCTACGACCAGGTCGTGGCCCGCCGCGACCGCAGCGGCGAGGGCGCCCTGCGCACCCTGCTCAGCACCGCCTACTACCGCGCGATGGGCCGGTGCATGGACGTGGCCGTCGTCGACGGCGAGGGGGACTTCCGGCTGCTGTCGCGCCGGGCCGTGGACGCCGTGCTCGCGCTGCCCGAGACCAACCGGTTCTCCAAGGGCGTCTTCTCCTGGATCGGCTACGACACCGTGGCCTTCACCTACCGCAACGTCCGGCGCGCGGCGGGCCGTTCGAAGTGGGGCGGCAGACGGCTGCTGAACTACGGGATCGACGGGCTGATCTCCTTCAACAGCCGCCCCCTGCGCCTCGCCATCCACGCCGGACTCGCCCTCGCCCTGGCGGCGCTGGGGTACGCCCTGTGGATCATCGCCGACGTCGCCCTGCACGGGGTCGGCGTACCCGGCTACACCACGCTGCTCACCGCCGTCGTGGCGCTCGGCGGAATTCAGCTGGCCACCCTGGGGGTGATCGGTGAATACGTGGGCCGCATCTACTGCGAGTCCAAACGGAGACCGCATTATCTGGTGCGGGAGACGAGCGATTCCCTGGACACCGCCCTGATGCGCGGCATTCCGGCGGAACTGGTCGCGGTGAATTCGGCTCCTTCCCCTTCGGCCGCGGTGAATTCGGGCGCCGCCGAAGCAGCTGATACGGGATCGGGCTCGGGCTCGGGCTCGGGCTCGCGGCGGGGTCCGGGGCCGGGCTCAGGCGCGGGGGGACGGATTCCGGCGGGCCGGGTCCAGGTGGCGGCGGTCCGGGAGGAACCGGCGCGCGGCGAAGCCGGGCCGCGCGCCCCCGGCTCCCGTACGGTGCGGCAGTTCCTGACGTTCGCGGCGGTCGGCGTCGTCAACACGGCCGTGTATCTCGCGGTGTACGCCTCGCTGAACTCCGCGATGCCCTATCTGGCCGCCCACGTCCTCGGATACGCGGGCAGCGTCGCGGGCTCCTTCCTGCTCAACTCGTACCTCACCTGCCGTACGCGGCCGACCTGGCAGGCGTTCGTCCGCTATCCCCTGTCGAGCGCGGTCAACCTGGTGCTCAGCGGCGCCCTGCTCTCCCTCGGGGTGAGCGGGCTGGGGATGGACAAGAACCTCGCCGCCCTGGCCGCGGGGCTGGCGGCCACCCCGTTCTCCTTCCTGCTCGCCCGCTGGGCGATCGACTCCGGTGCCGCCCGGGGCCCGGACGGGGAGGGAAGCCGCGCATGACCACGGACACCCTCGAAGCCCCGAACGGGCGGGAGCGGGAGCGGGAACAGGAGCCACCGGGCGTACGGCGGTGGGCCACCGGCTGGACGGTGGCGCTCGGTGCCTTCCCGTTCGCCCTGCTCGCCGCGGTCTTCTGGACCGGCCGGCTGGTCCGCCCGGGGGCCGACGACTGGTGCTTCCTCCCCGTCGTACGCGACGAAGGCGTCTCGGGGATGATCGCGAAGTTCTACTACGAGGACAACGGACGCGTCGCCAACGCCCTGCTGGTCGTCGCGTACGGAGCCTTCGGCGTCCCGGGGCACTCCTGGTTCGCGCTGGTCAGCGGGGTGCTCATGGTCGGCATCCTGTGGGCGCTGACCATCGCCGTGCTCCACCGGACGGCGCTGACCGCCCCGCGCGGGGTGCCGCTGGTGGTGGCCGCGACGGGCGCGGTGGTCTTCTTCCTCGCGACGCCCGACCCGTACAAGGTGTTCTACTGGCCCGCCAACTCCGTCTCGCACACCCTGGCGCCGGTGCTGGCCTGCGCCGCCGTGATCCCGCTGCTGCGCGCCCGGACCCGGCGGGGCCGGGGCCTCGCCCTGGGCACCGCGCTCCTCGGCGGGTTCTTCCTCGGAACGCTCTCGGAGGAGACCGCGGTCGTCGCCTGCGTGCTGCTCGGCACCGCGCTGCTGCTCGGCCTCCGCGCCCTCCCCGGACCCGGGCTGACGCTCACCCGCCGCTGGTGCGTGCTCGCCCTCACCGGGATCGTGGCCGGGGCGGCCGTGCTGTACACCTCGCCCGGCGCGCACGCCCGGCGCGCGCGCTTCGGGGCCGGTGCCGGTTCCCTGCTCGACGCGGGGCGGCTGACCACCGCGCTGCGGGCCTTCGGCGAGATCCTGGGCACGGTCCTGACCACCTGGCCCTACCTGGGGGCCCTCGCGGCGGGCCTGCTGCTCGGCCTGCTGGCCCGGGGCGGCGAGCGGGCGCCGGACGCGCGGACGGCGGGCGGCCCGCTCGGGCCCCCGCTGCTCCTGGCCGCCGCGGGGGCCCTCGCCTTCCTGGTCTCCGGCTTCCTCTGCACCGTCATCACCTACCCGGCCTTCGGCGCGGCCGTGGTGACCGCGGCCCGGGTCTGGGGCGACTTCCTGCTGCTGTACGTCCTGCTGCTCGCCGGTCTCGGCGCCCTGCTGGGGGGTGTGCTGCGGGCCCGGCCGCCCGGAGCCCGCCCGGCGGTGGCCGCCGTCGCCGCCGCCGTCTGCGCGCTGAGCTGCGCCGGGCTCGCCGCCCCGCTGCCGCGGCTGGGCACCCAGATGGAGGTGCGCGCCCAGCGCTGGGACCGCCAGGACCGGGCCCTGCGCGACGGGGCGGCGCACGGCGCCCGGGTGCTGCCGTACACGCCGGTGCCGGTCGGCAGGATGGTGGAGCCGTTCGGCGGGCACGGGCGGCGGCCCTGGCCCGCGGGGTGTGTCGCCCAGTACTACCGTCTGGAGAAGGTCACCTACTCCCAGCACGGAGCGCACTCCTGACGGCACAATGGGTTCATGCCGATACCCAGCCGTGCCGCCCTCGTCGATCACCTCGTCCGTACGCGTATCGCCGGGGACGTCGCCACACCGCGCGACAACAACCTCTCCCACTACCGGCGGCTCGCCAACGGTGACCGGCACTACTGGCTGGGCCTGGAGCTCGGGGACCGGTGGCGCGACGAGCAGGACGTGCTGGCGGTGATGGCCGAACGCTGCGGCGTCAGCGACGACCCGGAGCACCGGTTCGGGCAGGACACCATCGACCCGGAACTGACGGTGGACGCGCTGGAGCGGATGGCGGCACGGCTGCGGAAGGCGGCGGCGGGCGCGGAGCGGGTGCTGTTCGCGACCGGGCACCCCGGCGGGCTGCTGGACGTGCACCGGCAGACGGCGCAGGCGCTGCGGGCGGCCGGCTGCGAGATCGTGCGGATCCCCTCCGGGCTGGTCGCCGACGAGGGCATGGTGTTCCAGTTCGCGGACGTCGCCGTGCAGGAGCGGGGCGCGACGCTCTGGCACACCCACTCGCCCGCCCCGATGGCCGCCATCCTGGACGGGCTGGAGCGCGAGGGCCGCCCGCTGCCGGACCTGGTCGTCGCCGACCACGGATGGGCCGGGTGCGCGGCGCAGCGCGGGCTGGACGCGGTCGGGTACGCGGACTGCAACGACCCGGCGCTCTTCCTCGGCGAGGCGGAGGGCACCCTCCAGGTGGCCGTCCCGCTGGACGACCACGTGATCGACCCGCGGTTCTACGACCCGATGACGGCCTACCTGCTGAACGCGGCGGGGCTGGACGCGGACTGATCCCGGCCTGGTCGGGACGGGCCGAGACGCAGGCGGGGACGGGCTGAGACGGGCCGAGACGGGCCCAGGCAGGCCGAGACGCAGGCCGGGGGCAGGCTGAGACGGGCCCAGGCAGGCCGAGACACAGGCCGGGGACAGGCCGAGACGGGCCCTGACAGGCCGAGACAGGCACGGACGGGACAGGCCGGGAGCGGGCGGGGGCCAGAGGGACCGCCGGATGCCCGTTCCGCGCCCGGTACGGCCCCGCTTCCCGCTCCGGAGCGGCCTCTGGAAACCGCCAGGGCGCGGAGCCTTAACTCCGCCCCGCACGCGCGCCGTTGCTATTCTGTGCCGCGAATGTCCAGTGTCGTGGGGGGCCCATGTTCACATCGGGGCGGCGGTTGCGCGGACGCGGGCAGAAGCCGGTTCTCACCGGGCTGCTCGTCCTGCTCGCCCTCTTCCTTCTCCAGGAGCTCGCCGCCGGGCTGCTGCCCGACATCTACAAGGGCTTCGCGGGCGAGAGCCGCAAGGCGCTGGTCATCGGCGCGGCCGTCGCCTTCGCCGTGGTGGGCCTGCTCCTCTACATCGTTCACCTGCGCGGCCTCGTACCTCGGGAGGCGGACTTCGAGCTCGGTGCCGAGGAGCGGGCCAGGGTGCGCGCGGCGCTGCTGCACGCGGTGCGCCGCAGCTGGACGGACGGCGCGGACCGGGCCTGGGAGCGCTCCGTGCGGATCGAGCTGGGCCTCGCCGAGCACCGGACGGCCGTGCACGACCCCTGGGGCGCCCCCCGGCTCGCGGCCGGAGGCCCGGAGGGCGGGGTGGAGCTGCCCGCGGGAACCCGGATCGGCGAGGTCTTCGACCGTCACCACGGGCAGCTCCTCGTCCTGGGCGCTCCCGGCGCGGGCAAGACCTCGCGGATGCTCGAACTGACCAAGGACCTGGCCGAGGCGGCCGAGCGGGACGACGCCGCTCCCGTTCCGGTGGTCCTGCTGCTGACGGACTGGCACGGCGGACCGATGACACGCTGGGTCCTCGACGAGCTGCACAGCCGGTACCGGGTCTCCCGGGAAACCGGCCTCGCGCTGCTCCGGGGCAACGGCATCGCCCTCGTGCTGGACGGGCTCGACGAGGTCGCTCCGGGCCTGCGCGACGAATGCGTCCGCGCGGTCAACGGGCTGCTCTCCGCCGAGTGGTACCCGCACTGCCCGATCGCCGTCTCGTGCCGCTCGGCCGACTACGACGAGCTGGGGGAGCGGCTCACCGTCAGCGGCGCGGTCCGCGTGCGGCCCATGGACGTCGCGGCCGTGCACGCGCTGCTCGGCAGCGCGGGCGAGGGGCTGCGCGGCCTGGCCGTCGCCGCGGCCGCCGATCCGGTGCTGGCCCGGCTGCTGACCACACCGCTGATGCTGGGCGTCGCCGCGCTCGCCTACGAGGGCGTGGACGAGAACGAGGTCGCGGCCCTCGGCGACACGGAGGAGCGCAGGGGCCGCATCTTCGACACCTACATCGAACGCATGATCCACCGGGACCGGACGCTGCAGGGGCGGCCGGTCACACCCCAACGCCCCGCCGTCCAGGTGCGGGCCGGTCTGCTGCGGCTCGCCCGGGTCCTCAGCGAGGCGCACGCGACGGTGTACTACGCGGACGACTTCACGCGCATCGTCCTCCAGGCACCGGACGACGTGGTCAGGCAGCAGATGCCGTCATGGATGTACCCGGTGTTCCGGGGCATGCGCCGACTGAGCGGATACGAGGCCGGGAATCCCGCCAGCAGGCCGAACCGGGTCTACCGGCTCCTCGTCGGCTTCTACCAGGTGCCCCTCCCGCTGGTGGGGTCGCCGTTGGCGGACTACCTCCAGCGGGGCTTCCTCGACTACGCGACCGACCGGGCGATCATGCGCCGCGTGGGGGACGGCCACGCCTTCCTGCACAAGACCATCCAGGACCACCTCGCGGCGCGGGCGGCCCGCATGACCCCCGAGGAGATGCGGGCGCTGGACCGGTCGGCCTGAACGGGCGGCCCCGGATCAGGTCCGGGGCACCCGGACCACGCCCTCCTGGATGACGGTGATCGCCAGCCGCCCGTCCTCGGTGTGGATACGGGCCTGGCCCAGGCCGCGCCCGCCGGACGCGGACGGCGACTCCTGGTCGTACAGCAGCCATTCGTCGGCCCGGAACGGCCGGTGGAACCACATCGCGTGGTCCAGGCTCGCCCCGACCACGTCGCCGACCGTCCAGCCGCCGCGCCCGTGGGCGAGGAGCACCGAATCGAGCAGCGTCATGTCGGAGACGTACGTCGCCAGGCAGACATGGAGCAGCGGATCGTCCGCGAGCTTGCCGTTGGCGCGGAACCACACCTGGGAGCGCGGCTCGCGGGGTTCGCCGACGGTGGCGAAGGGCGGATCGTCCACGTACCGCAGGTCGACCGCGGCCCGCGCCTCGATCAGCCGGTCCACCACGCCCGGGTCGCTGAACCGGTCCGCGTGGCGGGGCAGCATCTGCGCCGCCGTCGGCAGCGTCCGCGGATCCGGGGCGGACGCCATCGCCACCTGGTGCTCCAGGCCCTCCTCGTACGTCTGGAAGGACGCCGAGAGGTGGAAGACCGGCTGGCCGTGCTGGACGGCGACGACCCGGCGGGTGGTGAAGGAGCGGCCGTCGCGGATGCGGTCGACGCTGTAGACGATCGGCGCGCCCGGGTCGCCCGCCCGCAGGAAGTACGCGTGCAGGGAGTGGGCGGTCCGGTCGGCGGGCACGGTGCGGCCCGCGGCGACCAGCGCCTGGGCCGCGACCTGGCCGCCGAAGACGCGGGGTACGAGCGAGGAACGGCTCGTACCCCGGAAGATGTCCCGCTCGATCTGCTCCAGGTCGAGCAGATCGAGCAGGGAATCGAGTGCTGCGCTCATGGCACGAACGGGTCCGCCGCTCAGAGGCCCATGGACTTGGCGATGATCGACTTCATGACCTCGCTGGTGCCGCCGTAGATGCGGTTGACCCGGTTGTCCGCGTACAGGCGGGCGATCGGGTACTCGTTCATGTAGCCGTAGCCGCCGTGCAGCTGGAGGCAGCGGTCGATGACGCGGTGCGCGACCTCGGTGCAGAACAGCTTCGCGGAGGCGGCCTCGGCGGGGCTCAGCTCACCGGCGTCGAGCGCCTCCAGAGCGCGGTCGGCGACGGCCTCGGCGGCGTCCACCTCGGCCTGGCAGGCGGCCAGTTCGAACTTGGTGTTCTGGAAGGACGCCACCGTCTTGCCGAAGACCGTGCGGTCCTGGACGTAACTCTTGGCGAACGCGACGGCGGCCTTGGCCTGCGCGTACGCGCCGTGGGCGATGCCCCACCGCTCGGACGGCAGGTTCTGGCCGAGGTAGTAGAAGCCCTTGTTCTCCTCGCCGAGCAGGTCCGCGACGGGCACCTTCACGTCGACGAACGCCAGCTCGGCGGTGTCGGACGTGCGCAGACCCAGCTTGTCGAGCTTGCGCCCTATCGAGTAGCCCTCGGACGTGGTGTCGACGGCGAACAGCGAGATGCCGAAGCGGCGGTCCTCGGCGGTCGGCGCGGAGGTGCGGGCGCAGACGATGACCCGGTCGGCGTGGACACCGCCGGTGATGAAGGTCTTGGAGCCGTTGAGCACGTAGTGGGTGCCGTCGTCCGAGAGCTTGGCGGTGGTCTTCATCCCCGCGAGGTCGGAGCCGGTGCCCGGCTCGGTCATCGCGAGCGCCCACATCTCCTCGGCGGAGACGAACTTCGGCAGGTAGCGCTTCTTCTGGTCGTCGGTGGCCAGCGTCTTGATGTACGGGAGGGCCAGCAGCACGTGCACGTTGGACCCGCCGAAGTTGACGCCCGCGCGGGCCGTCTCCTCGTACTGGATGGCCTCGAACTTGTGGGTCTCCAGTCCGGCGCCGCCGAACTCCTCGGGCACGTTGATGCCGAACAGGCCCAGGCCGGCGAGCTTGCCGTAGAACTCGCGCGGCACGATGCCCTGCTGGAACCACTCGTCGTAGTGCGGGACGACCTCGGCCTCGATGAAGGCGCGGATGGTCTCCCGGAACGCCTCGTGGTCCTCGTTGAATACCGTACGGCGCACGGGATGCCTCCTTGGTCGGCTGCGGTCGGGCTTCGGCCACCCTGGCTAAGCGCTTGCTCAGACCGTTAGAAGTTACCCAACGGTCACCGGCGCTGTCCAGGTGATGCGCAGCACGCCCGGACTGGCCGCTCCGGACCGCTCCGGACCGGCCCGGACCGGTCCGGAGGTGGGCGGGCGGGCCCGGGGACGCCCGGGGGCCGTGCCGGAGCGTGCGGCGTCCCGGTGCGCACCGGCGCGGCCGGTCGCGCTCGCGCCGCCGTGATCACGCCAAGCGCACACCCATCCAAGATATGACTAATGCCCCTCTCTCTTTCGAATGGTGATTCTGCGGGAAATGAGAGAGGTGAAGGGCCTGAGCAAGGCCGACACAGGCGAGTAGGACGGTTCCGCACCCGTCCGGCGCAGCCGGTCCCCACCGTGAAGCTCCGTGGGCACCGCGCGCATCCGGGGCCGGTCGCGGCCCCGCGGATCCGGCGTCCCGCGGCGCCGCCGGGCGGTCTTTCCGCACCGCCCTCCGCCCTCCTCGCGCGCACCACGGCCCACGCGTCTGCCCGCGCGCACCCGGCCGCACACCTGTAGCCGCACACGGCACACGCACCGCACCCGTACGACACACGGAGGTCCCATGCTGGGGGTGAAGCACCCGGAGGCGAGCTGGGTTCAGGTGAATCTGACCCCACGGCCGACGGCCTGGCCGCGCCTGTACGAATGGCTCGCGGACACCGCGCACGACCTCCTCGGCGCCGACACCGCGCGCGCCTTCTTCTTCATGCACAAGCCGCCGGGCCTGCGGGTGCGGTTCCAGGCGTACGGGGCGGGCGGCACCGTCCCGCTCCGGGACGAACTCCTCAGCAGACTGCGGCAGTTCGACGGGCTGACCGGGCCTCCCGTCTGCGCGGTCTACGAACCGGAGTCCTACCTCTTCGGCGGCCCCGCCTCCATGCCCGGGGTGCACGAGCTGTTCACCGCCGACTCGCTGGCCTGGCTCGACCACCACACCCGGCGGCCCGGCGACGGCACCGGTGCCGCCGACTGGCGGCTCTCCCTCTTCCTGCTCCGGGACATGTTCGACGGGCTCCGGATCGTCGGCTGGGAGCACCGGGGCGTCTGGGACGCGGTGCGCAGCGACACCGGGCGCGGCCTGTCCGAGGGGCTGCGCGACGCCGCCCTGCGCCGCGCCGCCGAAGGCATCCGCGCCCACTGGCGCCAGCCCCGCGCCCACCTGCTCGACACCCTGCCCGAGGGGTGGCGGGCAGGGGTGGACGGCCACGGCGACGCGGTGCGCCGGGCCGCGGACCACTGGCGCACCGGCTACTTCGAGTCCGGGGACGCGGTGCGCGGACCGCGCCGCGCCGCCGCCTACGCCGTGATCTTCCACTGGAACCGGGGCCGGTTCTCCTACGCCCGGCAGAGCCTGATCACCGAGGCGCTGGCCGACGACGGGGCGGTGGACTGACATGGCCGGCCCCCCCGTGCCCGCCCCCGAGCCCGTTCGTTCCGGCGCGGACCGAGGGCCGCTGCTGGGTGCCACCGCCCTGGTCCGCGCGTGTGGCGTCCCCTGTGCGATGTGGGCGGCCGCGGGCGGCTCCGGACTGTTCGGCCGGGTCGTCGCGCACGCCGACGACGCCGAGCGGCGGGCCGCGCGCGCCCGGCGGCTGGCCGGGGAGCTGGGCGCCCTCGTCCCCGACCCGGGCCTGACGGGCCCCGAGCGCCGTGCCGTCCTCGCCCTGCGGCGGCGGCTCCACGCGGGCTCGGCGCCCACCCCCGCGGACCACGGCTTCCTGGCGGCACTGCCCGTCGCTCCCGCCGGGCTGGTCCACGAGGCGGCCGAGCTGTGCGGGGCGGCCGGACCGGCCCGGGAGGACCGGGCGGCTCTGGAACGGGAGATCGTGGCGGAGCGCGAGCGGGTCGCGGCGCTCGGCTGGTCGCTGGTCCGCGCCGACCCGGTGCTGAGGGAGTTCCTGGACACGGCGAGCCCCGGGCTGGTGGCGGAGGTGACCGCCCGGCTGGCCGCCGGGGAGCGGTGGAGCGGGAAGCGGCTGCGCAAACGGTCCGCCTATCTGTGGCGGGTGCTGGGCCGGGCCGCCGTGAAGACCACGCCGCGCGGCTGGGTGGGGCAGGTCGCCCCGGTCCCGGTCGGCGGTCCGGCGGCGGACGGGCGCCTCCTCACCCCCGGCGCCGAGCTCGCCGCGCTGGCCGCCGCCGTCGTGGAGAACGTCCACACGGTACGGACCCGGGCCGCCGCCCGGGATCTGCTGACCGCCGACCCGGCGACCGCCCTGGCCCTCGCCCCGCTGTACGTCACCGAAGGCGGAAGCCGGGGCGGCGGCCGGGACGGCGTCCCCCCGGCGGGCGCGGCCGGCGCACTGCGCTGCTACGCGATCGACCCCGACGACCCCGGACGGCTGCGGCAGACCGTCCTGCGGCGCACCGCGTTCCTCGACCGCGTCCTCACCGTGCTCACCCAGGGGCCCCGCACCCTCGCGGAACTGGAACGCGCGCTGCCGGTCTCTGACCCCGCCGTCCTGCGCGGCTTCCTCACCCACCTGGCCCGCCTGGGCGTGCTCCAGCTCTGTGTGGCCCCGCGCCGCCACCACACGCCCTGGTCCCCGGCCGTCCGGGCCGCCTCCTCCGGTGCCCTGCCCCGCCCCGCGGACCGGTGGACGGAGCCCGGGACGGACGGCGAGCGGTTCCTCGACTCGCACCGCGCCCTGGGTGCCCGGGTTCCCGGACCGGCCGCCGCCCGCGTCCAGCGAGCCCTGCGCACCGCCCACCGCCTCGCCGCCCTGCGCCGCGCCGACCGGGCCACCGGAGCCGGCGCGCCACCCCCCGTCCCCGGCACCGAGGGGCTCGGCGCGCGCCCGCGCCCGCTCGGCGAGATCCTGGCCGGGCTGCTGGCCCCGGACGAGCCCGCGCCGCCCGCCCGGGGCCCGCACCGCCACCCCGGCTGGCACCCGGCGCACGACCCCGCGTCCGGATACGCCCACCTCCTCGCCCACCTCGCCGCCCGCGCCGGCGAACCGTGCGTGGACGTGGACGACGCGCTGCTGGACGTGCTCGGGGCACCACCGGCCGACGACGTGGTGCCGCCCTGGCCACTGGACTGCCTGCTGCGCCCGATGGCCGGGCCGGGGCCGCTCGCGGTGCTGGAGACGGCCTCGCCCGCCGGGATCGTCGACGCCCGGTTCACCGAGGCGCTCCGGGCCCTGCACGGCGGCTACGACACCGCCGACGCCTACCGGGAGTTCCTGGCCGCCGTGGAACAGCGCTCGGGGGTGCGGTTCGTCGAACTGCTGGTGCCCTCGGCCGACGGCCGCGCCGCCAACACCGTCCGGCGCCCCGTCCTCACCCGCTGGTGGACGGGCGACCCCAACCCGGCCGCGTACTTCCCGCCCGGCGGCGCCGGGCAGCGCTACCTGCCGCTGGACCGCATCACCCTGCGGCGGTCGGGCCGCCGGATCGTCGCGGAGGCGGACGGCGTGCGCCTGGTGCCCGTCCACCACGCCACCCGCAACCCGATGCCGCCCTACGACCGGCTGGTGCGGCTGCTGCTCGCCGCCGGGCACCCCTGGGCGGGCACGGTGATCGCCCTGGACGGGCTCGCCGAGGCCTTCCCCGCGGGCCCCGCCGTCACCCGCGCGCCGCGCGTGACGGCCGGCCGCGACCTGGTGGTCAGCCCGGCCGCCTGGCGGGTGCCGCGCGCCCTGCTGGGGCGGCGGGGGGACGACGACCTCGACCGGGTGCGGGCCCTCGGCTCGCTCCGGCGCTCCGCGGGGCTGCCGCGCTTCGTCTTCGTACGGCCGGGGTTCGGGGCGAAGCCGGTACCGGCCGACCTCGACGCGCTGACCGCCCTCAACGTCATCGAGCGGACCTGCGCCGCCCCCGGTGACGAACTGGTCCTGGAGGAGATGCTGCCCGGCCCCGGGGCCGGGCAGCGGGGACCGGTGCTGCGCGACGCGCTGCACCGGGGCGCACCGGTGGCCGCCGGTCTGCTGCTCAGGATTCCCTTCGACCGGACCGCACAGGAGACGGCGGCCACGGCCGCCGCCCTCCTCCCCGACGTCCCCGGCCCGGCCGCACCTGGTGCGCCGGATGCCGGGGCGGCCGACGCACCACAGGGAACACCAGGGAAACAGGAGGAACCACCATGCCCCTCATCGAACTCACCGACCTCGACACGCTGATCGACGAGCTGGACGAGCGGATCACCAGCGCCGACCTGCCCGCCGTGGAGGCCAGCGACACGCTGCTCTGCGCCACTGCCGTCGTCTGCGGCAACTCGACCATCTGCGGTTCCGTCATCAACTGCTGACAGCCCCCCACCCGGACACCCCGTGTCCGCCGTTGCGATGAACGGAGCCACCCGGACCGGTACGGGTGGCTCCCCGACGAGGAGCTCCGATGCATCCAGGCAACCAGGCCCCGCCCCGCCGGGCCGCCCTCGATCTCGCCATCCGGTTCCTCGACGACTTCGCCCGGGGCCCCCACGCCACCCCCGACCCCGGGGTTCCCGTCCTGGCCGCGCTGGTCAGGGAGACCCACGAGGCGGGCGCCGCGGCGAGCGCCCGGCGCGCGGTCGCGGCCTGGGCACGCACCGTCGGCCGGGGCCCCTCCCACCACGGCCTGTACGACGGCGGCCTGGCCGGTACGTTCGTCGGCCTGCGCATGGCCGCCCGTGTCCACCCGCCGCTGCACCGCGCCGCCGACCGGCTGCGCGACCACCTCCTGGACCGGGCCGCCGCACACCCCTGGCGCACGAGGGACGTCGGCCTGCCCGACTACGACCTCATCGGCGGCCCGTCCGGCACCCTGCTCGCCCTCTGCGCCGGTGACCCCGAGCCGACCGGCCGTCAGCTCCTGCCGTTCGCCGCCCATGTGGCGATGCTGTGCGACCACGACGAACTGAGCCGGCTGCGCATCGGCCAGTACGCGGACCACCCCCGCCTGGGCTGGCTCCAGGGCCGCGTCAACACCGGGATGGGCCACGGCGTGGCCGGGCTCACCGCCGCGCTGACCGCCGCGGTCCGCCGCACCGGGCCGCGCCCCCGGCTGACGGACGCCCTGCGCCGCGCCACCCGCTGGCTGGTCCGGCAGTCCTTCGACGACGCCCGGTCCGTGCGCAGCTGGGAGGGGGCCGGGCTCGACGGCCCGCCGCCCGCCGGCGCCCTGGCCCGGCAGGCCTGGTGCTACGGCGCCCCCGGCATCACCTGGGCGCTCTGGGACGCGGCCGACGCCCTCGGCGACCGGGCGGGCGCCGACTGGGCGTCGCACGCCTTCACCACCCTCGCCGAGCGGTACGACATGGACTTCCACCTCTTCGGCGCCCCGCTGACCGACCGGCTCGGGCTGTGCCACGGCGCGGCGGGCGTGCTGGCCGTGGCGGACGCCTTCCACCACCGGGCCCGGGTGCCCGCCGCCGCCCCGCTCGTCGCCCGTCTCACCGACCACCTGAGCAGCCGGCTGCCCGGCGCCCTCGCCGCCGCCCGCCCGTCCACCGCCCTGCTCGACGGCGCGCCGGGCGCGCTCGGCGCCCTGCTCACCGTCACCCACGCCACCTCGCGCGACTGGCTGCCCTGCCTCGGGCTGCGGTAGCCGGGGAAGGGAACCGTTCAGCGCAGCGTCCGCAGCGCGAACCACAGCTCCGCGCGTACGTCCATGTCGTCCAGGTCCGCGTCCAGCAGGGCCGCGCAGCGGGTGATGCGCTGGCGGACCGTGTTGCGGTGGATCCGCAGGGCCACGGCCGTGCGGTCCCAGCTGCCGTGCAGGCTCAGCCAGCAGCGCAGCGTCTCGGCCAGCGGCTCGGTGAGCGGGGCGAGCAGGGCGTGGGCGTGCGCCTCGGCCCGGTCGGCGGGGACCAGCGCGGCCAGACCGGCCGGGTCCGGGTCGCGGTGGTGCGCCAGCGGGGTGCGGGTGGCGACGGCGCGGCCCAGGGCGCGGGCGGCCTGCCGGTCGGCGGCGGCGAGACCGGCGAGGCCGACGGGGGCGGAGGCGCCCAGGGTCCAGCCCGGCTGCGGGGTGATCCGGCCGCCGCCGGGAAGGCGGGGGACCAGCACCCGTACCGCGTCGCCGCCCCGTCCCGCGTCCACCAGGGCCGAACCGAGCGCGCCGCCCAGCGCCCCCGCGGCCAGCGGGTCCACCGGGCCGCTCCCGCCGCGGCGCGCGTGCACCACCGTCCACTCCTCGGCGCCGCCGAGCAGCGGCGCGACCTCCTGCGGGCCCGCGCCCAGCAGCAGCCGCACCAGGGCCGCCGACCGGCCCGCCGCGTCGGCGCCCTGGTGCGGGGCGGCCAGCAGGGACAGCAGCACGACCGCGACCCCGGAGATCGTGTGGTCGCCCGCCTCCCGCCGGTCCGTGGCCAGCGCCAGGACGAGCCCCTGCCCGCCGCCCAGCGCATACGCCGACAGACGGGTCTCGCGCACGGTGTCACCGGCGGACGCCGGGCCGGGGCGCTCCCCGGCCGCGACCACCCGGGTCAGCCGGGCCAGCGCGGCCCGGACGCCGGGGGCCGGGACGGGGCCGAAGGCGTGCAGTTCCCCGCCGTCGGCGGCCAGCAGGACGGCCCGGCCGCCCAGCTGGGCCGCCAGCTGGCGCAGGACCGCCGGGACCGGGTCGGGGCGGGCCGCCGCCGAGGCCAGCGCCTGCTGGGCCCGTGACACCCGGCGCAGCTCGCGGAGGCGGGCCTCGGCCATCAGCCGCCACACCGCGCGGGCGATCGCCGTGAACGGGGTACCCGGCCCCACCTCCACCAGGGGCAGGCCGTGCCGCTCGCACGCCTCGGCCAGCCCCCTCGGCACCGTGTCGAACACCGGCGTCACCCCGAACCCCAGCGCCGCCGCTCCCGCCTCCACCAGCCGGGCCACGAAGGCGTCCGGGTCCGTCAGCTGCACCCCGGCGGTCAGCAGCAGCTCGCCGCCGAGCAGGTACGGGTACGGATCGGCCATCTCCGAGGTGTGCACCCACAGCAGCTCCGCCTCGGCCGGGCCCGCGATCAGGCGCAGCCCCAGCTCCTCACGGGCGAGCAGTTCGGCGAGCGGGACCGGGGGAGTGGGCGGCAGGGCGGGCCCGCCCGGGACGTGCGACATGGACGATCCATCCATCGATGAGGGCGATGATGGAGGAAACGTACTCTTCAGTGCCGCTCGTGGGCCACCTACCGTTCCTTCACGTCGGAACATCGGACACACGCGCCGCCCGTGACACCGCACACCACGTCACGACGCCACGTGATGCCTCATGACACCTCGTGACGCCTCGTGGCACCCGGGCCGCGTACGTGAGCGAGAAGCGAAGGAAAGGCACCCACATGAGCAGCAACGAAACCCCGCGCGGACCGGTCGACTCCTCCCGCGTCCCCCGGTACGCGGGCCCCGCCACCTTCGCCCGGCTGCCCCGCCTCGACGAGGTCGGCACCACCGACGTCGCCGTCGTCGGCGTTCCCTTCGACACTGGCGTCTCCTACCGCCCCGGTGCCCGCTTCGGCGGCAACGCGATCCGTGAGGCCTCGCGCCTGCTGCGCCCGTACAACCCGGCGCAGGACGCCTCGCCGTTCGCGCTCGCGCAGGTCGCCGACGCCGGGGACATCGCCGCCAACCCGTTCAACATCAACGAGGCCGTCGAGACGATCGAGGCCGCCGCCGACGACCTGCTCGGCACCGGCGCCCGGCTGATGACGCTCGGCGGCGACCACACCATCGCCCTGCCGCTGCTGCGTTCCGTCGCGAAGAAGCACGGCCCGGTCGCCCTGCTCCACTTCGACGCCCACCTCGACACCTGGGACACCTACTTCGGCGCCGAGTACACCCACGGCACCCCGTTCCGCCGCGCCGTCGAGGAGGGCATCCTCGACACCTCCGCGCTCTCCCACGTCGGCACCCGCGGCCCGCTCTACGGCAAGCAGGACCTCACCGACGACGAGAAGATGGGCTTCGGCATCGTGACCTCCGCCGACGTCATGCGGCGCGGCGTCGACGAGATCGCCGACCAGCTCCGTCAGCGGATCGGTGACCGGCCGCTGTACATCTCCATCGACATCGACGTCCTGGACCCGGCGCACGCGCCCGGCACCGGCACCCCCGAGGCGGGTGGGCTGACCTCCCGCGAGCTCCTGGAGATCGTCCGCGGACTCGCCTCCTGCCATCTGGTCTCCGCCGACCTGGTCGAGGTCGCCCCCGCGTACGACCACGCCGAGATCACCTCCGTCGCCGCCTCCCACACCGCGTACGAGCTGACCACGATCATGTCCCGGCAGATCGCCGCCTCCCGGACGAAGTGAGCTCCCGGAACGCGGCCTGAGGGCCCGGCGGCCGGACTGAGCCGCCTGTACGACACCGGTGCACCCCGCAGGGTGATGTGTGCCGCCTGACGCGTGTCTCGTACAACTTTTCCGCTTCCCAGGAGTCATTTGTTTCGGGCGTGCCGGGGGCGCGCCCGGAACACCGACTCAGGGGGAAGCCTCATGAACGGATCCCACATATCCCGCCGTGCGCGGGGCGCGCTGTCCGTCGTGCTCGCCGCCGGCGTACTCGTGCCGGTGGCGCTCGGCGCCGCACCCGCCGCCGCGGCGACACCGACGGTGAGCTGCACCTCCGGCAAGGCGGGACTCGCCGCCAAGCTGTCGAAGGACATCACCGCCGCGCTCAAGGGCCGCAAGTCGACCACGGCCGTGGCGCTCTACGACCGCACGACCAAGACCAGCTGCACCCTGCGGGCCACGAGCACGTACGACTCCGCCAGCGTGGTGAAGGCGACCGTGCTGGCCACGCTGCTCTGGGACAACAAGAAGCACAACCGCTACCTGACCCAGCGCGAGATCAACCTCGCCACCGCCATGATCACCAAGTCCGACAACGACGCGACCACGAGCCTGTGGAAGCAGCTGGGCGTGACCAAGGTCAAGGCGTTCCTCAAGGCCGCCGGGATGACGCACACGGTGCCCGGCTCGGGCGGCTACTGGGGGCTCACCCGGATCACCGCCCAGGACGAGCTGCGGCTGCTGCACCTGCTGACCGTGAAGAACAGCGTGCTCAGCGACAACTCCCGCGCCTACGAGCTCGGGCTGATGAAGAAGGTCGTCGCCTCGCAGCGCTGGGGCACCCCGGCCGGAGCCCCCTCCGGGGTGACCGTCCAGGTCAAGAACGGCTGGCTGCCGCGCGCCACCCACGGCTGGCGGGTGCACAGCATCGGCGCCTTCACCGGCAAGGGGCACGACTACGCGATCACCGTGCTCACCCACGACAACAAGACGATGAACGACGGCGTCAACACCATCCAGGCCGTCGCCCGCGCCGTGCACAAGGACCTCAGCCCGGCGGTCGCCGCGCGCACCACCACGACCGTCGCCCCGCCCGCCGCCCCGCAGGAGGCCGTGCCCGCGGTACCGGAGGCCCCGGCCGTCCGCATGCTCACCGCCACACCCCGGTCGTAGCACCCGCCCGCCGCCAAGGGCCCGTCTTTGTTACGGCGGGATGAAATCCGCAGCCCACCGCGTTGGTGCCTTCCGGTAGACCAGGTCTGACGGGAGGCACCGGTGACGGACGCAGAGGACGCACAGAGCGTGACACGGACCCAGGGCTGGGCCCGGCGCCTGTGCGGCTACGCATGGCGCTACCGGCGCAATGTGCTGCTGGCGCTCGGCTCGTCGCTCGCGGGCATGGCGGTGATGGCCCTCGTCCCGCTGATCACCAAGGTGATCATCGACGATGTCGTGGTCGGCCACACCAGGTCCCTCGCCACCTGGACCGGGCTCCTCATAGCCGCCGCCGTGCTCGTCTACATAGCCACCTACATCCGCCGCTACTACGGAGGCAGGCTCGCCCTCGACGTACAGCACGACCTCCGTACCGAGATGTACGGGACGATCACCCGGCTCGACGGGAAACGGCAGGACGAGCTGTCCACCGGACAGGTCGTCGGCCGCGCCACCAGCGACCTCCAGCTGATCCAGAGCCTCCTGTTCATGCTCCCGATGACCATCGGGAACGTCCTGCTCTTCGTCATCTCCCTGGTGATCATGGCGTGGCTGTCCCCGCTGCTGACCCTGGTCGCGGTCGCCGTCGCCCCCGCCCTCTGGTACATCGCCCGCCGCTCCCGCGCCCGCCTCTTCCCCGCCACCTGGTACGCCCAGGGGCAGGCCGCCGCCGTCGCCGGAGTCGTCGACGGGGCCGTCTCCGGCGTCCGGGTCGTCAAGGGCTTCGGGCAGGAGGAGCAGGAGACCGGCAAGCTCCGCGAGGTCGGGCGCCGCCTCTTCGCCGGACGGCTCCGCACGATCCGGCTGAACTCCCGCTACACCCCCGCCCTCCAGGCCGTCCCCGCGCTCGGCCAGGTCGCCATGCTGGCGCTCGGCGGCTGGCTCGCCACCCGGGGCCAGATCACCCTCGGCACCTTCGTCGCGTTCTCCACCTACCTCGCCCAGCTCGTCGGCCCGGTCCGGATGCTCGCCATGGTCCTCACCGTGGGCCAGCAGGCCCGCGCCGGTGTCGAACGCGTCCTGGAACTCATCGACACCGAGCCGGCCATGAAGGACGGCACCAGGGAACTCCCGGCCGACGCCCCCGCGCGCGTCGAGTTCGACGACGTCCGCTTCGGCTACACCGAGGAGCGCCCCGTCCTCGACGGCTTCTCACTGACCATCGAGCCCGGCGAGACCGTCGCCGTCGTCGGCGCCTCGGGCAGCGGCAAGTCCACCGTCTCCCTCCTGCTGCCCCGCTTCTACGACGTGACGCACGGCGCCGTCCTGGTCGGCGGCCACGACGTCCGCGAACTCACCCAGTCCTCGCTGCGCGCCGCCATCGGACTCGTACCGGAGGACAGCTTCCTGTTCTCCGACACCGTCCGCGCCAACATCGCCTACGGCGTCCCCGACGCCACCCAGGAGCAGATCGAGGCGGCGGCCCGCGCCGCCCAGGCCGACCGCTTCATCGCCGCACTGCCCGAGGGCTACGACACCAAGGTCGGCGAACACGGACTCACCCTCTCGGGCGGCCAGCGCCAGCGCGTCGCGCTCGCCCGCGCCATCCTCACCGACCCCCGGCTGCTCCTCCTCGACGACGCGACCTCCGCCATCGACGCCCGCGTCGAGCACGAGATCCACGAGGCGCTGCGCCAGGTGATGGCCGGGCGGACCACCCTGCTGATCGCCCACCGCCGCTCGACCCTGGGCCTCGCCGACCGGATCGCCGTCCTGGAGAACGGCCGCCTCGCCGACATCGGCACACACGAGGAGCTGGAACGCCGCTCGCCGCTCTACCGGCGCCTTCTCACCGACCCCGACGGGCTGGGCGGCACCTCGCCCGGCCACCGGCCGCTCACCCCCGCCGCCCCCGGCCCCGAGGACGACCGGGCCCTCCAGGAGGAGCTGGACGCCGAGTTCGACGCCGAGCGCGGCATAAGCCCCCACCTGTGGGTCCGCAAGGAGGAGCCCGGCGACACCGCGGCGGCCGGGATGCCCGCCACCCCCGAGCTGCTCGCCCAGGTCGAGGCGCTGCCGCCCGCCACCGACACCCCCGGCATCGACGAGGCCCTGGCCGTCCGCCCCGAGGACTCCTACGGGCTGCGCAGGCTGCTGCGCGGCTTCGGGCTGCCGCTGCTGGTGAGCCTGGGGCTGGTCGCGGTCGACGCGGGAGCCGGACTGCTGCTGCCGGTCCTGATCCGGCACGGCATCGACCAGGGCGTCTCGCAGCTGGCGCTCGGCGCGGTCTGGGCGGCGTCCGCACTGGCCCTGGTGGTCGTCCTGGTCCAGTGGGCGGCCCAGATCGGCGAGACCCGGATGACCGGCCGCACCGGTGAACGGGTGCTGTACTCGCTGCGGCTGAAGATCTTCGCGCAGCTCCAGCGGCTCGGCCTGGACTACTACGAGCGCGAGCTGACCGGCCGCATCATGACCCGGATGACCACGGACGTGGACGCGCTCTCCACGTTCCTGCAGACCGGACTGGTCACCGCGTTCGTCTCGGTCGTCACCTTCTTCGGCATCATGGTCGCGCTGCTGGTGCTGGACGTGCAGCTGGCCCTGGTGGTCTTCGCGACGCTGCCGGTGCTGATCGTCGGCACGTTCTTCTTCCGCCGCAGGAGCGTCCAGGCCTACGAACTGGCCCGGGAACGCATCAGCGTGGTCAACGCCGACCTCCAGGAGTCCGTCTCCGGGCTGCGGATCGTGCAGGCCTTCCGCCGCGAGCACGACGGGGCCGAACGGTTCGCCGGACGCAGCGACCACTACCGCGAGGCCCGGGTACGCGGCCAGTGGCTGATCTCGGTCTACTTCCCGTTCGTGCAGCTGCTGTCCTCGGTGGCCGCCGCGGCCGTGCTGATCGTCGGCGCGGGCCGGGTCGACCACGGCACCCTCACCACCGGCGCGCTGGTCGCCTACCTGCTCTACATCGACCTGTTCTTCGCCCCGGTCCAGCAGCTCTCCCAGGTCTTCGACGGCTACCAGCAGGCCACCGTCTCCCTCGGCCGCATCCAGGAACTGCTGCGCGAACCGACCTCCACGAAGAGCGCCGACGCACCGCTGGACGTGCCGTCGCTGCGCGGCGAGATCGCCTTCGAGGACGTCTCCTTCGCGTACGGGGGCGGCGGAGCGGCGGACGGCGGGGACGCCGAGGAGGCGCTGACCGGCGTCGGGCTGCGGATACCGGCCGGGCAGACGGTCGCCTTCGTCGGCGAGACCGGTGCGGGCAAGTCCACCCTGGTCAAGCTCGTCGCCCGGTTCTACGACCCGACGGGCGGCCGGGTCACCGCCGACGGCACCGATCTGCGCCGCTTCGACCTCACCGCGTACCGGCACCGGCTCGGGGTCGTCCCGCAGGAGGCGTACCTCTTCGCGGGCACGGTCCGCGACGCCATCGCCTACGGGCGGCCCGATGCCACCGACGCGGAGGTGGAGGCGGCGGCGCGGGCGGTCGGCGCCCACGACATGATCGCCACCCTGGACGGCGGATACCTGCACGAGGTGGCCGAGCGCGGACGCAACCTCTCGGCCGGGCAGCGCCAGCTGATCGCCCTGGCCCGCGCCGAACTCGTCGACCCCGACATCCTGCTGCTCGACGAGGCGACCGCCTCCCTGGACCTGGCCAGCGAGGCCCTGGTCAACCAGGCGACCGACCGGCTGGCCGGCCGCCGCACCACCCTGGTCGTCGCCCACCGGCTGACCACGGCCGCCCGCGCCGACCGGGTCGTGGTGATGGACCACGGCCGGGTCGTCGAGGACGGCACCCACGACGAACTCCTCGCCAGGGACGGGCGTTACGCCGTGCTGTGGCGCACCTTCATCGGGGAGGACGAGCCCGCCGGGGTGTGAGCGGCGGGCCCGCCCGCCGGGTCACTCGGAGCCGCCGGAGCCGCCGGAGCCGTCCGTGATGTCGGAGATCTTCCCGTTCCGCAGGTCGGAACGGACGGTCAGGTAGGTGTACGCGGGCTGCTTCCCGGCGCTCCAGGTGAGCCGCACCGTCGACCAGGTGTGCCCGGCGCCGCTGTCGCCCGGGGTGACCCGGAAGCCGAGCGGGGCGTTCTGGGCGCGGAGCACCCCGTCCGCGTGGCTGCGCCGCTCCCAGGCGTCCACCTGGGAGCGGAACCGGGCGGTCAGATAGAACGCGCGCAGACCGGTGGCGAGCTTCTCGCCGTCCTCGGCCGACCTGGCGTCGATGTAGGCACCGTAGAAGTGGGCGACCTGCTGGCGGGCGGAGGAACCGAGCTCGGCACGGGCCGGAGCCGCGGCCACGGTCTCCTGCGGGGCCCGCTGAGCCGACGGGCCCGCCGCGACCGCCGGGACCGCGGCGGCGGCGGTCAGCAGCGCGGCGGCGAGCAGGGTCCGGGCGACGGGACGCCGGCCCCGGGGACACGGTGCGGTGCGGAGTGGAGGCATGAGGGGGTTCCTGCCTTTCGTGGGGCTCTGTCCTGTGGAGCCATGCTGGCGCTTCGGCCGCCCCGCGTACGGGGCACTCGGCGCGCAACCTTCGGACGGGCTCCCTGCGTCGTACACCTGTATGCGTATGCGCTGGATCAGGGTGCGTATGTTCGAGTGATGATGGGGCGACGAGTGACCAGAACGACGGGCAAGTCCGCCAAGGCCGCAGGCCCGGGAGACGGTGGCCCCCTCCCGGGGGCCCGCCGGGCGCTGGTGCGCGTGGTCGTCCTGTCCGTGGCGGCGGCCCTCGGGCTGGTGCTCGGCGGCCCCGCGGTCGGACCGGCCGGGGCCGTCTCGGTCTGTGCCGGGCGCCCGGCGAAGACCGTCCCGTTCGGCACCGGCGAGCTGCGCGTGTACAAGAACCGCTCCTATGCCTGCGCGCTGGCGGTCGCCAAGAAGTCCGGTGCGGCCCGCACGATGTCCGTGACGATCCAGGCGCGCGGCGGCCGTCCCGTCGTCGACCGGGGCCGGTACACCAGGCAGGCGGGCCCGGTGACGGTCCACGCCCTCAACCGCTGCGTCCGTGCCACGGGCACGATCTCAGGAAAGTCGGGCTCCACCGGCTGGATTCTCTGCTGACGCACGCCCGGACTCCCGCCGGACCTCCTCAGGGCTGTCCCCAATCCCTGGCGGGTGTGCGACGACAGCCACGGCACCTCGCCGCGTTGCCGGAACGCCCGGATGCATCCCGTATTCGGGCGTTCCTCCGCCGTGCGACGCACCGCGTCTGACGCCGCACGCCGATCCACCAGGGATCGGGACAGCCCTTAAGCTCGCGGCCGACAAGGCCAATTGAGGGAGGTCGTATGCGCAAGGCGCTCAGAGGGTTCCTGTCGCTCGCGGTGCTCATCGGCACGGTGGGTGTGACGGGTATGACGGGTGCGTCGGCCGGGGCGGTCACCGCCGCCGAACCGGCCGCGGTGACCAGCGGGCCCGCCCCCGCTGACGACAGCACGGGCACGGACATCAAGGACCGCATCCTGGCGATCCCCGGGATGAGCGTCATCGAGGAGAAGCCGTACGCGGGCTACCGCTACTTCGTCCTCGCCTACACCCAGCCGGTCGACCACCGCGACCCGTCCCGGGGCACCTTCCAGCAGCGCCTCACCCTGCTGCACAAGGACACCTCCCGCCCGACGGTCTTCTCCACCAGCGGCTACAACGTCTCCACCAGCCCCGGCCGCGCCGAGCCGACCCGGATCATCGACGGCAACCAGGTCTCCCTGGAGTACCGCTACTTCACGCCGTCGCGGCCCTCGCCCGCCGACTGGTCCAGGCTCGACATCCGGCAGGCCGCCGACGACCAGCACCGGGTCTTCACCGCGCTGAAGCGGATCTACCCCGCCAAGTGGCTGGCCACCGGCGCCTCCAAGGGCGGCATGACGGCCACCTACTACGAGCGCTTCCACCCCGGGGACATGGACGGCGTCGTCGCGTACGTGGCGCCCAACGACGTGGTCGACAAGGAGGATTCGGCCTACGACCGCTTCCTCGCCCGGGTGGGCACCAAGGCGTGCCGCGACCGGCTGGGCGCCCTCCAGCGCGAGGCGCTGGTACGCCGTGCCCCGCTGGAGGAGAAGTACCGGGAGTACGCCGCCGCCCACGGCTACACCTTCCAGACCACCGGCTCGCTGGACAAGGCGTACGAGGCCGTCGTCATGGACTACTACTGGGCGTTCTGGCAGTACAGCCTGCCGGCCGACTGCGAGAACGTCCCGGCCGACGCCACGTCCGCCTCCGACCAGGCGATCTGGGATTCCGTCGACGCGGTCTCCGGCTTCTCCACCTACACCGATCAGGGCCTGGAGAAGTACGTCCCGTACTACTACCAGGCGGGCACCCAGCTCGGCTCGCCCGACATCCGCCAGCCCTGGCTCGGCGGCCTCAGCCGCTACGGCTACCAGCCGCCGCGCACCTTCGTGCCGCGTTCCATCCCCATGAGGTTCCAGCCCTCGGCGATGCGCGACATCGACAGCTGGGTGCGCCACCACGGGGAGCGGATGCTGTACGTGTACGGCGAGAACGACCCGTACGGTGCCGAGCCCTTCCGGCTCGGCGCGGGCTCCCGGGACAGTTACGTCATGACCGTGCCCGGCGGCAACCACGGCGCCACGGTCGGTGCCCTCGCCGGGGAGGAACGGGCGGAGGCCACCGCCGCCGTGCTGCGCTGGGCGGGCGTCGCCCCGGCCGCCGTGCGCGAGGACCCGGCGAAGGCGGCGCCGCTCGCCGCGTTCGACGCCCGCCTCGACAAGCGGGACGTACGCGAGGAGCGCGGGCTGCGCCGGTAGCCGCACCGGGGCCCGCCGGGGGAGGGGCGCGGAGGTTCCGCGCCCCTCCCGTCGGCTCAGTACCGCAGCCCGTAACCCACCGGGTGCAGCACCGTGCCCGGGTCGTCCGCCCGCTGCACCGGGACCGGCAGGGTGCCGCGCGGCGCGGCCCGGCCCGCGATCACCCGGGCGGCGGCCCGCAGCTCCACATCGGTCCAGGAGTAGGTGGCCAGGTTCGCGGCGAAGCCCGTACCGGCCAGCTGGGCGACGTCGTACGGATTGCGGATCGCCACCGTGACCACCGGGACACCGGTCGCCGCCAGCGCGCCGACCAGGGTGCGCTGCGCGCTGCTCGCCGTGACGTTGTACGTCGCCACGACCACCGCGTCCTTGCCCCGCGCGGCCGTCACCGCCTGGTCGATCACCGCCTTGCCGGGCGCGGTGCCGGTGGACAGCGCGGTCGCCGCGAAGCCCAGTTCGCCGAAGGCGGTGGCCAGGGTGGTGGTCGGCGGGCCGGTGGTGCCGGACGGGGACGCGGGGTCGGCACCGACCACCAGCAGGTTCTTGTGCGAGCGGCGGGAGAGCGGCAGCACCGCCCCGTCGTTGGCGAGCAGAGTGGTGGTGCGCTCGGCGATCCGGTCGGCGGCGGCGAGGTGCGCCCGGGTGCCGACGGTGCGGTCCACCCCGGCGTGGCTGACGAACGGGTGGTCGAACAGCCCCAGCTTCGACTTCAGCCGCAGGATGCGCAGGATCGATTCGTCGAGCCGGGCCTCGGTCAGCTCGCCGCTCTTCACGGCCCCGAGGACGGCGTTCCAGGCGATGTCCAGGCTCGGCGGGTTCAGCAGCTGGTCGACGCCCGCCTTCAGCGCGAGGACCGGCACGCGGTCGTCGCCGTACTTCGTCCGGACGCCCTCCATGCCGAGCGAGTCGGTCACCACGACACCGTCGTAGCCCAGCTCCTCGCGGAGGATGCCGGTGAGGATCGGCCGGGAGAGCGTCGCCGGGTCCTGCGAGGGGTCCAGCGCCGGGACCACGATGTGCGCGGTCATGATCGAGTCGATGCCCGCGGCGATCGCGGCCCGGAACGGCGGCGCGTCCAGCTCGGACCACTGTGCCGGGGTGTGGCTGATGACCGGCAGTCCGGTGTGGCTGTCGGTGCTGGTGTCGCCGTGGCCCGGGAAGTGCTTGGCGGTCGAGGCGACCCCGCTGCTCTGGTACCCCTTGACCTGCGCGGTGACCAGACCGGCCACGGACTGCGGGTCGGAGCCGAAGGACCGTACGCCGATCACCGGGTTGGCCGGGTTGACGTTGACGTCGGCGTCCGGGGCGTAGTTCTGGTTGATGCCGAGCGCGGCCAGCTCGGCGCCCGCGATCTGCCCGGCCTTGCGGGCGTCGGAGCGCGAACCGCCCGCGCCCAGTGCCATCGCGCCCGGCATCAGGGTGGCCGGTTCGCCGACCCGGCAGACGATGCCGTGCTCCTGGTCGGTGGAGACCAGCAGCGGCAGCGGGGTGGGCCCGGCGAGCCCGGCGCGCTGGATGCCGTTGGAGAGGTCGGCGATCTGGTGCGGGTCGCGGGTGTTGTGCGCCCAGGCGAAGTAGATGATCCCGCCGACGTGGTACTTGCCGATCATCTCGGCGGCCGTACGGACCCCGATCTCGGCCAGGTTGGCGTCGATGTCGGCCTGGTCGGGCTCGGTGGCGGAGTGCCCGTACACCCGCATCACGAAGAGCTGGCCGACCTTCTCCTCCAGGCTCATGCCGGAGATGATCCGCCGGATACGCCGGTCGGTGGCGGCTGATGCGTGCGGCCCGCTGCTCGCGGACCTCGGGGCGGCCACGGCGCCGGGGGCCAGGCCCGCGCCCGTGACGGCGGCGACCGCTGTCGCCGCGGTGGCGGTGAGAAGGGTGCGTCTGGAGGTGCGGTGGTGCACGTGAGCTCCTTCGGCCGTACTCGGGGACGAGAGGTGAGGAGGGAATCCTCTGATGAAAGAAACTTCCAAGGAGCACGGATATCCAGAAAATAACTTCCGGTCAAGGGTCCGGACCGTTCCGGTCCGCGCGGCGTCGCCGCCGCCCCGCCCCCATTCCCGGCCACCGCGGGCAAAACCGGTCAGCCGCTCCCGGCCGCCGAGGGGACGGTCGTGCCCGGCCGCCGCGGGTGGGGGCGGTCAGCCGCCCCCGGCCTTCGTGGAGGGGAGCGGTCAGCCGCCGGGCCGCAGTCCTGCCGTCACCCCGTGCGCCCGCAGCGCGGCCACCGCCGTCGTGATCGCCGGGCGCCGGGCCGCCTCGGTGCGCCACAGCGCGTACAGCCGCCGCACGGGAACCGGGTCGAGGGCCACCGCCACCACCCCCGGCGGCAACGGCCCCCGCCCCAGGCGCGGGATCATCGCGACCCCGAGACCGGCGGCGAGCAGGGCCAGCTGGGTGTGGTTCTCCTCCGCCTGGTGCCGGATGTCCGGCTCGCAGCCCGCCGCCCGCAGCGTCCGTACGAGCCAGTCGTGGCAGACCGTCCCCGGGGGCTGGCAGATCCACCGCTCCTGCGCCAGCTCCGTGCGCCGCACCGCGTCCCGCCCGGCCAGCCGGTGCCCCTCGGGCACCAGCAGATCGCAGTGGTCGTCACCGAGCACCGCCTGCGCCACGCCCTCCGGGGCGGGCAGGGGCGCGATGTCCCAGTCGTGCGCGACCGCCAGATCGATGACGCCCTTGGCCACCAGGTCGACCGAGAGGTGCGGATCGACCTCGGTCATCCGGACGTCCAGCGCCGGATGCTCCCGGCCCAGCTCCGCCAGTACCCCGGGCAGCAGCCCGCGCGCCGCGGAGGCGAACGCGCCGACCGACAGCCGCCCCGTCGGCCGCCCCCTGCGCTCCTCCAGGGCCGTCTCGGCGCGCTCCACGATCGCCAGCAACTCCTGGGCCGTACCGGCGAGATGGAGCGCCTCCTCGGTCAGCGCGACCCCGCGCCCGCGCCGCTCCAGCAGGGGGGTGCGGGTCTCCCGCTCCAGCTTGGTGATCTGCTGGGAGACCGCCGACGGGGTGTAGCCGAGCGCGGCGGCGGCCGCCGCCACCGAGCCGTGCACGGAGACCGCGTGCAGAGCGCGCAGCCGGGCCAGATCCAGCACCAGACCTCCAGGATTCCGGGGCGTCGGACCCGCCGGCCGCCCCGCACACGATTCATCAGCGATGCTCAATCCCACCATGAAGGAATCCGTGCTGGTGCTACATGGTCGGGGTGGGTGATCCTCACCGCATGCGTCCCTTCCACATCGCCCTGGCCGTCCTGGTGGCCGCCGTCTGGGGTGTCAACTTCGTCGTCATCGAGGTCGGCCTCGACCACTTCCCGCCGCTGCTCTTCTCCGCCCTGCGCTTCCTGGCCGCAGCCCTGCCCGCGGTCCTGCTCGTCGGCCCGCCCAAGGTCGCGTGGAAATGGATCGTGGGCGTCGGGCTGGCCCTCGGGGTCGCGAAGTTCGGCCTGCTCTTCATCGGCATGGACCGCGGCATGCCCGCCGGTCTCTCCTCGCTCGTCCTCCAGGTCCAGGCGGTCTTCACCGCTCTCTTCGCCGCCCTCGCGCTCGGGGAGCGGCCGGGAAGGATACGGGTGACGGGCATGGGAGTGGCCCTCGCGGGCATCGGGGTCGCGGCGGTCGACGAGGGAGCGAGCGGACCCGTGCTCGCCTTCGTCCTGGTGATCGCGGCGGCGGCCTGCTGGGGCGTCTCCAACGTGCTGACCCGCAAGGCCGCCCCGCCCGACTCGCTCAATTTCATGGTGTGGGTCTCGACCGTTCCGGTGCTCCCGCTGCTCGGGCTCTCCCTCCTCTTCGAGGGCTGGGACCGGGACCGGGCGGCGCTGGCCGCGCTGGACTGGAGCGGCGCCGGGATCATCGTCTACGTCGCCTGGATCACCACCGTCTTCGGCTTCGGCGTCTGGGGCTTCCTGCTCCGCCAGTACCCGGCCTCCTCGGTGGCGCCGTTCACCCTGCTCGTCCCGGTCTTCGGGATGTCCTCGGCCGCGCTGCTGCTGGGCGAGTCGGTGAGTCCGCTGCGGTGGTGCGCGGCGGCGCTGCTGGTCGGCGGGGTGGCCCTGACCTCCCTGGCGGGCGCGCGCAGGCCCGCCGTGCCGCAGGCGGCACCCGTTGCCGAACCGGAGGGCTCCGGGCGGGTCGCGACCGGACGGTAGGCGGGACGAAGCAGCCCGCCGCGGGGCCACCGGACAGCCCGGACCCGCGCCGCATTCACCAGGCCCTCTCCCCGCTCGGCAGGCGCGCCCGGCGGAGCGGCGGGAAGATGGGATCGTCCCGGCCACTGGGCGGCAGGAGTGGACATGGAGATCAGGCCTCAGGCGGTCGTCCTCCCCAAGGAGACGGACCAGCTCGAACAGGGGAAGTACGGGCCGGTCTTCCCGAAGACCCCCGCCTGTTACGGGTTCACCATCGTCGCGCGGGTCAAGCCCGGCCACGCCGACGCGATGCGCGCGTACGGCTCCGCACTGGCCGGGGCGCTGGAAGAGGATCCGTACCTTCTGGCGCCGTTGAAGCTGCACTACCTGCGGTGGGTCCTCTTCGACGACGACACGCGCTTCATGTACCAGGGGATCTTCGACACCGACTTCGACAAGTACACCGAGGACGCCGTCGCGCTGTTCTCGAAGGCGGGCGTGAGCACGGCGTTCGAGCACCTGGAGGGGTTCCCCGAGGACTGGCGGACCAACCCGGAGGCGTTCATCGGATTCGTTCGCGAGCACCACTGTCCGAGCTTCATCGAGTACGGGGAGTATCCGTATGTGACGGCGGACGAGATCAAGAAGGCTCTGCGGATCAAGAGCGCCCTGTCGGAGATGCTCGACCAGATGCAGTGAGGCGGGGAAATGAGCGAGGCCACAACAGCGCGGGTCTACAACCAGCGACACGTTCCCCGGGCGCACACACCTGCCGGACGCCGTGTGAGCGTCTACGTCTCGTGGAGCTATCCCGCCGAGGCGGGCCGGAACGTGACCGAACTGGACAACCGGTTCTCCACCCTGACCGAGGTGCGCCGGGTGGCGTGGCCCGCCTACGAGGATCCGAAGTGGTCGGACCCCGGTCAGTTCCAGCAGACCGTCGCGGGATCGCTGGAGCTGTTCTTCCGGGCCTGGGTTCCGTTCCAGGACTTCGTCGAGGAGACCACCGGACATCCCGTCCCGGTCTACCAGCGCGTCGACCAGGCCGGTTTCCACACCCCGCTCGACGAGCGGGTGCTCGATGACACGGACGTCCTGTTCGTCTTCGGGCTGGACCACATGGTCACCGGGCAGGAGGCGCGGCCCGGGGAGATCGAGGCGCTGCGGGCGTTCCTGGCGAGGGAGGACACCCGTCTGGTCCTGGGGCCCCATCACGACGTCGGTGCGTCGCAGGACCTGTCCGTGCGGGAGATGGAGTACCGCCACCACGGCGATCCCCTGGTGCCCCGCCAGCAGCGGTTCGCCACGTACGTCCGCGACCTGATGAAGGGGCTGGGCGTACCCGTCATCAACCGGTACGGGCTGCGTCCCGCCACCGGTGAGGACCACCGGATCGCACCCCTGTCGACCGTCCCGGACCTGGACGGGAAGGGGTGGCTGAACGGAGTCACGAACTTCAACTTCCACCTGCACCTGCCCCACTACGCGGTGACGGCCGATCAGCCCGAGGCCATCCACGTGCTGGCCCGGCAGCCGATCGACACCTCCCGCCCCCATCCGTTCACCGAGGACGGAACCACCGAGTTCAACATGTTCCTGTGGATGCCTCCCGGCGGCGACCGCGCAGCCGATGTGCTGCTGGCCGACTCCACGATCTTCAGCACGCTCTTCGGCGCCGACGACAGCCTGCGGAACTTCTGGCACAACCTCGTCTCGTAGCGATGCCGCAGGGAGGCAGGCATGAGCGCACCCACAGACATCACGCTCGACCTCGACGACATCCAGCGCGGGGTCCTCAGCCCGCGCCCCACCCCGTACGCGGCGACGTATCTGCTCTTCCGCATCGACGACCGGGACCAGGGGCGGGAGCTGATGCGGCGCGCGGGCACGGCGGCGACCTCGGCCGCCGACACCTCCAGCCCCCTCGGGAACACCTGGGTCAGCGTCGCCGTCACCTACTGGGGCCTGCGGGTCCTGGGGGTGCCCGGCTCGTCGCTGGAGTCGTTCGCCTGGGAGTTCCGGCAGGGCATGGCGGCCCGCGCACGGGCACTGTGCGACGAGGGAGCCAGCAGCCCGCGGCACTGGGAGGCGCCGCTCGGCACCCGCGACGTCCATGTGGTGATCGCCGCCGTCGCTCCCGATCCGCCGCACCTGGAGGAGGCCGTCGACCGCGCCCGGTCCGCCTACGACCGGCTGCCCGGCGTGACGGCGGTCTGGCGACAGGACTGCTACGCACTGCCCAGCGAGAAGGAACACTTCGGCTACCTCGACGGCGTCAGCCATCCCGCCGTCGAAGGCAGCGGCATCCCCGGTTCCAACAGGCTGGAAGTGCCCCTGAAGAGCGGGGAGTTCATCCTGGGATGCCCCGACGAGATCGGCGGTGTCCAGGCGCCCGAACCGGCCGTGCTCGGGCGCAACGGCAGTTACGCGGTCTTCCGTAAACTCCACCAGGACGTCGCGGCCTTCAGGCGCTACCTGAAGGACAACTCCACCACCGCCCAGGACGAGGAACTGATCGCCGCGAAGGTCATGGGCCGCTGGCGCAGCGGAGCCCCGCTGGCCCTCGCCCCGGAGCACGACGACCCCGCCCTCGGGGCCGACCCGCTCCGCCGCAACACCTTCTTCTACGAGCAGGACGACCCGACGGGATTCACCACCCCCAGGGGCTGCCACATACGCCGGGCCAACCCGCGCGACGCCTCCGTGGCCGGGGAGGTGCGGCTGCACCGCATGATCCGGCGTGGCGCCGTCTACGGTCCGCCGCTGCCCGAAGGGGTGCTGGAGGACGACGGAGCGGAGCGCGGCCTGATGTTCGCGTTCATCGGCGCCCACCTGGGCCGGCAGTTCGAGTTCGTCCAGTCGGAGTGGATGAACGACGGCGTCTTCTTCGGGGACGGCGGCACGAAGGACCCCGTCGTCGGAGCCGCGGACGGGCAGGCCGGCTACACCGTCCCCCGGCGGCCCGTGCGCCGCCGCCTCGCTCCGCTGCCCCGCTTCGTCGTCACCCGGGGAGGCGAGTACTGCTTCCTGCCGAGCCTGAGCGCCCTGCGCTGGCTCGGGGACCTCCGCGACTGACCGGGCGGACAAGGGCCATGAACACCCTGCACCTCGTCCTCAACGCCGTCACGGTCATCTTCATCGCGGCCACCATGTTCGCCGCCGGGCTGCGGGCCACCGTCCCGGCGCTGTGCGGCGTCCTCGCCGATGTCCGCCTGCTGTCGCTGGCGCTGACCGCCAACCTGGTGGTCGTCCCGCTGCTCGGCTGGGGCATCGGCACACTGCTCGGGCTCTCCTCCGCTTCCTTCATCGCCCTGGTCCTGATCGCCTCGTCCCCGGGCGGCCCCTTCGGAGCGAAGCTGGCGGCCGTGCAGCAGGGGGACACCGTCGCGGGCGCGGCGATGCAGGCACTGCTCGCCTCCCTCGGCAGCCTCACCTTCGCCCCCACCGCCAACGCGATCCTCAAGGCCGCCGACATCGGCACCACGGTCTCCCTCGACGTCGGCGCGCTGGTGCGCACGGTGGCGCTCCTGCAACTCGTCCCCTTCGCCATCGGGCTGCTCCTGCGCCGCTACGCCGAGCCCACCGCCCGGTCGTGGCACCCCACCGCGGCCGCCGTCTCCAACGTCACCTTCCTGATGGTGCTGGCGGGCATGCTGCTCGGCAACTGGCACGACGTCGTCGGCCTCTTCGGCTCCCTCGCGCTCCTCGCCGGTTTCCTGCTCGCCGTCCTCGCCTTCGCCGTGGGAACACTGCTGGCCAGCGGCCCCGCCACACGCCGCACCACCATGGGCGGCGTCGCCTCGGTACGCAACGCCGGTCCCGCCCTGGCCGCCATCGGCCTCGCCTTCGCCGACCAGCCCGCCGTCCTGGGCGCACTCGCCGCGATCCTTCTCAGCGGCCTGGCGGCGTCCCTTCCGGTCTCGGCACTGCTCAGCAGGGGCAGGAAGCCCCCGGACACGGCCGCCCCGGACACCGCAGCCCCGGGCGACGGCTCACCATGAAGCGGAAGCCGCGCGGCCCGGCTGCGCGGCCCGGCCGGGTGCGGGACGGCACCCGTCGGGCGCCGACGCATCCCCCCGGTACGACAGGACCACCGCCACCCGCCGCCCCGCCGCCGTCCCCAGCCGGCGGGCACGGCGATCCGGGAGGGACACTCCTCAGGACCTGCCGTCCAGAGCGTGCCGCAGCAGGTACTCCCGCCCCGCGGCCAGCAGGTCCGGCAGTTCCGCGGCGTGCGGGTGCCAGCGCTTCTCGTACTCCCAGCAGACCCAGCCGTCCGGGTCCGCCGCGTCCAGCGTCTCCAGGCAGGCCGCCAGGGGCAGTACGCCGGTGCCCAGGGCCAGCGGCGTCGTGTCCTCGGCCGAGGCGATGTCCTTCACCTGTACGTAGCCCAGGTGCGGGGCGAGCACGGCGTGGCTGGCGGCCGGATCCTCGCCCGCCAGCCAGGTGTGCATGACGTCCCACAGCGCGCCGACCGAACCGTGCCCGACCGCCCCGACGACCCGGGCCACGTCGACCCCGGCCCGGTGCGAGTCATGGGTCTCCAGCAGGACGCGTACGCCCCGGTCGGCGGCGTGCGGGGCGGCGGCGGCCAGCCTGCGGGCGGCCACCGCGTCGGCCTCGGCGGGGTCCTGGCCGCCGCCGCCCGGGAAGACCCGTACGTTCCCGGCGCCCAGGTCGCCGGCCAGGTCCACCAGTGCGGCCAGCTCCGCCAGCACCGGGGCGTCGTCCCCCTCGGCGGCGGCCCGCACGTATCCGGCGACGGTCAGGATCTCCACCCCGCCCTTCGCGAACTCCTCGGCCACAGCGGCCCGTTCGGCCGCCAGGAGGCGCGGGTGCACCGGCTCCTCGGGATGGACGCGCAGTTCCACCCCCTGGTAGCCGTGCCCGGCGGCGAGCCGGACGACATCGGCGACCGGCATCCCCGGCACTCCGAGGGTCGAGAAAGCGAGCTTCATATGGGTGCGTCCTTCCTGTGGTCCGGCCGCTCGTCCGGCCCGCGCTCAGCAGGGCTCCCGGAGCAGCTGTCCCAGACTATCCAGCAGTCTCAGCGCGTCCGCGCGTTGCCGCGGCCCGAGCCGCCCGCCCGCCCCCGGCGCCCCCGCACCGGCCGGTGCGTACGCCGCCATCCGCAGCGCCGCCGCGGCCTGCCGGGCGAACATCGCGAGCAGGTCCAGCTCCCGGATGTCGGTGCGGGCGCGGGGCGACGGGTCGAGCACCTCCAGCACCCCGAGCACCTGGCCGTCGCTGATCAGCGGCGCCGCCATCAGGGCGTTGGGCACGAACTCGGTGGACTCGGCGAGCGAACGGTCGAACGAGGAGTCCGTGCTGAGATCGTCCACCACCATCGGCTCGCCGGACATCGCCACCCAGCCCGCGATCCCCCGCCCGGCCGGGAAGCGGCGGCCCACCAGGAACTCCTCGCCCTGCCCGGAGACCGCCTGGAAGACCAGCGCGTCCGCCTCCTCGTCCAGCAGGAAGACCGAACTGGCCGCCGCGCCGAAGATCGCGCGGGCCACATCGACGACGGACTGGAGCAGCTCGCGGCGGAGCGGCTCGACCGGCTGGACCGGCGGCACCGCACCCGCGGCGGACTCCGGATCAGTTCTCGGGGTCATCGTCATCACAGACCTCTCCTGGCGAGGTGGACTGCCGCGGACCGAACCGTACGTTGGCCGCGGAGAGATAAAGGGCGTTCTTGAGCTGGAAGGCCGTCATGCTCGGATGGGCCGAGAGCAGCCGCGCGCACAGACCGCTGATGTACGGGGTCGCGAAGCTGTTCCCGGTGGTACGGATCGACGCGCCGCCCAGCCAGGGCACCGTCACGTTCTGGCCGGGGGCGAAGAACTCCACCGGCGGATCGGGGTTGTAGAGATGCAGCTCCGGGTCCTCCTCCTGGTGGCTGCCCACCGAGATCACCGAGGCGAACCGCCAGGGATAGCTCTCCACGGGGGAGTTGTGCGCCGAGGCGACCACGACCGTACGGTGGAAATAGGCGTGGTCGGCCAGTGCGTGCAGCTCCTCGGCGAACCGGGCACGGGTCGTGGACAGCGACAGGTTCACCACGTCGAACCCCTGCTCCACCGCCCAGCGCAACCCGGCCAGCAGGATGTCCCCGGTGCCGGAGAACCGTTCGCCCAGCACCCGCACGCTGTGCAGTTCGCACTCCGGGGCGGTCCGCCGGATGATGCCCGCGCAGGCGGTGCCGTGTCCGCAGGAGTCCCCGGTGTCGGTCGGCCGTACCTCCGTCCCGCCGGTCTCCGGGTCCTTCACCACCACCCACGAGCCCGCGACCGGGCCGACGCCCGGATGGTCGCGCTCGACGCCCGAGTCCACCACACAGACCCGTACGCCCCGCCCCGTACCCGGGACGGCCCCGGCGCCGTGCCCGGGGCCCGGGTCCGCGAGGACCGCCACATCGTCGGGGCCGCGTCCCCGCAGGCTCCAGGTCAGCCCGGTGCCGGGCCCCGGTGCCGTGTCCGTGGTCGTCATGGCTCAGCTCATCTCCGTCGTCGCCGCCACCGCTCCCGCGGCGAGCCGCGCGGCCCGCCGTTCGCCCGGCAGATGTCCCTTCCCGGCGAAGCCCTCCCGGGCCTCCCGGGCCGCCACCGCCGCGCCCGCCGCATCGCCCAGCAGCACCAGCGTCCGCGCCCGGTCCAGCGACGCGGTGGCCCGTACCAGAGGGGAGTCGGTCAGCAGCGCGTCCCGCACGGCACGGTCCGCGTGGCCCACGGCCGCCGCCGCGTCCCCGGCCCCCGCCGCCAGCCGGGCCCGCAGCCCCGCGAGGTCCACCCGGTCCGCGTGCGGCAGCGACCGGGCGGACCCGATCCCCGCCAGCCACGGACCGGCCTCCGCGGGCCGGTCGTCGTCCAGCAGCAGCCGGGCCGCCTCCAGCGCGACGGCCGGGCGCATCGACCGGGCCCCGGCGCGCTCCGCCGCCCGGTCCGCCCGCGCCAGCAGCTCCAGGGCCGCCCCGGTCCGCCCGAGCAGCCCCTCCACCGTCGCCCGGAACACCGGCAGGAAGACCTCCGCCTCCGCGTACCCCAGCTCCTCGGCCAGCTCCTCCGCCTCGGCCAGGCACTGCCCGGCCAGGTCCGCCCGGCCGTGCAGCGCGTGGAGCACGGCCAGCGGACAGTTCAGCGTGGTGCGTACGGCGGGGCGGCCCGCCCCGTGCGCGGCGAGCAGGTCACGGCAGCGGGTCACCGCCACCGGCACCGGCTCCGGGCCGCGCCACAACGAGATCCCGATGGCCCCGAGCGCGGCGGCCCGCTCCGGCTCCGCCTCGGCCCGCACCGCGTGGTCCAGGGCGAGGACCAGATCGCGGTCGGCCTCCTCGTGCCGCCCGGCCAGCTGGAGCCGCTGCGCGAGGCGCAGCCGGGCCCGCGCCTGCCCGCCCCAGTCCCCGGCGGACTCGAAGAGCGGCAGCACCGACCGGGCCGTGGCCGGCACGCTCACCGCCGCCGGGTCCAGCACCGCCAGCGCGAGCCGGGCGTGCGCGGCCTCCACCGGGGCGGTCGAGATGGCCAGCACCTGCCGCAGCAGCCGCTCACCGTCCTCGGTACGGCCGAGCGCCAGGCGCACCTCGCCGAGCCGCCGCAGCACCGGGGCCGCCGCCGGGTCACCGGCCGGGTGCAGAGCCACGGCACGTTCCAACAGGCCCTGGGCCCAGTGCAGATCCGACCGGGCCAGGGCCTGCGCACCGGCCGAGGCCAGCGCGGCGGCGGCCCGCACCCGCAGCGCGGCGGCCCGGTCGTCGGACAGCCCCAGCTCGGTGCGGTACCGGTAGGCCCGCTCCAGGTGCCCGCCGACCGCCGCCTCGCCCGCCGCCGTCACACTGGGCAGCTCCGAAGCCCAGGCGTGCCGCTCGGCCTTGGCCCGCTTCGACAGCGAGGCGTACGCCACCTCCTGGACCAGCCCGCTGCTGAACCGGTGGCGTCCCGCGGCCGGTTCGCCGCCCGGCGCGCTCTCCACCAGCCGACGGCCGCGCAGCCGGGCCAGGGCGCGGGCGACCAGCCCCCGGTCGTCGTCCGAAGCGGTCCCGCTCTCCGTCTCGCGCGCCGCCCGGGTCAGCCGGACCAGCTCCGGCGCGGTGAAGTCCCGGCCGACGACCGCGGCCAGGTCCAGCGTGGTGCGCTCGGCCCGCTCCAGTGCGCCGATCCGGGCGCCGAGCAGCGCCTGGAGGGTCGGCGGCAGCGCCCCGTCCCGTGCCACCCGCTCGTCCGTCGGCGAAGGGCCCGCGGGGACGAGGAGCTGTTCCAGGTAGAGCGGATTGCCCTCGGCCCGGTCGTACAGCTCGCGGTCGTACGGCTCGCGGTCGTACGGCTCGCGGTCGTGCGGATGGTCGTTGTGCGGATCGTGGTCGTGCGGTCCACGGTGGTGCGGCTCACGGCTGTGCGGATCGTGGTGGTGCGGCTGACGGTCGTGCGTGGCGCGGGCTGTGTCCGTACCCGGTCCGGTCAGGGCGCGGGCCAGCAGGGCGGCCTCGGCGGGCGGCAGTCCGGCGAGCGGCAGGACCTGTGCCGGACCCGCGGCCGGGATGTCGGAGGCGGGCGGCCCGTCCGGGCGGCCCGGACACACCACGAGCCCGCCCGCCCGGCCCAGCGGCCCGGCCAGCCGGTTGACCGCCCGCACCAGCAACGGCTCGGCCCAGTGCCAGTCGTCCAGGACCAGCAGCACCGGCCGCGGCCCCCCGGCCCGGGACAGTACGGTGATCAGCGCGGCGCACATGTCCTCGAACGGGGCGTTGGGCGTGCCGTCGTGCAGCAGACCGCCGCGCAGCAGCGCCCGCGCGTCCGCCACGGCCGCCCCGGCCCGCCCCGACGCCCCGTCCAGCGCCTCCCGGGCGACGGGCGAACCGAGCACCTCCCGCACCGCGTCGGCCAGCGGCGCCAGGGTGCCGTGGTCGCCGTAGCTGCGGCACCGCCCGGTACCGACGACGGGCCGCCCCGGGACGCCGAGACCGGTCAGCCACTCGCGGGCCAGCCGCGTCTTGCCGATCCCCGCGTCACCGACCAGCCGGACCAGCCCCGGGCCCGCCCCGCGCACCGTGCGCTCCAGGGCCTCGTCCAGTGCGGCCAGCTCCGCGGTACGGCCGACGAACGGCACGTCGAAACGGCGCAGCAGCTCCGGGTCGTCGGCGCCGAGCGAGATCAGCCGGTACGCGGGCACGCGGTCGGCCTTGCCCTTGAGCCGCAGCGGGCCCGCCTCCTCCACGACCACGGTCGGACCGGCGGCCTCCAGGGTCTGCGGGCCGATCAGGATCTCCCCGGCCGCCGCGTTCTGCTCCAGCCGGGCCGCCACGTTCACCGTCTCGCCCGAGACCAGCGCCTGCCGGGTGCTCGCATCCGAACTCGCCACCACCTGACCGGTGTTGACGCCGATCCGGATGTTCAGCCGGATGCCCAGACCGGCTTCGAGTTCGTTGTTCAGCTCCGCGAGCGCCTCGCGCATGCCGAGAGCCGCGGCGAGCGCCCGCCGCGCGTCGTCCTCCCGCATCACCGGCACCCCGAACACCGCCATCACGGCATCGCCGATGAACTTCTCCGGCGTACCGCCGTGCGCCTCGATCCGCTCGCTCATCACCGCGAAGTAGCGCAGCGTCACGGCCCGCAGGGTCTCCGGGTCCAGCACCCCGGAGAGCGCCGTGGAGCCCACCAGATCGCAGAAGACCGCGGTGACCAGCTTGCGTTCGTCCTCGGAGGCCGCGGCCAGGGCGGAGGCCGGGGCAAGGGCCGGGGCGGGGGCCGCGGGGGAGAGGCACGGGGTGCCGCAGGACGGGCAGAACCGTGCGGCGACGGGCAGTTCGTCCCGGCACGCGGGGCAGTTCATCAGCGCTTCCTCCATGCTCTCTCTGCTGGGGGTGTCCGGTCCTGGGCCGGACACCCCCGGTTCGGTCGCCTCAGAAGAGGGCGCCGCCCGCGATCTCGCCGTGCGCCTGTACCTCCGGCCCCACGGCGTCGAGTCGGCTCTTGATGTCGAGCAGCACGGTCAGCTCCTCCGGCGCGAGGTCGTGGAGCACCTGGCGTTGTTCGTCGGTGAGCAGATCGACGGCGAAGCCGGCGCCGTACAGCACGGCGAGCCGGTCCGGTGGTTCGGTCATGTCGGGCCTTCCCTCGGGACGGGCCGCCCGGCTCCCCGCACCGGCGGCGCCGGTCCGGTGCGCCCGAGCCGGACGAACAACTGGGTGAGCGCGTCCGTGGTGTGCAGGGCGCTGACGGCGACGGCCGTCTCCTGGCCCCGCGACAGCGGCAACCGGTCGAGCAGCGCGAACAGTTCACCGGCGTGACCGTCGTCGAGCCGCGCGTGCTCGTGCACGGTGCGGAAGGCCGGGGCGGGCAGCCCGGTCGTACGGGCCAGCCGGGGCGCGAGCCCGGCGGCCGGGGCGTGCCCCTCCAGGACCGCGATGTAGCCGAGCAGCGCCACCGGGTGGTGGTGCTCGATCCAGTAGTACTGGGCTCCCGCCAGGGAGGCGACGAGCGGGGAGGGCACCGGGTCCAGGGCGGCCCGGGGCCCGCTGCCCGCCGCCGTCAGGTCCTCCAGCAGCCAGAGGTCGTGCTCCGCCTCCTCCCGGATGTGCCGTTCCAGGTACGCGGCCAGCGGGGTTCCCAGCGGATCGCCGCCGCGGGCCAGCAGCCCGGCCCGTTCGGCGGCCCGCTCCATCAGCGGCACCGACGCCCGGATGACGGTGTGCATCGCGCACAGGTACGCCCGGTAGCGCGGCAGCAGTCCTTCGGTTCGCCACAGCGCGGCCGACGCGGCACGCAACGCCGGTTCGGCGAAGGCGAGTTTGACCCGCAGCCGCTCGGAGGCGGGCAGCCCGCGCCCGTCGCGGCGCGTCCCGGCGGGAGGCGCGGCGGGGGGAACGACGTTCATGACCGGGCGCCTTCCGCCGCCGCACCCGGCTGCCGCCCGGCGCCCGGCCCCGCCGCCACCAGACCGGCGTACGCGGCGCAGCCGTGGCGTCGTACCAGGGCCACCGGGCCCTGTTCGCGCTGGCGGCGGGCGGCGGTGAGGTCGAGCAGCGCCCCGGCGGCGCCCGCCGCCAGCGCGTCGGCCGCCGCGACCACCTCGGGCCGTGCGCCCAGCCGGTGGCAGTCCCCGCAGTACGAACCGGCCGGGGTGCCGGGCGCGAAGCGCTCCCGCAGGTGCGCCGGGCCGACGGTGCGCACGAGACGCAGCAGCGGCGACCCGAGCGTCCGCTCCCGTACGGCGGACCAGTCGTCCCGCTCGACATGGCCGAGCCGCAGATGGGGCGGGACGGGGCGGTGGTCCACGGCGTCCTGGTTGCAGCAGGCCAGGACCGTGCCGTCGAAGGCGACCACCGGCCAGGCGGCCATCGCGCACGGCAGCACGCCCCCGCCGTCCGGTACGGGCCGGGCGGGACCGGCCCAGGACGCCGCCCGGCCGAACGGCCGTACGTCGTTGACGAGGGACGGCACCGTACCGCCGAAGGTCCGGTCGATGTCCGCGGTGACGTCCGCGAGGTACGGGTCGTCGGGGCCGGTCCCGGTGAGATGGAAGCTGACCGCCACGCCCAGCTCGCGGATCGCGCGCACCGCGCGGAACACCGCGGCCCGGGACACCTCCCGCTCGTGCGGCAGGTCGAGGCTGGCGGAGAAGTGGTCGAGCGTACGCACCGCCCGCGCCACCGGCTCCGGGAGCCCGCCGCCGGACCGCGCGAAGAACATGCCGCTCAGCAGTGCGGTACGGGTTCCGCCCGCCCGCGCCGCACGGGCGAGAGAGCCCACCAGGGCGGGCCGGAGCAGGGGTTCGCCGCCGGTCAGCATCATGACCTCTGGCCGGTCGGCGGCGGTGAACGAGGCGACGAACCGTTCCAGCGCCGCCGCCTCCGGCTCCTCCCGCACCTCGGGTCCGGAGCCGGTGGAGCAGTGGGCGCAGCGCAGCGGACAGCGGCGGGTGAGGGTGATCAGCACTCCACCGGCCGGGACCGGCCGCAGTCCGACGAGTTCGGCGAGTTCCATCCGGCCGTCTCCTCCGGGCGTAGGGACGCGGCACGCGCGGCCGCGGTGCGCGGAGCGAGCGTCCCGCCGGATGGTTCGGTACCGGTCCGCGGCCGGTTCGGGTCCGGTATGGCCGCAGGTCACGGGGGACGGGCCGGTCGCCCACCGGTTCCGGCGGCGGTCCGCGTGCCGCCGCCAACCACCGGTGAACTGCCGGGATACCGCCGCCATACCGGCACCGAGCCGTTTGCCAGGCCGGGGTTCGTAACTTTCTGGTCAGCGGAAGGCACCCGCCGGCCGCTACCGGAAGAACCGGGGACTCCCCGGAACGGCCGGGACATCCGAGTGGACGGAGACCACCATGTCCGAGAACACCCAGCCCGCCGCCGACGACAACAACGAGACCCCCGAGGTCGAGGCCCACAGCTCCGTTCTGGACCTCCAGGAGACCGCGGGCGTCGTCGGCCGCGAGATCGACGGCTCCTGCGTCAGCACCGTCAGCCTCGTGCTGGAGAACTGAGGCCCGACGACCGGACCGAGGCGCCACCCGGGGACCGTCGCGTTCCCCCCGTGTGGCGCCCCGGTCGGCCGGACCGGGGCGGCCCCGTGACGACGGGGACCGCCCCGCCCCCCGCTTTCCTTCCTTTTTCCTTCCTTCGGCCGAGAGCGGCTCCGGACCGGTCGGGCCGCTCCGCCCCATCGAACTGCTCCGGGAGACCTGTCGGGCTGCCCTCGACCTACCTCCCGGCCCCCGACTCGTCGCCCCGGCCCGCCTCACCCCGACCTGTCCCTCACCCCCCGCCCCGACCCCGAACCCGGCCCAACGAGCCGTCCGTGACCCATCGACGGGAGTTCCACGTGGCCACATCGCTCCGAACCAACCGGGACTTCCGACTGCTGTGGATGAGCGGCCTGTTCGCCGTGCTCGGCACCCAGATGACCGCGCTGGCCCTGCCGCTCCTCGTCCTGCGCGAGACCGGCTCGCCCGTGCAGGCCGGTGCGATCGGCACCGTGTCCGTCGTCGCGGTCCTGCTCACCATGCTCCCCGGCGGCGTCCTGGCCGACCGGGTCGAGCGCCGCAGGCTGATGCGGCTGTGCGACCTCGGCAGCTTCTGCGTGGTCGGCGCCCTGGTCGTGGCCGTGTGGACCGGGCACGCCCCGCTTCCCCTGGTGCTGCTGGTCGCGGGCGCGGGCGCCGTCATCGGCAGCGTCTACGGGCCCGCCGTCTTCGGGCTGATGCGCAGCGTCGTACCCCCCGACGACATGGGGACCGCGACCGCCCGGCTCCAGGCCCGTACCTCCACCGCCCGGCTGGTGGGGCCGCTCGCCGGGGGCGCCCTGTTCGGGGTGCACCCCGTCCTGCCGTTCCTCGCCGAGGCCGTCGGACTGCTGCTGTCCACCCTCTGCGTGGCCCTGGTCCGCACCCGGTCCCGGTCGAAGACCCGGGCGGGCTCCGCGTTCAGCCGGGCCGAAATGACCGCCGGGCTCTCCTTCCTGTGGCGGCAGCCCTACCTGCGGACCGTGCTGCTCGTCTTCGGGCTCGGCATGAACTTCGCGTTCGGCGCCCTCACGTTCACCGCGCTCACCGTCTTCTCCGGCGGCGGCCGGTCCGGGCTCGGCGGCGGCACCGTCGTCACCCTCACCTCGGTCGGCGCCCTCACCGGTGCGCTCCTCGCCCCCCGGCTGCGCCCCGAACGCCACCCCTGGGCGCTGATCGCCGCCACCTGCTGGCTCTGCGTGGCGACCGCCGCCGCCCTGGCCTGGATCGCGATCCCGCTGCTCGCCGGGCTGCTCTGCGCCGCCTGCATGTGCCTGGCCACGGTCGCCAGCGTCGGCTTCCTCTCCACCCTGCTGGTCGTCACCCCCGACGACCGGGTCGGCAGGGTGCAGAGCGCCGCCGGGTTCCTCTCCTCCCTGGTCCAGCCGTTCGGCCCGCTGGCCGGGGGCGCGCTCCTCACCACCCTCGGCGTCCGGGGCGCCTTCTGGACGATCGCCGCCGTCCTCGCCGTTTCCGCCGCGACCGTCACGCTCGCCCCGTCCGCCCGGTCGGGCGCGGCCCCGCCGCCGGAGCCGCCCGCACCGGACGCGGCGCAGGCCCCCGCGGACCGTACCGAGGCGGCCCGCCCCACCCCCTGACCGCGCGTACGCCCGCGCGTACGTCCGCGAGCGCGCCCACGAGCCACCCCCGGAGGTATGCCGTGCCCGGCATCCAGGAGACCCAGCTGTACTGCCTCGCCGACCGCCGCTACTACGAGACCCCGGCCCGGCTCCCCGACGAGGACACCCGCTACCCGCTCGACCGCGCCGAACCCCCCGCCGGGTGGCGGCGCGGCAGCGGCGGGCTGTGGAGCGCCCTGCACCCCGAGAACGACCGGCTCCCCGAACAGGGCTGGAAGATCCACGTCTCCACCGTCCCCGAGGAAGCCGGGCGCACCCTCGCCGACACCGCCCGGATCTGCCTGGAGCAGGGCGTGGCGTTCAAGTTCCTGCGCAGCGAACGTGCCCTGCGGCTGATGTCGGCGAAGTACATGAACCGGTCCGGGGCGGGCAAGTTCCTCACCCTCTACCCCCAGGACGAGGCCGCCTTCCTGCGCCTGCTCGACGCCCTGACCCGGGCCCTGGACGGGCGCCGCGGACCGTACATCCTCAGCGACCTGCGGATCGGCGCCGCCCCCGTCTACGTACGCTACGGCGCCTTCCGCGAGCTCTGGTGCCGGGACGCCGACGGGGAACGGGTCCGCGCCATGCGCCATCCCTCCGGCGAACTCGTCCCCGACACCCGGGGGGTGGTGTTCCGGCTGCCCGGCTGGGTGACCGTCCCCGCCGAACTGCGTCCCCACCTCGCCGCCCACGCCGCCGCCCGCGACGACGGCTTCCCGTACACCGTCACCAAGGCGCTCCAGTTCTCCAACGCGGGCGGCATCTACCTCGCCGAACACCGCACCACCGGGCAGCGCGTGGTGCTCCGCGAGGCCCGGCCGCTGTGCGGACTCGACCCCGCCGGGGACGACGCCGTCACCCGGCTGCACCGCGAGCACCGGGCCCTCACCCGGCTCGCCGGACTCGACTGCGTACCCGAGGTGTACGGCGTCCGCACGGTCTGGGAGCACCACTTCCTCATCGAGGAGCACATCGAGGGCACCACCCTGTTCGACGCGATCGTCGAACGCTTCCCGCTGGTACGCGGCGAACGCACCCGCGCCGAACTCGACGCCTACGCCGCGTGGGCCCGGTCCGTCACGGACCGGCTCGCCGAGGCCCTGGACCGCGTCCACGCCCGCGGACTGCGGTTCGCCGACGTGCACCCCGCCAACATCATCCTGCGCCCCGACGGCCGCCTGGTCCTGATCGACTTCGAGTACGCCACCGACCTCGACGACCCGGACACCCCGCTCGCCGGTGCCCCCGGCCTCCAGGCCCCGTACGGCACCGAGGGCGCCGCGGCGGACGACTACGCGCTCTGGGCGATCTGGCTGCACCTCCTGATGCCGCTCATGGAGGTCACCGACCACGACCGGGGCAAGACCCTCACCATCGAACGCTGGGCCCGCGCCCGCTACCGCCTCGGCCCCGACGAGGGCCCGCCCCGCCCCGCGGCGCTCCGCCACGGGCTCCCCGAGGACAGCGGCGAGGCGACGGTCGACGCACTGCTGCGCGGCCCGGCACCCGACTGGCCGGCCCTGCGCGAAGCGCTCCTCGCGGGCATCCGCGCCGGGGCCACCCCGGACCGCACCGACCGGCTCTTCCCCGGCGACCCGGCGGGCTTCACCACCGGAGGCGTCTGCGCCGCGTACGGTGCGGCCGGGGTGCTGTACGCCCTCGACCGCGTCGGCGCCCCGGTCCCCGACGCGTACACCGACTGGCTGGCCCGCACGGCCGCGCGCCGCGCCCCGGACACCCCCGGCGGACTCTTCGACGGGCTGCCCGGCGTCGCCCTCGTCCTGGCCAGGCTCGGCCGCCGCGAGGAGGGCCGCGCCCTCCTCGACCGCGCCCTGCACGCTCCCGCCTCGCCCTCCGCCGACCTGTTCACCGGCACGGCGGGCACGGCCCTGGCCGCCCTGCGCCTGGCCACCGACGGCCCCGGAGCACCCGACGCGGAACTCCTGGAGCACGCCCTGCGGACCGCCTGGGAACTCGACTCGCTGGTCCGCGACGGCGCCGGGCCCGACGGCCCGTCCGCCCCGCACTCCGCGGGGCTGCTGACCGGGCTCTGCGGGGCCGCGCTGCTCCACCTCGAACTGCACGCGCGAACCGGCGAGGACTGGCTGCTGAGCGCCGCCGGGGCGGCCCTCGCCCGGGAGGCCGGACACTGTGTGGCCATGCCGGGCGGCAGCGTCCAAGTACGGGACGGGCAGCGTCACTTCCTCTACCTGGACCAGGGCAGCGGCGGCGTCGCCCTGGTCGCCCAGCGCTACCTGGCCCTCCGGGAGGACCCGGCACTGGAAGCGTTGCTGCCGGGCGTCGCACAGGGCTGCGTCCTGGAGTTCATCCGCGAACCGGGACTCTTCAGGGGCCGCACCGGCCTGGTCGCCACCGCCCACCAGCTCACCGGCGACGCCCACGGCCCCGGTCCCGAGGTGCTGGACTCGATCCGCAACCTCTCCTGGCACCTGGTCGCCGAACAGGACCGCCTCCTGGTCCCGGGCTCCCGCCTGCGCCGCTTCTCCGCCGACCTCGCGACCGGCGCGGCGGGCGTCCTGCTCGGCCTGCACACCGTCTTCGCCGCCCCGTCCGAACGCCCCGACCTGCTGGACGCGCTGACACTGGGATGACGGGCGGGGCATTCCCGGACCCGTTCACCATGGGACGGGTCCGGGCACGGCGCGGTGCTGCGGAACGCCCGGCCGCGCCGGTCTTTCTTCAGGAGCCGGGCAGTCCGAGGAGGGCGAGCAGTTGCTGGCTGGCCTGGAATCCACTGCCCACGGTCCGCAGGAACCTCTGAATCCTGCCGACCGCCGCGTCGCGGGCCTCGGCGTTCCCGGTGGCGAGGGCCGATTCCAGGTTCTCCGCGTGGCTCTCGGCAGTGTCCGCCTCCACCGGTGTGGCGTGGGCGGCCTCTTCGCGGAGCCGCTGTGCCAGCTGCTGGTGGATGTCCCGCACCTCGTCCTGACGGGTCTGGTGCATCGAGGCGTTGCCGGTGCCGCCGAAGACCGCGTTGATGTTGTTGTCGCCCTGTTCCGAATTCTGGGTGAGGCTGATGTGCGGAGCATTGGCCCTGCGGCCGGAATTCGCCATGTTCTCCCTCACTCCCGCTGATGTCGCCCGGTACCGGTACGGATTGAAGGGATGGCTGGCGGTGACCAGTTGGTGGGCCAGCCCCAGACCGGAGAGGCGCCCCATGAGCTGGTGCACGTCCCCGGCGTTCCACCCGCGCCGGGCGAAGTAGTCGCCCATGTCCACGAACACTTCGGGCGTGCTGCCGCTCAGGACGCACAGGTGGTCCAGGGCTTCGAGAGCCAGCACATCCTGATGCCCCGGTGAGATGGTCGGGGGCGGCAGTGCCGCGAGGAACTCGGTCTCACGCTGGGCGTGCGCCGTGTAGGTGCGACGCCTGCTCCGGGACGTCACGGCGAGGAGGAACACCGCGCCGACCAGCAGAACCAAGGGGAGCAGGGTAACGACGTTCACAGGTGCGGCCTCCGTCACGGACTTGGTGCACGGGACGTGGGACGGATGATACCGCCGAAGGCATGAACCCGGAGGTATGAACAAGGCGGTGATCCCTTCAACCGCAAGGGACGAAGGGGCTATTGCCCGGAAGCCGGTCCGCGCGAGTCCCAGAGCGCCGCCGGCCCGTCCACCGCGGCTCCTCGTCCGTGGCGTGGACGGTGGCGATTGCGGGTTCGGCGAGAGGCGGACGGTCCAGTCGCGCGTTCGCCCACGACGACGCGCCGCCCGGCGGGGCGGCGCTGTTCGCGGCCGTGGGCGTCGCCCGTGCCCGTGCTGCCCGGAGGACCGGCCCTTGCGCGACGGGGCTCACGCGGGACGCGACCGCGCGCCCGGCACGGGCACGGGCGGACGGGCTACGGGTGCGTGCCGACCGGCACGGGCGCGCACTCGCGGGCGTACAGGCCGATCAGGCGCGGCAGTTCGTACAGCACGCAGTGCGCGGTGACCTCGCCGCTGGGGGAGGACACCGCACCGGCGTCGATCAGCGACTCCACCGCCCGCAGCGCCTGCCGCTCCCCGCAGCCGAGCGCCGCCATCGCCTCCGGCAGGGTGAACGGCCCCTCGCGGACGGCGGAGGCCAGCAGGGCCAGCGCCCGGCCGCTCCCTGGCGACAGGTCCTGCCAGCCGGAGGCCAGTCGGGCGCGCACCGAGATGTCACCCGCCACCAGCTCGTCCAGCACCCCTGCCGGATCGGCCAGCCGTTCCGCGTACTCGGCCAGCGGCAGATGGCGCAGCACCGCCAGCCGCATCCCGCTCACCCGGACCGCCAGCGGGAGCAGCCCGCAGGCGTCGGCGATCCGCAGCGCGGCGGCCCGGTCCAGCCCCACCCGCCCCGGCCCGATCAGCCGCCCCAGCAGCGCCAGCGCCTCGGCCGGGGCCAGCGGCGGCAGCGCGATCCGGTGCACCGGCGCGAGCCCGGCCAGCTGTCCCCGCGCGGTCAGCACGAACGAACTGCCCCCGGTGCCCGGCAGCAGGGCCCGTACCGCCGACTCGTCCGGTACGTCGTCGAGCACGACCAGCGCGCGGCGCGCGGCCAGCCAGTGGAACCAGTGCTCCGCGTCGGTCATCGGCTCCGCCGGGTCCGGGCCGCCGGTCAGCCGGGCCAGCTCGCCGACGATCTCCCCGGCGGGGCGCACCGCCCCCCGTTCGTCGCGGAGCCGGACATGGACGCGGCCGTCCGGGAACCGTTCCGCCAGCAGATGCGCCGCCCGCACCGCGAGCGCCGTCTTCCCCGTCCCGGCGGCCCCGGTGACAGCGACGACCCGGCCACCCTCCGGACCCAGGACGTCCAGGAGTTCCCGCAGCTGTTCGCCCCGGCCGGTGAAGTCGGACACCTCGGCGGGCAGGACGGCCCGCAGTACGGGGGAGCGGCGGGCCGGGGGCGTGTTCCCCGCCCGGTCCGGGGCGCTCCGGCCGGTCAGCATCGCCCGGTGCCGGGCGGCGATGGCGGCTCCCGGCTCCAGGCCCAGCTCCCGGGCCAGCAGCTGGCGGTAGTCGTCGTACACGGCGAGTGCCTCGGCCCGGCGGCCGGTCCGGTGCAGGGCGTCCATCCACGCGGCCCGGACGCGTTCGCGCGAGGGGTGCCGTTCGGCGAGGTCCCGCAACCCGTCCACCACGGCGGAGGCCCGCCCCAGCGCGATCTCCGTCTCGGCCCAGTCCTCGTGCACGGTCAGACAGCGGGCCTCCAGCCGCTCCGCCTCCGCGGCCACCTCCGGCGAGTCGCGCAGGTCGTGCAGCGGCGGGCCCTGCCACAGGTCCAGCGCCCGGCGCAGCAGGCCGGCCGCGGCGCGCTGATCGCCGTCGTCGGCGGCCCGGCGGGCCGCCGCGGCCAGCGACCGGAAGAGCAGGCTGTCCAGCTCGTCCTCGCCGACCCGCAGCAGATAGCCGCCGCAGGAGTGCGCCAGCCGTTCCGCGCCCCGGCCGTCCGGCCCCGCGGGGCACCACGCGCCGAGCAGCGTCCGGGCGGAACTGACGTACACCTGGAGGTTCTTGCGCGCGGTGCGCGGCGGATCGTCCGGCCACACCGCGTCGGTGAGCACATCCACCGGAACCGGTGTGTTCGGCCGGCTCAGCAGCATGGCGAGGACCAGCCGCTGCTTGCGCGGCCCGAGCGCCAGCGGCCGCCCGTCCCGTCGGCCGGAGAGCGGACCGAGGACCGACAGGCTCAGCGCACCGGCCGACGGGGCGCGGGTAGGGACGGGGGTTCGGGGCATGGGCGGACCTCCGAAGAACCGGGGCGGGCACACAGGCTGCCGACCGTACTCCTGGATGGTCCGCCGTCGCGGGCGGTCCCCGCATCGGTGCCGGACCCGCATCTTCCGTAGCGGCACCCGCCCAAATCCGCCCCACACCCCCATGTTGCGCCCGCACACCCCCACAACGGCGCGCTCGCCCCGGATCCCGTCGTCCGGATCACGCCGGGCTCACGCGCCCGGATCCCGCGTGCTCCAGAACCCGCGTGCCCCGGTCCCGGTCCCGCGCGTCCCGGGCTTGAGCGCCCCGGGCTTGCGGGTTCCGGGCTTGCGGGTTCCGGGCTCGCGTCCCGGGCTTGAGCGCCCTGGTCCCGCGCGTCCCGGGCTTTGCGTCCCGGGCTTACGGGTTCCGGTCCCGCGTGCCCCGGTCCCGCGCGTCTCGGGCTTGAGCGCCCCGGTCCCGGGCTCGCGTCCCGGGCTTGCGTGCCCCGGTCCCGCGCCGGGCCGCCTCGTCGTCACTCGCCATGGCGAAGCCACAGCCTCGCCACACTTCCCTCCTCCGCCTCGCGCTCGCACGCACCGGACCCTGCCCCGCCCCGTCCGGACCCGCCCCGTCCGGCCTCCGGCCGGACGACGGCAGCGTGAACACAGTGCCTAGTCGCGTTCGGCCGCGCACTCGGCGGAGAACTCGCAGAGCGACGCCCGGTCGGCGCGGCCCGTCTTGCTCAGCAGGCTCGCCATGTGCTTCTCCACCGTGCGCGGCGAGATCGACAGCCGCCGCGCGATCTGCTGGTTTCCCGGCCGCTCCGCCAGCAGCACGAAGACTTCGTACTCGCGCGGTGTCACCCCGTTCGTCCGCAGCAGCGCCGGGATGCGGTCCCAGCCGCCCCGGTGCTGGCCCACGCTGGCCCCCGCCTGCCGCAGCGCCGCCCGGCAGGCCGCGGCGACGGGCTGGATGCCCGCACCGTAGAAGTACTCCTCCGACGCCCGCAGCCAGCTCACCGGCTCGCCCCAGCCCTCGGTCAGCGCCGCCCCGGCGACCAGCCGCAGCCCCAGATGGCGGGCGAGCGGGAAGGCGGCGGCCTCGTCGAACGCCGCCCCGACCACCCGCACGGCCAGGTCCGTGTCACCCGCCCGGCCGTGCAGGACGCCCTCGGCCAGCCGCAGGAACAACTGGTTCCAGGCCAGATCCGCGCCGGGGCTCGCCAGGATCGCGTTCAGCTCCGCCCGGCCGCCCAGTCCGCCGCACCTCTCGATGATCCGCAGCAGCGGACGCAGACCGTAACGCCCGCTCAGGTAGAAGAAGCTGGGATGCTCACGCTCCCAGGCCAGTGAGGTGTCCAGCGCTTTCAGCGCACCGGCGCGGTCCTCTTCCAGCAGCGCCGCGAAGGTCCGGCACAGCCCCAGCTGCAGCGGCACGAGCAAGGACTCCTCGCCGCCTGCCCGGCGGAACCGGACCATCGCCCGGTCCAGGTCCCGTCTTCGGCCCCGGTGCGCGGCGAGCGCCGCCGAGGAGAGCAGCAGATAGCGGTGCGCCCCCAGATTGCGGACCCGGGCACTGGCCGCCACCGACCGCTCGATGATCGCGTGCGCCCCGTCCCATTCGCCCCGCATCACCGCGTTCATGGCGAGCAGCCCGTCCACGGTCTGCGTCGGCACCAGCGCGCCCAGCGACTGGGCGGCGGTGCGGGCCGTCTCCAGCCGGGCCGGGTCGCCGGTCCGCATGAACGTGTTGGCGCCGAGCCGGACCAGCGCCTCCACCCGCCACACCGGCAGGGCGTGCTGCTCGGAGACCGCGAGCATCCGCTCCAGGCACGCGTCGGCCTCGTCGAAGCCGCGCTCCCGGGCCAGCAGCGCCAGCAACTGCCAGGCCTGGCAGGCCACCACGGGCAGGCTCCGCTCCTCCGCGACGGCGGCGGCCCGGCGCGCGGCCTCCTGCGCACGCTCCTGCCGCTCGTCACCCGCCCGGCCGGGCAGCAGCGCCAGGTGCCCCTCCACCACGTCGAGCGCCGCCTCCAGTTCGGGCCGGACGGCCGCCCCGAGCATGCTCCGCGCGCTGCGGATCTGCCCGGCCGCCTCGTCCACCCGCTCCGCCATCACCGCCGCCCAGGCGATCCGTATGTGGGCCTCGCCGCGCTGCTCGGCGGCGTCGGAGCGCGGCGGCACCGGGGGCAGCTCCGCGGTCAGCGCCAGCGCCGTGTCCAGCTCACCGGCCTCCGCGTGGGCGACCGCGAGGGACTCCGTGATGCCCCGCAGATCGCTCTCGTGGGCGAGCGAGCGGGCCCGCTCCAGCAGGGTCACCGCCGAGCCGGACGCGCCCGCCGCCAGCATCCGCCGCCCGGCCCCGGCGAACTGGCGCGCGGCACCGTGCCGGTCGCCCCCGGCCAGTTGCAGCGTCGCCATCAACTGCCGCTGCTCGTCGCCGAGCTGGCTCTCCACCCCGGCCAGGGACAGGGCCGCGCGGCGGGCCGTCGCCGCCCGCTCCGCCGGGGCCAGCGACGCGACCAGCGCCTCGGCGGTCAGCGCGTGCCGGAAGGTGTAGCGGTCGGGGTCCGCCCCGTCGGGGGCGATGATGTTCGCCTCCACGGCGGAGCGCAGATGGCTGAAGAGCGTACGGTCGTCGAAGCCGGTGACGATCTGGAGCACGGTGACCGAGAACCGGTTGCCCAGCGTCGCCGCGCACAGCAGCAGCTCGCGCACCGGCTCGTCGAACCGGTCCAGCCGCCGCGACCAGCTGCGCACCACCCCGGTCGGCACCGACGCGTCCGGGTTGACGTGCTCCTCCCACCGGTCGCCGGTCCGGCGCAGCTGCCCCGAGTCCAGCAGATCGGCGAGCAGCACCTCCACCAGGTACGGGTTGCCGCCCGCCCGCCCCGCCAGCCGTTCGTGGGTGGCCTGCGGCACCTCGTCCGGGGCGGCCTCCAGACACGAGGCGGCCATCTCCCGTACGTCCGCGGCACCGAGCGGCGCCAGCTCCCGCACCGTGGCGACCTGCCGCTGCTCCGCCGAGCGCACCAGGTCGAGTGCGACACCGGGCTCCGGGCGCAACGTCCCCAGCAGCAGCACCGGCAGGTCCGCCACGTTGTCGATGACGTACTCCACCACCGCGATGGTCTCGGTGTCGGAGTCGTGCAGATCCTCCAGCAGGATCACGCAGCCGTGCTCCTGGCCGAGCACCGACAGCAGCCGCAGCAGCGCCTCGGCCAGCTCGACCACCGTCTCCGGATAGCCGGGCGCGGACCCCTGGCGCCACTCCGGCACCAGCCGGGCCAGCGCCGGACGGTACGGGTCCAGCTCCGGATCGGTGGGCGTTCCGGCCGCCCGGAACCGCGACGACAACGCCTCGATCAGCGGGCGGAACGGCACCACCAGACCCGTCGACGTGGCCCGCCCGCGCAGCACCGGCATGCCCCGCTCGTACGCCCGGTAGGCGCACTCGCCTGCCAGCCGGGACTTTCCGATGCCTGCCTCCCCGACGAACAGGACGGCCCGGCCCGAACCCCGCGACGCGGAGTCCAGGGCGTTGCTCAACAGGCCGGTCTCAGCGACACGCCCGACAATCACCGACGAAGTGGCACGCATGGACGCAGGCTACTTGAGCGACTGACCACCGGTCAGCGCGCCAAATCGCTTGATCTCAAACGAGATTGGCCGGATTTCTGGTTTCAGTTCCAGGTCATCGTGGTCCACGGCAGGTCCCCGGTGTTCTCGCCGACGGTGTCGGTGGAGCCGAGGATTCTGCTCCGCAGCCCGAGCCTGCCGCCCGCACCCAGGGCGATCCCGCCGACGGGGTGCTCGTCGCGGGAGTGGTCGAACTCGCTGGCGCGCAGGGCGGTGGCTTCGGTGGTCTGCATGGTCTGCCTCTTCTCGTGTTCGCTTGTTCTCGTGGGAGGTTGTTTGTTGCGTGAGGTGGTACGGAGGAGGTGAGGGAGAGACGGTCTACGGCCCGCCGAGCAGCAGCACCGACGGAACCTGGTCGGGGAACCCCGCCCGCAGCAGCCCGTGCCCGATACCCGCGAGCCCGGTCAGCAGCCCCGGATGCGGTACCTGTCCGGGTGTTCCGCAGCGTGGCTCGGTACGGTCGGCCGCCGCGAGCAGCGCTCCGGCCCGCTCCACCCAGCGGGTGCGGGCCCCCGCCGGTTCGCCCAGGCGCAGCAGTTCGAGGACGCCGAGCTCGCCGTGGCACAGGCTGTCGTCCGGTGGCGGCTCGGCCCCCGCGATGTCCGCCGCGGCCCGGTGAGCCCAGCCGGACAGCTCCGGGTCGGCTCGGGCCGCCGGGCTGTCCAGCACGGCCAGCGCCACACCCGTCCGGCCCCGGCACCAGGAGACGCCCCGGTCCGCGGCGCCGGTCGCGGCCCGCAAAGCGGCGAGCCCCGAAGCGCGGTACGCCTCGCCGCCGCCCGCCTCGGCGAACCGCAGCAGCGCCCAGCCGATCCCGGCGGACCCGTCGGTGAAGCCGGGCGCCCCGGGCAGCGGCGCCTCGTGCAGCGCCCCGGCACAGCGTTCCGCAGCCCGCCACACATCGTCCCGGCCGGTGACCCGGTACCCGGTGACCAGCGTGGCCAGCCCGCCGGCCGTGCCCGCGCGCACCCCGCGCTCCCGTTCCGCGACGGCCGCCGCTCCGGTGAGCCGCAGTGCGGGTGCCACCAGTCCGGCCAGACGCGGATCGTCCAGGATGTCCGAGACCTGGGCCAGCGCGTAGGCGATCCCGCCCAGTCCGGCGAAGGCGCCCGAGCCCACCGGGCCCAGGTCGTCCGGGCGGGCGTGCAGGCTGTCCAGCAGTCCGGCGAGCGGTGCGAGCGCGGACCGGGCGGCGGATGCGTACCGGTCGGCCCCGGTCAGCGCGGCGAGCTGGGCGAGGAAGCACGCCGTACCGGTGTAGCCGCCCGCCAGGTCGGCGGCCATCGGCGCCAGCCGCCAGTACCGCTCGTCGAGCAGCTCCAGGCCGATCCAGTTCAGCCGGGCCGGTCCCAGATAGCCCTGGGACACCAGCTCGTCACCGACCGACCGGGCCGCCGCGAGCAGTTGCTCCGGCTCTGGGGCGGTCGCGGCGGTACGGGCACGGCGTGGTCCGGGACGCGAGGCGTGTGCGGGCTCGCGCGAGGTGGTCACCATCGCGGCCCGGATGATCCGCTCCTGGTCGTGCCGGTCCACGGTGTCCATCGCCGCCAGCTTCGTGCGGACCAGGTCGAGGCCGGTGCGGACGAGGGTGCCGGGGAGCAGCCGGCCGTTCCCGCTCCACAGGTCGGTGCGCTCGGGCAGGGCGGTGAACAGCGGGACGTCACCCGCCCACAGCTGGGCGACCTCCTCGTCCAGGAGGCCGGGCAGCGAGGCGGAGCCCAGGGTGTCGGTGCCGAGCAGCGTGAGCACCTGGTGCCGTTCGGCGGCGTCCTTCATCAGGTCCGGGTGCGTCGACTCGTCCAGGAGCGAGGCGTAGATCCAGGTGGGGCGCGCCACCACCCGTACCTCGTCATGGGCGAACCGGTCCAGCAGGCCGCCGGTGCGCAGCAGTTCGGCGCGGGCTTCCATGAGCGCCGTGTATCCGGCGCGGAATCCGGCGCACAGGGCGCGGGTGTAGGCGGACGGGTCGGCGGCCGTGCCGGTCAGCCGGGGCCGGTTCGCCGAGCCGCCGAACCTCGCCGCCCGGCGCACCAGCCGCATCCGGTCCGTCCCCGCGTCGGCCCAGTCCACGCCGCGCACCGGGGATTCGGCCGCCTGTCCGCCACCGATCCCGGACATGTCGAGCGCCGACTCGTCCCCGACGAGCAGCTGTGGCAGCAGCCCCACCCGGTGCACCGAACCGTGCAGGGCGCGGGCCGCCGGATCGTCCGAGGCCGCGGCGAGCAACGGCGGGTGGAACAGCGTCTCGACGTCGACGAGTACGGGATACTCGCCGTCCGCGATCAGGTTCTCGTGGTGCAGGTCGGTGCCGTCCAGTACGTGCAGCAGGGCCAGCAGCGCGCCCTGGCGCCGGTAGAAGGACTCGACCTGGCGGGCCGTGCGGCAGGGCCGTTCCGCGACGAACTCCACCCAGCCGTACGGGCCCCGGTCCAGCAGGGCCAGGGTGCGCAGCCCGGGGCTGCCGGGCAGGGTGTTGAACCACTGGACCAGCTCGTTGAAGTGCCGGTGGGCGGCGAGCGGACGGGGCTTGTAGACGAGCCGGGCACCGTTCTCGAACCGGAGCAGCATCACGGTCCGCCCGCCCCGGTGGCCGTCCCCGGCGCCGGGCTCGACACCCACCAGCCTGCTCTCCCCGGCCGAAGCGCCCCGGGGGTCGCGGACGCCGGGCAGCGTGGACCGGTCGGTGGCGTACCGGACCAGCATCTCGGTGAGCGCGGCGGCGGCGTCGAGCGCGGTACGGGCCAGGATGCGGGCCAGCACGGGGTACGCGGCGCAGAGCGCGGCCAGCCCGGACCGGGCGCCGGTGAGCCGAAGGAAGTCGGCGTACCGCTCCTCGGGGCCGTGCCCGGTCAGCCGTCCCTCGCGGCGCGCCGTGTGCAGCTCCAGGACCAGGGTCCGGGCGGCCTGACGGGCCAGCCGCCGTGAGAGGTGGCGTTCGAAGTCAGCGTGCACGGTGTCCAGATCGGCCCACCGGTCCAGCCGCTGGGGCAGCCCGTGCCGCGCTCGTCGCGCCGCGCAGGCGGTGAACGGGGCCAGGACGTACTCGAAGCCGCGCAGCCCCGGCAGGTCCTTCCGGTCACCGATCGCCGCCCGCTCGGGCGCGGCGGCGACCATTTCCTCGACGAACACCGCCCAGTCCGGGGCCTGTTCGGGGCGCGTGCCCTCCGCTGGCCCGTCCTCCGTCAGCGCGGGCCGCCACCACGGGCCGTCGGCCGGGGGGAGCCCGTCCGTCACCGGCCGCTCGGCCTCCAGCAGGCCGACCGCGTCGGCGGAGGGGCCCGCTGTCGCGGCCGGACGTGCCGCGGAAGTGACACCCGGCCGCTCGCCGCCACCCGTCTGGATCTTCGCCATCGCACCTCCTCGGTCCGGCGCCGGCACTACCGGTCCGCCACGCCCCATCCTTCCGGCGGCGGCCTTGGCGGGCATGGGTGCAACACCCCCATCTTTCCGCCCGCGCCCTCGCGGGCCCAGGGGCCCTTGAACGCCTGCCCGCCGGTCCCGCAGACTGACGGTCCCACAGACCGGTGGGCGCCGTGGGTCGTACAACTAGGCCCGTACGGCGGGGACTTCGGTTCGGAAGAGACTTCGGCGGGGGATCGATGAGCAGGGAAGCTGAGCGCGCGCTGGGCGCGTTCGTCCGTAACCATCCGACAGACAACACGCGCCGGGGGCGCGTCGCGATCTGCGTCCTGCTGATCGGACTGGCTGTCCTGGGCATCGCCGTCCCGGTGACCTTCGCCGTCTTCGAGCAGAACGGCGAGGGCACCCAGGTCGCCGGTCTGCTGTGGGGCGCGGCGCTCATCGGCGTCTACGGCGGGGTCTCCAACGGCCTGCGGACCCTGCGACGGCACGGTGAGGTCTTCGTCCTGCGCGAACAAGGACTGGTCTACCGGCGGACCGGGGAGACCCGGGTGCTGCCCTGGACGGAGATCCGCGGCACGGTCGAGCGCGGGCAGAACCACGCCCTGGGGCGGCTCATGGGCTGGAACGTCCACCTGGTCATCCGCCCCCGGGAAGGCGGCCGGCTGCTGCTCACCGGCTACACCGAGGACGCGGCCCAGCTCTCCGCCGAGATCCGGACGGCTGTGGCGGCTCACCCGCGTTAGGGCGGCCTGGCTCTCTGGTGAGATCCGGACGGCTGTGGCGGCCCACTCGCGCTAGGGCGGCCCGGCTTTCCGCTGAGACCCGGACCGCCATGCCGCTCCGGCCCGCGCTAGGGCCTCTCGTTTGGATCATGCCGGGCTCGCGGGGGGCCGGCACGCACATCTGCCGCGTTGTCGTCAGTCACCGACGCTCCGCGTCGGCTCCTTCCTCCGCCTTGCAGCTGCACGCACCAGCCCCCGCTCCCTGATCCAGCCTGATCCAAACGAAAGACCCTAGGGCACGTTCCGGCTACCGCTCCCGGGGCGGTGCCGTGGACCCCCGCACCATCAGCTCCGCGGCGATCGTCGCGATGCCCCCGGGCGGCGGGTTCTCCTTGCCCATCGCGAGGCGTCCCGCCCGCGCGCCCGCCTCGGACAGCGGCAGCCGTACGGTCGTCAGCGCCGGGACCGCGTCCACCGAGAACGGCAGGTCGTCGAAGCCCGCCACCGACACGTCCCCGGGAATGCCCAGCCCCCGGTCCCGTACCGCCGCGCACGCGCCCAGTGCCACCGTGTCGTTGGCGGCGACCACCGCGGTCACCTCCGGTTCGCGGCGCAGGAGTTCGAGCGTGGCGTCGTAGCCGGAGCGGCGGTCGTAGGGGCCGTGCACGGTCAGCCGGTCCACGTCACCGGCGAGCCCCGCCGAGCGCATCGCCTCGCGGTGGCCCTCCAGCCGGTGCCGGGTCGTCGTCCGCTCCAGCGGGCCCGCGACATAGCCGATGCGGCGGTGGCCGAGGGAGAGAAGGTGCTCGGTGAGCCGTCGCCCGCCGCCCTGGTTGTCGAAGGCGAGCGCCGCGACGACCGCGGAGCCGTCCGGCAGCGGGGGCCGCCCGCACAGCACGACCCGGGTGCCCGCGTCCGCCAGCCGGGTCAGCTTGGCGGCGACCGCGGCCTGGTGCTCCGGGTCCTCCACCGCGCCGCCGGTCAGGACGACGGCGGCGGCACGCTGGCGCTGGAGCAGGGTGAGGTAGGTCAGCTCGCGCTCGGGGGAGCCGCCCGTGTTGCAGACCACCGCCAGCTTCTCGCCGCCCGCCCGGCCCGAACCGTCCCCGGGCCCGCCGATCTCGGTCTGCGCAGCCCCCGCCATGATCCCGAAGAACGGGTCCGCGATGTCGTTGACCAGGATGCCGACCAGGTCGGACGTGGCCGCCGCCAGCGAACTGGCCGGGCCGTTGAGCACGTAGTCCAGCTCGTCCACCGCGCGCAGCACCCGCTCCCGGGTGGCGGTCGCCACCGGGTAGTTGCCGTTCAGCACCCGCGAGACGGTGGCCGGTGACACCCGGGCGCGCGCCGCCACATCCGCCAGGGTGACCGTCATCGCTTTCCTCCGAGGGTTTCGGGCCGGGCCCTCTTGTCCGCGCCGCTGTCGGCAGGCTAGCGTCCCTCCGTATAGAAAGCGCTTGCTACGAAGAGGGCGCCGATGATGTGGGAGGAAGTTTCGTGACACGCAGGACAGTGCGCATCGCCATGAACGGCGTGACGGGTCGCATGGGGTACCGGCAGCACCTGGTGCGCTCGATCCTCGCGATCCGCGAGCAGGGCGGCCTCGACCTCGGCAACGGGGACGTCCTGTGGCCGGAGCCGGTGCTCGTCGGCCGCCGCGCCCACGCGCTGGAGGAGCTGGCCGCCCGGCACGGCCTGACCGAGTGGTCGACCGACCTCGACGCCGTCCTCGCCGACGACAGCATCGACATCTACTTCGACGCCCAGGTCACCTCGGCCCGGGTGGACGCGATCAAGAAGGCGATCGCGGCGGGCAAGCACATCTACACCGAGAAGCCCACCGCCACCGACGTCGAAGGCGCCCTGGAGCTGGCCCGGATCGCCCGGGACGCGGGCATCAAGCACGGCGTCGTCCAGGACAAGATCTTCCTGCCGGGCCTGCTCAAGCTGAAGCGCCTCATCGACGGCGGCTTCTTCGGCGAGATCCTCTCCGTCCGCGGGGAGTTCGGCTACTGGGTCTTCGAGGGCGACTGGCAGGAGGCCCAGCGCCCCTCGTGGAACTACCGCGCGGAGGACGGCGGCGGCATCGTCGTCGACATGTTCCCGCACTGGGAGTACGTGCTCCACGAGCTGTTCGGCCGGGTCACCACCGTCCAGGCGCACGTCCAGACGCACATCCCGCAGCGCTGGGACGAGCAGGGCAAGCCGTACGCCGCCACCGCCGACGACGCCGCGTACGGGGTCTTCCAGCTGGAGAGCGGCGCCGTCGCCCAGATCAACTCCTCCTGGGCCGTCCGTGTCAACCGTGACGAACTGGTCGAGTTCCAGGTCGACGGTACGCACGGCTCCGCCGTCGCCGGGCTGCGCAACTGCCGCGTCCAGCACCGCTCCGCCACCCCCAAGCCGGTCTGGAACCCCGACCTCCCCGTCACCGAGTCCTTCCGCGACCAGTGGCAGGAGGTCCCCGACAACGCGGTCTTCGACAACGGCTTCAAGGCCCAGTGGGAGCTGTTCCTGCGCCACGTCGTCCTCGACGAGCCCTACACCTGGGACCTGATGGCCGGTGCGCGCGGTGTGCAGCTCGCCGAACTGGGCCTGAAGTCCCACGCGGACGGCCGCCGCCTCGACGTCCCGGAACTGTCCCTGTGACGGCCCGCTTCCCGCACCGCGCATCGGAGCTGATCCGCGTATGACCATCCACCTCCCGCAGGGCCCCTACGAGCCCCGCACCACCCCGCTCGGCCTGGCCCCCGGCGGCAGCCCGCTCGCCTCGCGCACGGTCTTCTCCGCCGCCCACGTCGTGGCCGACCCGTACGCCGACATCAGCCCGGACTCCCGGGCCGCGGTCGACTGGGACGCCACGCTCGCCTTCCGCCGCCACCTCTGGTCGCACGGCCTGGGCGTCGCCGAGGCGATGGACACCGCCCAGCGCGGCATGGGCCTGGACTGGGCCGGAGCGGCCGAGCTGATCCGCCGCTCGGCCGCCGAGGCGAAGGCGGTCGGCGGCCGCATCGCCTGCGGCGTCGGCACCGACCAGCTCACCGGCCCCGCCACCCTCGCCGAGGTCCGCGCCGCGTACGAGGAGCAGCTCGCGCTCGTCGAGGAGAGCGGCGCCCAGGCCATCCTGATGGCCTCCCGCGCACTCGCCGCGGCGGCGAACGGCCCCGAGGACTACCTGGAGACGTACGCCCACCTGCTGCGCCAGGCCACCGAACCGGTCGTCCTGCACTGGCTGGGCCCGATGTTCGACCCCGCGCTCGACGGCTACTGGGGCTCCTTCGACCTCGACGCGGCCACCGACACCTTCCTCAAGGTCATCGCGGAGCACCCGGACAAGGTCGACGGCATCAAGATCTCCCTCCTGGACGCCGAACGGGAGATCGACGTGCGCCGCCGCCTCCCCGGCGGGGTCCGCTGCTACACCGGCGACGACTTCAACTACCCCGAGCTGATAGCGGGCGACGACCACGGCTTCAGCCACGCGCTGCTCGGCATCTTCGACCCACTGGGCCCGCTGGCCGCCCACGCGGTCCGGGTGCTGGACACCGGCGACGTCCAGGGCTTCCGGGACCTCCTCGACCCCACGGTCGAGCTGTCCCGCCACCTCTTCCAGGCCCCCACCCGCTTCTACAAGACGGGCGTGGTGTTCCTCGCCTGGCTGGCCGGGCACCAGGACCACTTCACCATGGTCGGCGGCCTCCAGTCCGCCCGCTCGCTGCCGCACCTGGCGAAGGCGTACGAACTCGCCGACCGGCAGGGTCTGTTCCCCGACCCGGAACTGGCCGAGTCCCGGATGCGCGCACTCCTCACGGTCAACGGAGGAACCCGATGAGCGACGGCCGTCTCTCCATCAACCAGGAGACCATCAAGCAGTGGTCGCTGCCCGAACTGGCCGAGGGCTGCGCCAGGGCGGGCATCGACAAGGTGGGCCTGTGGCGTGCCCCCGTCCAGGAGTACGGCGTCGAACGCACCGCCGCCCTCCTCGCCGACCACGGTCTCACCGTCACCAGCCTCTGCCGGGGCGGCTTCCTCACCGCGCCGGACCCGGCGGAACGCGCCCGCGCCCTGGACGACAACCGTGCCGCGATCGACGAGGCGGCGGCCCTGTCCACCGACACCCTGGTCCTCGTCTCCGGCGGCCTCCCCGCCGGGGACAAGGACCTCTACGGCGCCCGGGAACGCATCGCGGACGCCGTGGGCAGGCTCGCCCCGTACGCGGCCGAGCGGGGCGTACGCCTCGCCATCGAACCGCTGCACCCGATGTTCGCCTCGGACCGCTGCGTCGTCTCCACGCTCTCCCAGGCGCTGGACCTCGCGGAACGCTTCCCGGCCGAACAGGTCGGGGTGGTCGTCGACACCTACCACATCTGGTGGGACGACCAGGCGCCCGCCCAGATCGCCCGAGCGGGCGCGGGCGGCCGTATCCACTCCTTCCAGCTCGCCGACTGGATCACCCCGCTCCCGGCGGGCGTTCTGCTCGGCAGGGGCCAGCTCGGCGACGGCTCGGTGGACTTCCGTTCCTTCCGCTCGATGGTCGAGGCCGCAGGCTTCGACGGCCCGATCGAGGTGGAGATCTTCAACGAGACCCTCTGGTCCCGCGACGGCACCGAAGTCCTCGCGGAGGTGGCCGCCCGCTACGCGGAGCACGCCTGCTGACAGCTCCTTCTTGCCTCCAAGGCAAAGAGATCGTCAAGCCGCCCGTCCCCGTACAACCCTTCCGCCCCCACCCGGGTCATACGTTGCGTCGGGTGCTTCCGGGGAGGGATCTGGGGGGATCTGGGAAGTGCCTGACGGTGGGGGAAAACGAGGGGGGTCCGGTCATCTGACCGGGCCCCATTTCGTGTTCCACCCGTGCCCCGCCGGATGCTCCGGCAGGACCTGCCCTCCCGACGACACCGGAGGCGTCAGGTGCCGAACCCGCCCACCCGTGTGCGGCACGGGGGCGGACGGGAAGGCCCCGTAACGCCGGACGGATCGCCGTGACGGCCGGGAGCGGCGGTGGAGTGTCCGCCTACGTGGGGAACCCGCCGCACCAGTTGCGTCCCAGAAGGGCGGCGGGAAGGTACTCGGACTCGACCTCGATGGGGATACCCGCGTCGTGGGCGAAGCGGGCCATGGTGAGCGGCGCGAGCGCGGCGAGGCCTTCGGTGAGGCCGTGTCGAAGTTGCGTTTTCCCTGTACAAGTGGCGTCTGGAACAGGTCGCTTGGGGGCCTGGAGCGGTGACGCCGTCCGCTGTCGGCCGCGTAGGCCAGAACGGGGAGCAGGTGTTCATGGCTGGGTTCCTCGCTGGCGGGGAAGGAGCACGGCGTTCTTCTCTTCGAGGGGTGGTGCGGTCGGGGCGGCGGAGCCGCGGGAACTGGTCGTAGTGGGGGACGGACGGCAGGGGCGCCTGTCGGGCGGCAGGTTGGCCCTGACGGCCGCGGGCAGCGGGGCGATGGCGCGCTGGCTGGTGGGGGGCGCGGCAGGGGCTCTTCGGGTCCGGTGTCGGCGTCGGCTCGCGGCCGAGGCGTCCGCGAAAGCCAGGTCGGCTGAGCACACCGCCTCACAGCGCTCTCACACCATCTGGCACCTCAGCGGGCCGAGGGCCCGCCAGCTGATGGATCCGCCGCGAGGGGACGGCCGGCGGGAGGGCCGCCAACCGGGCCAGGCGTCCGGGCGGGTGCGGCATGGCTGCGGCCTGACGGCGGGGGGCGCCTGGATGCTGGTGGCCGGACCAGGATGGCAGGAGAGACCGTGGACGAGCCCAGCCCCCGAGGTGACCGGAGTCCGGCAGCCACCGGCGCGGGCCGTGACGCTCCGGGGCAGGCGGGGATCATCGGCATGGGCCTCGCCGCCGTACTGACCTTCGCGCTCGCCCAGGGTTCGTGGCAGTGGTTCGCCACGTACATTGGGTCGACGCTTCTCGCGGTGCTCTTCTCCTTCTACCGAATGCCGGTATGGGCGCCCGGCCTCCGCTCTGTCTATATGCGGAACCTGGTGGCGTATGCGCTGGTCGTGGGGTTGTGTGCGGCGATCGCGCTGGCCCCCATGCTCCAGCGCTGGGCGTGGCTGTTCCCGATGCCGGGTACCCGCGACAGGTGTCCCGCGCTGGGCACCTACGCGAGCGTGCGGGCGGAGGCGGCACTGGGGGACCTGGCCGGTCGCGACACCGCCGCCCTGGCTCAGGCGCAGGAGGTCCAGAGCCATGACGCCGTAGCCGACTGCCTGTCCGCCACCACGACCCTGTGGCTGCCGGTCTACGCGGCCGGAGCGGCCCTACTGGTCGGTCTGGGCGCGTGGACCATCGACCGGCTACGGCTGAGGAGCAAGGCGGCCGTGGCCGGCGGGAGGCCTTCCCGTAAGACGTGAGCGGGCCGGAGCGGGCTCACGAGCGCCGCGGATGCCCAGCGCCCTCCTGCGAGAGCGTCACCGCTCCCGGCCCGGCTGCGACAGGCCGCGTACGCCGACGGTGACACGCCACCGCGCCGCGTGCGTTTCCGTGCGGCCCCGGGACAGGGGGCCGAGGCGGCCGAAAGGCGCGCCGCCGTTCCGGGCGCCCAGGCCGTTCAGGGGCAGACGGCACCCGCTGGTCGTGCACTCCAGGAACGTCAGGGATGCGGCACACGGCGATCCGTCGCACCCGCGGCGTGCAGTCCGTGGCACAGCCGGTCGAACGCGCGGAGCGCTGCCGGGGCGACCGTGTCGCGTACGCGTGCGGCGGGTTCGCCGGACATGACGCGCCGCCGGATCTCGCGCAGGACCGCCCGGTGCGTCCCGGCGACGGCCCCCGCGAGCAGCACGGGCGTCAGGGAGTCGGTGTCGCCCGTGGCCGTGGCGGGCGCGGGCGGGTGCTCGGCCAGGGCCACCGCCAAGGCGGCCTCGGCGCCCTCGCCGATCTCGCGCTCGCGGGCGCGGAGCGCGGGGCTGTCGTGGATGACCCGCCAGAACCTGATCGCGCCGGGGTGCAGCCCCAGCATGGGTTCGTTCTCCCGCAGCGCGGCCAGCAGGTCGTCCCGGACCGTCTCCACCGGGCAGGCGCCCGGCGCGCGCTCCCGTACGAGCGCGGCGAGATGGCCTTCGGCCTCGGCCCTGCGGTCGAAGAACAGGTCCTCCTTGGTCGCGAAGTAGTTGAACGCGGTGTTGGTGGACACCCCCGCCCGCCGCGCGACGTCGGCGACCGTGACCTGGTCGAAGCCGCGCTCCAGGAACAACTCCAGGGCCGCGTCGGCGATCGCGGTACGGGTCTGCTGCTTCTTGGTCTCTCGAAGTCCCACGCCCAGATGGTAGCGTCACCCCAAAATTGTGGTGACACCAAAATTTTCTGGAGGGGTAACGTCATGGCCTTGACCTTCGGCATCTATCCGGGTGGCCTCCTGGGCGACGACCGCGGGATCGTCCACCCGGTCCGGCCGGACCTGCCGGACCGCATCACCGACGCGCTCGACCGGCTGCAGGGCGCGGGCCCCACGCTGTCCGTCCGCGCCTACCAGCCCTTCGCCGCCACGGCACCGCAGGAGCCGCCCACCCCCGCTGCTCCGTGGCAGTACCTGGAACGAGGGCGCACGCTCGACCTCGTACTGCCCTTCCGGGAGCAGTCGGGGCGACTGGACGGGTGGCTCGATTTCGTCCGCGAAGCCGTCCGTAGGCACGGGCCGCACCTGGCGTCCCTCCAGATCTGCGAGGAACCGAACGCCGACCTCCCCGTCCTGGACGGCAGCAGCCCGAACGTCCTGAACGCCCTGGTCCAGGGCGTCGTCGCCGCCAAGGAGGAGGCCCGCGCGCTGGGCCACGCGTTCGCGGTCGGCTTCAACGCCGTACCGACCTTCAACCCGGCCGACACCTTCTGGTCCGACCTCGCGGTCCGGGCCGACGCGCGCTTCCTGGCCAGCCTGGACTACGTCGGCCTGGACTTCTTCCCCGACGTCTTCCGCCCTGTCGCCGCCCATCAGCTGGCGGCGGCGGTCACCGGCATCCTCACCGCGTTCCGGCGGACCGACCTGGCGAAGGCCGCCATCCCGGACACCGTGCCGATCCGGATCTGCGAGAACGGCTGGCCCACCGGACCCGATCGCTCCGAGCGGCGACAGGCCGAGGTCCTCGAAACCGTCGTCCGGACCGTCGCCGCCCTCGCGGACGACCTCACCATCGACGGCTACACGTTCTTCGCCCTGCGGGACGCCGACAGCACCGCCGACGGCCTCTTCTCTCATTTCGGCCTCCTGCGTGACGACTACACGCACAAACCGGCCTTCGAGACCTACCGCCGTCTCATCGGCGAGCTGGGGTCCTCGTCGGCCGCAGCCGCCTGACCTCTTCGCCTGCCGCCTGCCGCCTGCCGCCTGCCGCCTGCCGCCTGCCGCCTGTCGGCTGCTGGATGGTGGTCATCGGCCTGCCTGTAAGAGACGCACCCAAAGTCGATGCCTTACGGCACAGCCATGCGTAATATCTGCAAGGGTATTGCAGGTATTACGCGGGCTGCGGGCGCAGCCCCTGCGACGGGAGGGCACGATGCTGGCGGACACCGTCAGGACGTGGGTGGCGGGCTGGGCCGTGTCGCGGCGGACGCCGCCGCCGGTCGAGCGGCCCTGGGGGTACTACATCGAGGTCGCGGACAACCCGGCCGAAGTGGGACGCCATGTCCTCCCGGTGGCCGAGGAGTCGCTGGTTCGCGACGCGGCTGCCGCGGTGGCGGTCCCGCGGACCTGGATGAAGATGCCCGCCGAGCCGGAGGAGATCGGGTCCTGGCTTACGCCGGGATGGGTGGTGGCCCGGGAGGAGACCGGCCATCTGATGGCCATCGACCTGACGGTCACGGAACCGCGCACGCCCGAGGGGTACGCCGTGGCCGCCGAGTACGTGGACGGCGTCGTCCACGTACATGTGCGGGACATGGCAGGCCGGTCGGCGGCCCAGGGGCAGGCGGCGATCATCGGCGAGGCGGCGGTGATGGACCGGGTGGTGACCGACGAGGCCCATCGGCGGCGCGGCCTGGGGAGCCTCGTGATGCGCACGCTCGCCGACCAGGCCGTGGTCCGGGGTGCGTACGCGGGCGTTCTCGGAGCGACGGACCCCGGCCGCGCGCTGTACGAGATGCTCGGCTGGAAGAAACACTCGACCATCGCGGAGTGCATCTACCGGCCTTGACGGAGGCGTTGTCGTGCGGAGCGAGCCGGTCCCGCCCGGGACCGGCTCGCTGGGATGTTTGCCGTCCGCGTCAGGCGGTGAGGATGCCGTCCTTGACCGCCGCGACGAACGCCGACCAACTGCCCGTCGAGAAGTCGAGGGTGGGGGCAGCAAGGTTCTTGCTGTCGCGTACGGGGACCGAGGCGTGACCAACGGCGACTTCAAGGCACTCGCCGTTGGCTCCGCCGCTGTAGCTGGACTTGTGCCAGCCGCTCGGGGACGAGGTGTCAGCGAGTGTCGGCTTGGTGCTGTGCATGTTCGTGTTCCTCCGCGATGGCCCTGATGAGCGCTACTGACTCCCGTTGTGGCGCCGCATCGCTCAGGGCGAGAGTGTAGGACGTGTGACAGGCCGCAACCAGCGTCGGATCATCCAGCAGACGACCGGTGTGAAGCCCCTCGATGTACGCCACAGGGGCCGCGTCGGCAAAGGACAGTAGGTAGAGCATGCCCTCCAGGAGGGCGTGTGCTCCTGAGGCGAATGGCAGTACGTGCAGACGCAGACGGCCGGTGTCGGCCAGGTCTGCGATTCTGTGGAGCTGCTCGGCCATCACCGACGGCCCGCCCACGGGTCGCCTGAGAGCGGCCTCATCAAGCAGCACCCAGGCGACCGGCGTGGCCATCTGGTCAAGCAGTTGACTGCGCTCGGCGCGGCTGACGACCAGTTCGTCAAGCTCTTCGGAGCAGTAGTTCGGGCGATACGCCTCGAATACCGCGCGGGAGTAGGCCTTTGTCTGGAGCAGGCCAGGAATCAGGGACGCCCCATACTGGCGGATCTCCCTAGCTTCGCGCTCCAGCTCGGCCACCGCAGCGAAGTAATGGGCGAAAGTGGTGTCCAGGTTCTCCAGCCACCGCTCGAAGAACCCGTCCGTCCCCAGCGCGCGGTCGATCCGCCGGGCGTCCTCCGGGGACGGCAGCCGGCGCCCCGCTTCGTAGTGGCTGATCAGTGTCGGTGAGCAGACGATGATCTCGCTCAGGGCCTCCTGGGTCAGCCCGGCGGCCAGGCGCCGGAGGCGCAGCTCCTCGCCGTACTTCTCGCGTGGCGTGCGCGGCCTTCGTTTCGTTGTCATGCGGTCCAACTCCCCGTCTTGACCTGTGTGCCGTCATCCCCGCCCCTCTGGCAGCGTAGCGACGCGCGACCCCACTCTGTGATGGATTCACTACAGAAAGAGAGCGGGATGCGATGGAGCGATACGTGATGGCCGAACGATCGGACACCGAGCCCCCCGTGGCGCGGCTGCTGCCGTGGACGGGGGAGGGCGGCAAGCCCTGTTATCTGCTGACGGGGGGCGATGGGGGCGGGCTGGTGTCGCGGATGGCCGACGACATGGAGAGCGTCCAGCTCGGCATGGCGGGCGACCTGCTCGGGCATGCCGATGACCTCCTGGCCGACGAGCGGTCGACGGGGCCGCAGATCCGGTTCCTCGCCGCCCGGCTGAGCGAGTCGCTGCGGCAGGTCGTACGCGTCGCGGAGAGCCGTGGGCTGCGGCTGGCCGGAGGTGTGCCGGGCGACGAGGGGCTGTGAGCGCGTTACGGGTGGTCCGGGGCGCGGGCGGCGGTGGCGCACCCGTTACGTTCCCCGCATGGAACGGACTACCACCCTGAGGCGTCTCGTCGCGAACGGAACCGGCACCGCCCCGCAGCGGCTGACCGGACTCGCCACCGGACTCGGCATACCGGCCGCCGACCTCCTTGTCATCGCGGGTCATCCGGTGCCGACGGAGCTGCTGCCCCCGGGGCGCGACGCGGAGGCCCTGCGGCGGTTCGCGTACAGCGCTGGCCACTGCGACCACGCGCGACTCGCCGAACTGCGCGCGTTTGTCAGCTCGCTGCCGCGTCCGGCGGTGGTGGAACCCTTCGTCCGGCCGACGTGGCCGGGACACCGGCCCGCCGCGACGAGGGTCGCCGCGGTGCTCCGCGATCTGCTCCGTAACCGCGGCTTCGGCCTCCGCGAACTGCCCTTCCTGGGGCTGTCCCGCAGCACACTGCTCGCAATGGTGCGGCGCTGTGACCCGGGCCCGTACCGGGCGCGGCAACTATCCGCCCTGGCAGGCCCGTTGGGGTGGCGGCTGCCCGACCTCTTCGCGGTCGCCGACGAGCCTTACCCGCCGGGCCTCCGCCCGATGGTGCACTGCCACCACCTCGGCCGGGTCTTCGAGGCGGCCGTGCCCCTGAGCACCGCCCGGCTCATCGAGGCCACGGCGGAGGCGGACCGGCTGAGCGCGCGCGAGGAGCACGGCGTGTGGCAGCCCGTCTCGCAGGGCTTCGCCGGGGAGTGCCCGGACCTCTGCTGACGGGTCACGACGCGCCGGACACCGGTGCCGTGTTCTCGTACGCGTCCCGCGCGTCCAGGAGTTCCGGGAGGTGGGTCGCCGCCCAGGCGCAGCAGGCGTTCAGCGGGATGAGCAACGTGTGCCCCAGCGCGCTCAGTTCGTAGTCCACCCGGGGCGGGGTGCCGTCCGTGACGGTGCGGGTGAGGAGGCCGTCCCGTTCCATCGCGCGGAGCGTTTCCGTCAGGACCTTCGGTGTGATGCCGCGCAGCGGGATCTCCAGCTCGCTGAAGCGCCGGGGCCCGGACTCCAGGCACCGGATGATCCTCGGCGTCCATTTGCCGCCGATCCGGAACGGGGTGGGGGCGTGGGCGCAGCCGGTGAACATGTCGGGATCGAGGGGTTCGCTCACCTCCCGAGCGTACGTAACTATCGTTGCGGAAACCATGGGTCGGGGGTCTAGCGTCCGGCGCACCGGCCCGCGTGGAGCGGGCCCCGGCGAGAGGGATTCCCATGGGTGGCAGCAGGATCGTTGTGTTCGGGGCCGGAGGGCGGGCCGGGCGGCGGGCGGTCGCCGAGGCGGTGGCGCGTGGGCACCAGGTGACCGCGGTGGTGCGGGACAGGGACGCGTACCAGGCGTCGGACGCGTACCGGGAACTGGCCGGTGGCGGCGTACGCGTGGTGGTGGGCGACATGACCAGGGCGGACAGTGTCGCGGAGGTCGCGGCCGGGCACGACGCGGCGATCGGCGCGGCGGCCAGGATCGACGTGCCCTCGACGGAGTTCTACGTGGGCGCGGCCCACGCGCTGCTGGACGGCCTGGCCAGGGCAGGGGTCGGGCGGCTGGTCTTCCTCGGGATCGGCTCCACGCTGGAGACCGCTCCCGGGGTGGCGGTACACGACGCGCCCGGGACACCTCAGGAGCACCGGGCCTTTTCTCTGGGGCATGCCGCGGCGCTCGACGTGCTGCGCGCCGCCGAGACGGGCGTCGACTGGCTCGTCCTCGCCCCGCCGCCCGTCTTCCTCGACGACGAGGCGTCCAGGACGGGCCGGTACCGGACGGGGGACCACCGGGTCCTGCCGGACACCGGCGGCCCGGCCGGCTTCTCGTACGCGGATCTGGCGGTGGCACTGATCGACGAGGTGGAGAGCCCGAAGCACCACCGCTCACTCGTCGCGGTCGGCGCCTGATCACCCGTCCGCCGACCCGACGGGACTCCGTCGGCGCCTCGCGTATCCCTTCGGCCACGGCCTTCCGTGTGTCTGTGACGACCAGCGTGTGCAGGGGGGACACGGGAGGCGCAGGTCACATGGGTGGTCAGTCCGTCATCACCTGGGAGCAGGGCCGGATGTCACGGCCTGTCCACAGCTTTCGGTACCTGATTGCTTCGGGTCCGGTCGGGTTGATAGGCATGGACGGCACTCTTGTTCTCGGTCGAGGTCGGTAGGGGGTCTGGATGAAGTTCGATATGGGGTCGCAGGTTCTGACGACGCTGTCGTCGAAGTCGCGTGGGTCGAGTGATGACCTGGGGACGCTGATCCGTCAGCTGGTGCAGGCGGCGGCGCCGTTGGAGGGGAAGTTCCACGGTGCGGGGCGGGTGGCGTTCGACTCGTTCAAGAG
>NZ_JBHVVM010000015.1:0-162833 GCF_042883525.1 Streptomyces sp. NPDC058195
CCCCTGACCGGAGCGCCCGGCGCCCGCCGCACGCGCGCCGGCGCGGCCACGGCCGCCGCCGGAACCCGCCGCGCGACCGGCGCCGCCGGTGCCCGCCGCGCGGGAAGCGCCGCCCGTGCCCGTGCCACGGGAAGTCCCGCTCGTACCGGTGGCGCGGGAAGCCCCGTTCGCGGCCCTGGACTCGCCGCCGCCCTGTCCGCCGCCGCTGCCGCCGCGGCGGCCCCGTCCGCCGGAGGAGCGGGTGCGCTGCTTCGGCGGGGTCGGCTGCGGAACCTCGACGACCACCGCGACGCCGGACGGTTCGCGGGCGCCGGTGATCCGGGTGAGCTCCTCGTCACCGGAGCTGATCCGGGTGGTCCGCGGGGCGATGCCCGCGTCGGCCATCAGCCGGGCCATGTCCCGCTTCTCCTCGGGCAGCACCAGCGTGACGACACTGCCGGACTCCCCCGCGCGGGCGGTGCGCCCGCCCCGGTGCAGATAGTCCTTGTGGTCGGTCGGCGGGTCCACGTTCACGACCAGGTCGAGGTCGTCGACATGGATGCCGCGGGCCGCCACGTTCGTCGCCACCAACGCGGTGACCTGGCCGTTCTTGAACTGGTCCAGGGTCCGGTTGCGCTGCGGCTGCGAACGCCCGCCGTGCAGGGCCGCGGCCCGTACGCCACTGGCGAGCAGCCGCTTGGCGAAGCGGTCGGCGGCACGCTTGGTGTCCACGAACATGATCACCCGGCCGTCCCGGGCGGCGATCCTGGTGGCGACGGCCTTCTTGTCGGTCGCGTCGGCCACGTGCAGCACATGGTGCTCCATCGTGGTGACCGCACCGGCGGACGGGTCCACGGAGTGCACGACGGGGTCGGTCAGGAACATCGTGACCAGCCGGTCGATGTTCTTGTCGAGGGTCGCGGAGAACAGCATCCGCTGGCCGTCCGGCTCGACCTGCTTCAGCAGACCGACGACCTGCGGCATGAAGCCCATGTCGGCCATCTGGTCGGCCTCGTCGAGAACGGTGATCGCGACCTGGCCGAGCGTGCAGTCACCGCGCTCGATGAGGTCCTTCAGCCGGCCGGGCGTGGCGACGAGCACCTCGGCGCCCCGGCGCAGCGCGGAGGACTGCCGGGTGATCGACATGCCGCCGACGACCGTGGTCAGCCTCAGCCGCAGCGCGGAGGCGTACGGCGTCAGCGCGTCGGTGACCTGCTGGGCCAGCTCACGGGTCGGTACGAGCACGAGCGCCAGCGGCGCCGTCGGCTCGGCGCGGCGCCCGGCGGTGCGGGCCAGCAGGGCGAGACCGAAGGCGAGCGTCTTGCCGGAGCCGGTGCGGCCCCGGCCGAGGATGTCCCGGCCGGCCAGCGAGTTCGGCAGGGTGGCGCCCTGGATCGGGAACGGCTCGGTGACGCCCTGCGCGGCAAGGGTCTTCAGCAGGGCTTCGGGCATGTCCAGCTCGGCGAACGCCTCCACGGCGGGCAGGGCGGGGGTCATGGTCTCCGGCAGGGCGAACTCGCCCTGCGGCGGCGTGGCCCTGCGACGGGACGGCGCCTTGCCGGATCCCTTGGTGGTTGCCTTGGCCGGGGCCGTGCCGCGTCCCCTCGACGGGCGGGTACGGGCGGGCCGGTCCGGGCGTTCGGAGCGGGTCATACGGAATTGCCCTCCTGGGGGATTCCTGAGGAGTTCCGGGGCGTCCGGTGGATTTCCTCGGAACTGCGTGGGACTGCTGGGGCGGCACGGCCGGACGGATCCGTCCGGCCGGGGCCCTGGGACAGCACAAGCCGGGGCCCGCACCTTCGAGGTGCGGGCCCCGGCTGCGAGGTACGCGTCCGGCGGCTGATTAGGCCGGGACGATGTTCTCCGCCTGCGGGCCCTTCTGGCCCTGCGTGACGTCGAAGCTGACCTTCTGGCCCTCGACGAGCTCGCGGAAGCCCTGCGTGGCGATGTTGGAGTAGTGGGCGAAGACGTCGGCGCCGCCGCCGTCCTGCTCGATGAAGCCGTAGCCCTTTTCAGAGTTGAACCACTTCACGGTTCCCGTAGCCATGTCATTCTCCTTAACGAGATGCAGTGCCGGAATTCCGCACTTTACGAATTCCGAGTCGCCGCATTGAGCCCCATCCGGAGAAAGCCGGAAAACAATAATGCGCCTGACGAAGCATTCCCGTCAGGCGCACCAAGAGTTCATGGGTACCAAAACTGCAACACAGCAACCTTAGCACATTCCGCCGCCCCACGCCGGAGACGCGCCGCGCCCCACCGCCTCAGTTCTTCAGTGCGATGCCGTCCAGGACCATCGAGAGGTACTGGCGGGCGATCTCCTCGGGGCTGTGCAGCCCGCCCGGCCGGTACCAGGACGCCGCGACCCAGACGGTGTCGCGGACGAAGCGGTAGGTCAGCCGGATGTCGAGGTCGGCCCGGAAGCTGTGGTCGGCCACGCCGCGCTCCAGCGTGCCGAGCCATGCCGTCTCGAATCTGCGCTGGGACTCCACGAGGTACCCGAAGCGCGGCAGGGCGGCCAGGTGCCGGGCCTCCTTCTGGTAGATGGCGACGGCGGCCCGGTGCCGGTCGATCTCCCGGAAGGACTCGGTGACCAGCGCCCCGATGGCCGCCCGGGGGGCCAGTCCGGCGGCGAGCACCGCGTCGTACCCCTCCCAGAGCTCGTCGAGGAAGGTCGAGAGGATCTCGTCGACCATCGATTCCTTGGAATCGAAGTGGTAGTAGAGACTGCCCGCGAGCATCCCGGCGGCGTCCGCGATGTTGCGGACGGTGGTGGCGTTGTATCCCTGCGCGGCGAAGACCTCGGCCGCGGTGGCGAGCAGTTCGCTCCGCCGCTCGGGCGAGGGGGTCGCCTGGGGCTTCTTCTTGGTAGGCACCCGGCCATTCTCCGCCCGCCCCGGCACCCCCGGCCTTCCGGCCCTCCGTGCGGCGTTCGCTATCTTGATCGCCGCGTCCCGATCCGCCGCATTCCGGTCCGCCGCGCCCTGATCCGCCGCCGCCCCACCGGCCGCTCGTATCCGTTCCCTACCGAAGGAGCCCGCCGTGGAGGCCGCAGCCACCACCTGTTACCGCCATCCGTCGTACGAGACGTACGTGAGCTGCGTCCGCTGCGAGCGCTTCATATGCCCCGACTGCATGCGCGAGGCGGCCGTCGGGCACCACTGCGTGGAGTGCGTGAAGGAGGGGCAGCGTTCGATCCGGCGGACGCGCACGGTCTTCGGCGGCACGGTCCCCCGGTCCGCGGTGCCGTTCGTCACGTACGTCCTGATGGGGCTCAACATCCTCGCGTACCTGGGCGAGGTGATCCGGCCGGGCATCCTCGACCGGTTCGCGATGCTGGGGGCCGGGCTGGACGGGCCGGACGGGGCCCACTACCTCTACCGGGCCGGGGAGTTCCCCGGCTTCGACGTGGTCGGGGTGGCGGGCGGCGAGTGGTACCGGCTGCTGACCGGGGCCTTCCTGCACCTCCCGCCCACCGGATCGGCCCTGGGGGCGCTGCCGTTCGGGGTCCTGCACATCGTCTTCAACATGTACGCGCTGTGGAACCTCGGCCGGGTCGTCGAGGAGCAGCTGGGCCGGGCCCGCTACCTCGCGCTGTACCTGCTGGCCGCGCTGGGCGGTTCGGTGCTGGTCCATCTGATCGCGCCGTTCGACGCCACGGTGGGCGCCTCGGGTGCGATCTTCGGCCTCGGCGCGGCCTTCTACGTGATCAACCTTCGGCTGGGCCGCGACATGCGTCCGGTGAACCGGTTCATGACGGGCTTCCTGCTCTGGATGGTGATCTCGGCCGGATTCGCCTCCTGGCAGGGCCACCTGGGCGGGCTGGTGACCGGCGGCATCGTGACCCTCGCGTACGCGTACGCCCCGGCGAACCGGCGTACCGCGTTCCAGGCCGCCGCGTGCGTGGTGCTGCTGGCGGTACTGGTGCTGCTGGTGGTGCTGAAGACCTCCGCGCTGACGGGCTGAGCCCACACGCGCCGCGGCGCCTGCCGAGTTGTCCGGTCGGGGACAGGCAGGCGCCGCGTTCAGTTCCGCACGCCGTTGTGCGGGACATCTCCGTACGCCGCGATCAGACCGTCAGAGCGCGGTCGGTCGGGCGGATCGGGGCCGGCAGGGCGCTGGCTCCGGTCAGGTAGCGGTCCACCCCGCGTGCCGCGGAGCGGCCCTCGGCGATGGCCCACACGATGAGGGACTGGCCGCGTCCGGCGTCACCGGCGACGAAGACCCCGTCGACGTTGGTGGCGAAGTCCGCGTCGCGGGCGACGTTGCCGCGCTCGTCGAGCTCCAGGCCGAACTGCTGGACCAGGCCGTTGGCCTGGTCGGTTCCGGTGAAGCCCATGGCGAGCGTGACCAGCTGGGCCGGGATGCGCCGCCCGGTGCCGGGCTTCTGCTCCAGCTTACCGTCCTTGAACTCCACCTCGACCAGGTGCAGGGCCTGGACGTCGCCGTTCTCGTCGCCCTCGAAGTGGGTGGTCGAGACGGAGTACACCCGCTCGCCGCCCTCCTCGTGCGCGGAGGTGACCTTGTAGAGCATCGGGAAGGTCGGCCAGGGCTGGCCGGCGTTCCGCTCCTCGCCCGGCTTGGGCATGATCTCCAGCTGGGTGACGGAGAGGGCGCCCTGGCGGTGGGCGGTGCCGACGCAGTCGGCGCCGGTGTCGCCACCGCCGATGACGACGACGTGCTTGCCCTCGGCGGTGATCGGAGCGACCGTCAGATCGCCCTCCTGCACCTTGTTGGCGAGCGGCAGGTACTCCATCGCGAAGTGCACACCGTTCAGCTCACGGCCCGGGACGGGCAGGTCGCGCGAGACCGTGGCGCCCGCGGCGACGACCACCGCGTCGTAGCGGCGGCGGAGCCGGGCGGCGTCGATGTCCCGGCCGATCTCCGTCTCGGTGCGGAACTTGGTGCCCTCCGCGCGCATCTGCTCGATGCGGCGGTTGATGTGCGACTTCTCCATCTTGAACGCGGGGATGCCGTACCGCAGGAGACCCCCGATGCGGTCCGCGCGCTCGTAGACGGCGACGGTGTGACCGGCCCGGGTCAGCTGCTGGGCGGCGGCGAGACCGGCCGGGCCCGAGCCGATGACGGCGACGGTCTTGCCCGAGAGCCGCTCGGGCGGCTGCGGGGTGACGTCGCCGCTGTCCCACGCCCTGTCGATGATGGAGACCTCGACGTTCTTGATGGTGACGGCCGGCTGGTTGATGCCGAGGACGCACGCCGACTCGCACGGGGCCGGACAGAGCCGTCCGGTGAACTCCGGGAAGTTGTTCGTGGCGTGCAGCCGCTCGGACGCCGCCGCCCAGTCCTCGCGGTAGGCGTAGTCGTTCCACTCGGGGATGAGGTTTCCGAGCGGGCAGCCGTTGTGGCAGAACGGGATGCCGCAGTCCATGCAGCGCCCGGCCTGCTTGCTGATGACCGGGAGCAGCGAGCCGGGAACGTAGACCTCGTTCCAGTCCTTGACACGCTCGGCCACGGGGCGGGTCTCGGCGACTTCGCGTCCGGTGGTCAGGAAGCCCTTGGGGTCAGCCATGGGTCGCCGCCTCCATCATCTTCTCGGTGGTCTCCTGTTCGGAGAGACCGGCGAGCTCAGCGGCGTCCTTGGCGGCGAGCACTGCCTTGTACGTGGACGGGATGATCTTGCTGAACCGCGTCACGGCGCGCTCCCAGTCGGCGAGCAGCTTCTCGGCGACGGTGGAGCCGGTCTCCTCGTGGTGGCGGCGCACGGCGTCGTGCAGCCACTGCCGGTCGGTGGCGGAGAGCTCCTCGATCGCGCCGAGGTTGCCGGGGTTGACGTGGTCGCGGTTCAGGTCGATGACGTACGCGACGCCGCCGGACATGCCGGCCGCGAAGTTGCGTCCGGTCTCGCCGAGTACGACGGCGTGTCCGCCGGTCATGTACTCGCAGCCGTGGTCGCCCACGCCCTCGGAGACGACGGTGACACCGGAGTTGCGGACGCAGAACCGTTCGCCGGTGCGGCCGCGGAGGAAGAGTTCACCGCCGGTGGCGCCGTAGGCGATGGTGTTGCCCGCGATGGTGGAGTACTCGGCGAGGTGGTCGGCGCCGCGGTCCGGGCGGACGACGATCCGGCCGCCGGAGAGGCCCTTGCCGACGTAGTCGTTGGCGTCGCCCTCCAGGCGCAGGGTGACTCCGCTGGGCACGAAGGCGCCGAAGGACTGGCCCGCGGAACCGGTGAAGGTGATGTCGATGGTGTCCTGCGGCAGCCCGGCGCCGCCGAACTTCCTGGTCACCTCGTGGCCGAGCATGGTGCCGACGGTGCGGTTGATGTTGCGGATCGGGAGCTGGGCCCGGACCGGCTGGGCGGCCTCGGCGCTGTCCGCGTCCAGGGCGTCGGCGGCGAGCCTGATCAGCTCGTTGTCGAGGGCCCTGTCGAGGCCGTGGTCCTGCTCGGTGCGCTGGTGGCGGGCGGCGCCCTCGGGCAGTTCGGGTACGTGGAAGAGCGGGGCCAGGTCCAGGCCCTGGGTCTTCCAGTGGGTGACGGCCCGGTCGGTGTCCAGGAGTTCGGCGTGGCCGACGGCCTCCTCGATCGTCCGGAAGCCCAGCCCGGCGAGGATCTCGCGGACCTCCTGGGCGATGAACTCGAAGAAGTTGACGACGTACTCGGCCTTGCCGGAGAACCGGTCGCGCAGGACGGGGTTCTGGGTGGCGATGCCGACCGGGCAGGTGTCCAGGTGGCAGACGCGCATCATGACGCAGCCGGAGACGACGAGCGGCGCGGTCGCGAAACCGAACTCCTCGGCGCCCAGCAGCGCGGCGATGACGACGTCGCGGCCGGTCTTCAGCTGGCCGTCGGTCTGTACGACGATACGGTCGCGCAGGCCGTTGAGCAGCAGGGTCTGCTGGGTCTCGGCGAGGCCCAGCTCCCAGGGGCCGCCCGCGTGCTTCAGCGAGGTCAGCGGGGAGGCGCCGGTGCCGCCGTCGTGACCGGAGATCAGTACGACGTCGGCGTGGGCCTTGGAGACGCCGGCGGCGACGGTTCCGACGCCGACCTCGGAGACCAGCTTCACGTGGATGCGGGCGGCCGGGTTGGCGTTCTTGAGGTCGTGGATCAGCTGGGCCAGATCCTCGATGGAGTAGATGTCGTGGTGCGGCGGCGGCGAGATGAGGCCGACGCCAGGGGTGGAGTGCCGGGTCCTCGCGACCCACGGGTAGACCTTGTGGCCGGGCAGCTGGCCGCCCTCGCCGGGCTTGGCGCCCTGCGCCATCTTGATCTGGATGTCGTCGGCGTTGACCAGGTATTCGCTGGTGACACCGAAGCGGCCGGAGGCGACCTGCTTGATGGCCGAGCGGCGCGCCGGGTCGTACAGCCGGTCGGCGTCCTCGCCGCCCTCGCCGGTGTTGGACTTGCCGCCCAGCTGGTTCATGGCGATGGCGAGGGTCTCGTGCGCCTCGCGGGAGATCGAGCCGTACGACATGGCGCCGGTGGAGAAGCGCTTGACGATGTCGGCGACGGACTCGACCTCGTCGACGGGGACCGGGGCGCGGTCCGGCGTGAAGCCGAACAGGCCGCGGAGCGTCATGAGGCGCTCGGACTGCTCGTTCACCCGGTCGGTGTACTTCTTGAAGATGTCGTAGCGCTTGGTACGGGTGGCGTGCTGGAGGCGGAAGACCGTCTCCGGGTCGAAGAGGTGCGGTTCTCCCTCGCGGCGCCACTGGTACTCGCCGCCGATCTCCAGCGCGCGGTGCGAGGCGGAGATGCCGGAGGGCGGGTACGCCTTGGCGTGCCGGGCGGCGACCTCCTGGGCGACGATGCCGAGACCGGCGCCGCCGATCTTGGTCGCGGTGCCGTGGAAGTACTTCGCGACGAATCCCTCGTCCAGGCCGACGGCCTCGAAGACCTGGGCGCCGCGGTAGGAGGCGACGGTCGAGATGCCCATCTTGGACATGACCTTCAGGACGCCCTTGCCGAGCGCGTGGATCAGGTTGCGGATGGCGTCCTCGGGCTCGATGCCCTCGATGAACGTACCCGCGCGGACCAGGTCCTCGACCGACTCCATCGCGAGGTACGGGTTGACCGCGGCGGCTCCGTAGCCGATGAGCAGGGCGACGTGGTGGACCTCGCGGACGTCCCCGGCCTCGACCAGCAGGCCCACCTGGCTGCGCTGCTTGGTGCGGATGAGGTGGTGGTGGACGGCGGAGGTGAGCAGCAGCGAGGGGATCGGGGCGTGCTCGGCGTCGGAGTGCCGGTCGGAGAGGACGACCAGGCGGGCGCCGTCCTCGATGGCGGTGTCGACCTCGGCGCAGATCTGCTCGATCCGCGCGGCGAGGGCCTCGCCGCCGCCGCCGACCCGGTAGAGGCCGGAGAGCGTGGCGGCCTTCATGCCGGGCATGTCACCGTCGGCGTTGATGTGGATCAGCTTGGCCAGCTCGTCGTTGTCGATCACCGGGAACGGCAGTGTGACGGCGCGGCAGGACGCGGCGGTCGGGGCCAGCAGATTGCCCTGCGGGCCGAGCGTGGAGCGCAGCGAGGTGACGAGTTCCTCGCGGATGGCGTCCAGCGGCGGGTTGGTGACCTGCGCGAACAGCTGGGTGAAGTAGTCGAAGAGGAGGCGGGGGCGCTCGGACAGCGCGGCGATCGGCGAGTCCGTGCCCATGGAACCGAGCGGTTCACCGGCGGTGCGGGCCATCGGCGCGAGGAGGACGCGCAGCTCCTCCTCGGTGTAGCCGAAGGTCTGCTGACGGCGGGTGACGGAGGCGTGCGTGTGCACGATGTGCTCCCGCTCGGGGAGGTCCTCCAGCTCTATCTCACCGGCCTCCAGCCACTGTGCGTAGGGCTGCTCGGCGGCGAGGGACGCCTTGATCTCGTCGTCCTCGATGATGCGGCCCTCGGCCGTGTCGACGAGGAACATCTTCCCGGGCTGGAGGCGGCCCTTGCGGACGACCTTCGCGGGGTCGATGTCCAGGACACCGACCTCGGAGGAGAGGACCACGAGCCCGTCGTCGGTGACCCAGTAGCGGCCGGGGCGCAGTCCGTTGCGGTCCAGGACCGCGCCGACCTGGGTGCCGTCGGTGAAGGTGACGCAGGCCGGGCCGTCCCAGGGCTCCATCATCGCGGAGTGGTACTGGTAGAAGGCGCGCCGGGCCGGGTCCATGGCGTTCTTCGCCTCGGGGCTCTCCCACGCCTCGGGCACCATCATCAGCACCGAGTGGGGCAGCGACCGGCCGCCGAGGTGGAGCAGCTCCAGCACCTCGTCGAAGGAGGCGGAGTCGGAGGCGTCGGGGGTGCAGACGGGGAAGATCCGGTCGAGCCCCGCCGTGTCGCCGGGTCCGTCGCCGGCGGGGCCGAACAGGTCGGAGACGAGCTGGGACTCGCGGGCCTTCATCCAGTTGCGGTTGCCCTTGACCGTGTTGATCTCGCCGTTGTGCGCGACGAAACGGTACGGGTGGGCGAGCGGCCAGCTCGGGAAGGTGTTGGTGGAGAACCGGGAGTGGACCAGGGCGACCGCGGTGGCCAGGCGGGGGTCGGAGAGGTCCGGGAAGAACGGCTCCAGCTGCCCGGTGGTGAGCATGCCCTTGTAGACGATCGTGCGGGCGGAGAGCGAGGGGAAGTACACCCCGGCCTCCCGCTCGGCGCGCTTGCGCAGGACGAATGCCTTGCGGTCCAGGGCGAGGCCGGTGCTCGTACCGTCGGCGACGAAGAGCTGGCGGAACTCGGGCATGGTGGCGCGGGCGCCCTTGCCGAGGAGACCGGGGGTGACCGGGACCTGGCGCCAGCCGAGGACCTTGAGGCCCTCCTCGGCGGCGATCTTCTCCAGCGCGCGGACGGCCCCGGTGGAGTCGTCGGCGGGCAGGAAGGCGATTCCGGCGGCGTAGGCACCGGCCTCGGGGAGGTCGAAGGCGGTCTCGGCGCGCAGGAAGGCGTCCGGGACCTGGAGGAGGACACCGGCGCCGTCGCCGGAGTCGGGCTCTGATCCGGTGGCGCCGCGGTGTTCGAGGTTGCGCAGCACGGTCAGCGCCTGCTCGACCAGCTCATGGCTGGCCACACCGGTCAAAGTGGCCACGAACCCGACGCCGCAGGCGTCGTGCTCGTTACGGGGGTCGTACATCCCCTGCTGGGCGGGGCGACCGTCCATGGGCGACCAGGCGTCGATACGCATCGGCTCTCCCGTCGTCGTCGTGGCATGTGCTGTGCCGAGGGACGACGTTGGCCCTCTGCGAAAGTTGATGCAGGTTACATGATGGGGCGCTTCTCAAAAAGCGGATAGTTCGTTCCAATATGCGGACACCGGAGGAACCGGTGAGGGGGTTGCCGCACAAGGAGGATCGGCGCCCTGGGGGCCGCAGAGAGCAGGCGTCGTTGCCCGCGGTGTCTACAGCTCTTGCCCGGTGGCGAGGAAAACGAAACCGCCGAGTAATGACTACTTATGCGTAGTCCTGCATGGCGACTCACTTTACGCGGGCGGAAGCCGTCCGCCCAGGGGTGACCGTCACGACGTACGTCACACGGGTGGCGTACACACAACGGGGCAGACGGGAGACAGTCCGGACATACGGCGGGCGGGCGCATCCGCCCGAATGCGCCCGCCCGTCCCGTCCAGCGGAGCCGCCCGGCCCGCCCGTCCCCGCCTCCGCGGCCTCAGCCTCCGACGGCCACGCCGAACAGCGTGCCCAGGCCGTAGGTGACGGCCGCGGCGGCGCCGCCCAGCAGCAGCTGACGCAGCCCGCTGTACACCCAGCCGCGGGCGGTCACCCTGGCCACCACCGCACCGCAGGTGAACAGCCCCGTCAACGCGAGCAGCACCGCGGGCCACAGCACGCTCGCACCGAGCAGATACGGCAGTACGGGCAGCAGCGCCCCCAGCGCGAACGCGCCGAACGACGACACCGCGGCCACCAGCGGCGAGGGCAGGTCGCCCGGGTCGATGCCCAGCTCCTCGCGGGCGTGTATCTCCAGGGCCTGCTCCGGGTCGCGCGACAGCTGCCGCGCGACCTCGCGGGCCAGCTCCGGCTCGACACCGCGGGACACGTACAGCGCGGCGAGCTCCCGCTCCTCGTCCACCGGGTGCTTGCGCAACTCCCGTCGCTCGATGTCGAGTTCGGCCTCGACCAGCTCACGCTGGGAGGCCACGGAGGTGTACTCGCCGGCCGCCATGGAGAACGCCCCGGCGGCCAGGCCCGCCAGCCCCGTGATCACGATGGTCTGCTGGGAGACCGCGCCGCCCGCGACGCCGGTCATCAGCGCGAGGTTGGAGACCAGACCGTCCATGGCCCCGAACACGGCCGGACGCAGCCAGCCGCCGTTGACGTCACGGTGGGTGTGGTTGTCGCGGTGCGCCTCGTGCAGTACGGCGTCGGTCTCGATGATGGCCACGGATCTCCCCTTCTCCGGAAGCGGGTTTCACTCGCCCCACCCCTGCTCAACACATCGAAAGTACGCACGAAAAACGGCTTCCGCCAGCAAGGCAGGCCGTACTTACCACCGCTCTGACCAGGTAAGTACGGCCTGCCTTGCCTCTCCTGACAGATCATCCGACTGGCTCTTTTCTCGCGGCCACCGGCCTCTGCCGGGGCTCCGCGTGGCACAGATGCGAGGAAGCCGGGGAACTGGCTCGGCGCGAGCGAAGGGTCGACGCGATGGAGTTGATCACAGGGGGTCCGGCGGAGCCGCGCGCGGGCCGCACACCCCGGACGGGCCCCGGCGACCGGGCGCGCGGCGCCCTGCTCGGCCTCGCGGTCGGGGACGCGCTGGGTGCGCCCGCGGAGAACATGCGCCCCTCGGAGATCCGTCGCCGCTGGGGCCGGATCGAGGGCTTCGTCAGCGATGACCCCGCCGGTACGGACGACACGGAGTACACGATCTTCTCCGGGCTGCTGCTCGCCCGGCACGGTTCCGCGCTGACCGTCACCCATGTGGAGCGGGCCTGGCACCGGTGGATCGCCGACCTGGACGAAGGACAGTTCCGCGGCGCCGGGTTCAGCGAGCGGGGCACGCTGGAGAACCTGCGCCGGGGGCTGGCAGCCCCCATCTCCGCCCAGCACCGGCACGCCTGGAGCGACGGGCTGGCGATGCGGGCGGCGCCGTTCGGGGTGTTCGCGGCGGGCCGCCCGGACGAGGCGGCGCGGCTGGTCGCGGTGGACGGACGGGTCAGCCATGACGGGGAGGGCATCTACGGCGGCCAGGCGGTAGCGGCCGGGGTCGCCGCGGCGATGGTGGGCGCCGGGGTCGCCTCGGTGATCGCCGCCGCCCTGTCGGTCGTGCCGATGGACTCCTGGACGGCGCGGTCGCTGCGGCGCGCGGTCGCGGCGGCACAGCGCTCCTACCCCGACCGGCTCACCATGGAGCGCGCGGTGCGTTCCGCGGTGGTGATCGGCGGATACCCGTGGACGGACCTGGCGCCCGAGGCGGTGGGCCTCGCCTTCGGCGCGTTCGCGGCGGCGCGCGGCGACTTCCCGGGGGCGGTGCTGACCGCGGTCAACATGGGCCGGGACGCGGACACCACGGCGGCGGTGGCGGGGGCCCTGGCCGGGGCCCTGCACGGGATGTCGGCGATCCCGCCGTCCTGGGGCGAGGTGATCGGCCCGGTCCGGGGCAGCTGTCTGCCGACCATGCGGGGTCATCATGTCCTGGACATCGCGGAGTTGCTCACCCCGGGCGGGGCCCGCGACGGCGGGGCGAGCGCGTACGCCGCGCCCCGGGTACGCGCCGCGCCCGGCGCGGCGGACGACGGCCCCTTCGGCGGGACCGGCCCAGGCACCGGCGTACGCACCGGGGCGGGCACCGGCGTGCGGACCAAGGCGCACACCGGCGCCCGGTCCGGCGTACGGGGTGGTCCGGACGCGCCCCGCGCCCCCGCCTCCCCCGCGGTCCGCCCGCACCCCCGCCCCGTCGCCGGGCTCCGCTCCCGTGTCGAGGGACTCCTGCTCGGGCTCGCCGCCGGGGACGCCGCGGGCTGGCCCGCCGCCCGGCACCGGGCCGCCCGGATGCCCGAGTGGACCCGGCGGCTCACCCGGGAGCTCGACACCTTCGCCGAGCAGAACGCCACCACCACGCTGCCCGTCCCGATCGCCCTCAACCAGCCGCCCGAGCCACTGCGCCTGGGCCCCTCCGACGACGCCGAATGGGCGGCGTTCGCCGCCGGGACCGTCCTCGCCTCCGAGGCCGGACCGCTGCACGGCCTCTCCCCCGGCCAACGGCTGCGGGCCGCCATCGACGTCGCCTGGAACGCACTGGCCGCCGAGGTCGCTGCGGCCTCCGCCCGCGCGCCAGAGGTCGAGTCCGCGGTGCTCCCGCTGCGCGCCCGGATCTCGGTGCGCGCCGGACTCGGCAACCTCGCCGCCGGGCTGCGCCCGCCCGCCACCGGCCATGACAACCCGCACTACTTCGACGACGCGGCCTGCGTACGGGCCGCCGTGCTCGCCGTCGCCCACCCGGGCGACCCCGGCGCCGCCGCCGCCCTCGCCGAGTTCGACGCGCGCTACACCCAGGACGGCGACGGGGTGCACGGCGCCCGCGCGATGGCGGCGGCCGTCGCCGCGGCACTCGGCGGCGCCGACGTGGACACCGCGGTCAACGCCGCGCTCGACCGGCTCCCCGAGGGCACCGAGATCGCCCGCAACGCCGCCCACGCCGTCCGGATCGCCCGCGACTTCGTCGGCGAGGCGGCGGGCGCCTTCGCCCTCGTCCCCGTACTGGAGCACCAGATCGTCGACCACGTCTACAGCTACGGGATCGCCGCCGCCGAGACCGTCCCGGTCGCCCTGGCCCTGGCCACCGCCGCCCGCGGCCGGATCGCCCAGGCCGTGCCCGCGGCGGCCTGCCTGTCCCGGGTGGCCGACTCCGCGCCCGCCCTGGCCGGTGCGCTGACCGGCGCGCTCGGCGGGATCGGTGCCGTCCCGGACGGCTGGCGCGAGTCCTGCCGCACTCTCGCGGGCTGTGCGCTGCCCCGGCTCGCCGGAACCGATCTCATCGAACTCGCCGGGCTGCTGGCAGACCGGGAACCAGCCCCCTCGGGTGGACAATTCGGACATGACATCCACGATGCCCCTACGGCCCGAGGCCGGGCCCACGACACCCGCACTCGATGAACGGATCACCGGCGCACTCCTCGGAGCCGCCGTCGGCGACGCGCTCGGCGGCCCGGTGGAGGGCCGGTCCCCCGAGCAGATCGTGGCCCGCCACGGCGGGCGGATCGACGGCATCGTGGGCCCCTGGGACGGTGAGAACTGGCGCACCGCGCGCCCCATCGCCCCGTACCACAAGGGCGACGGGCACGTCACCGACGACACCCTGATGACCCATGCGCTGGTGCGGGTCTACGGCACCGTGCGCGACCATCTCGACGCGTACGCGGTCGCCAGGCACCTGGTGCCCGAGCTGATCTCCCGCCCGCGCTGGATCCCGGAGCTGGAGGCCGAGGCGCTGCCGCTCCAGCGGATCTTCCTCGCCGAGAAGTGGATCGTCGCCCGGCTGCACTACGGCCACGCCGACCCCCGCGAGGCGGGCAACGGCAACATCGTCAACTGCGGCGCGGCGATGTACATGGCGCCGGTCGGCCTGGTCAACGCCGCCCACCCGCAGGCCGCGTACGCCGAGGCCCTGGACGTCGCCGGGGCCCACCAGTCGAGTTACGGCCGGGAGGCCGCCGGGGTCTTCGCGGCGGCCGTCGCCGCCGCCTGCGCCCCGGGCGCCACCCCCACGGGCATCGTCGACACCTGTCTGTCGCTCGCCAAGGACGGCACCCGGTCGGCGATCGAGGCGGTGTGCGAAGCCGCCGCCGGGCTCCACGACTTCGAGTCGGCGCTGGCCCCGCTGCGCACCGCCGTCGCCCCCTTCGACTCGGTCGGCCCCGACTACCGCGCCCCGTCCCTCGGCGCGCGCAGGCCCTCCCGGCTGCACGCGATCGAGGAGCTGCCGATCGCGCTCGGCATGCTGCTGGTCGCCGACGGCGACTACCGGCACACGGTGCTCGGCTCGGTCAACTACGGCCGGGACTGCGACTCGATCGCCACGATGGGCGGGGCCCTCGCGGGCGCGCTCGGCGGCGGACGGGCGGTCCCCGCCGACTGGGCCGAGACCGTCGCCGAGGCCAGCCGCCTCGATCTGCACGCCCCCGCGCGCACCCTGGCGGCGGTCGCCCGCGAGGTGTTCGCCCGCGACACGGCCCGCCGCCGCGGTCACGAGACCGCCTTCACCGCGCTGGCGGCCGCCCGATGACCGTACGGGTGACCTGGGTGCAGCCGGAGGACCTGGTCGGGCACGAACTGCGCCAGGCCGCCGAGGACGGACGGGACGCACGGACCATCGCACGCCGGTGGTACGAGGCGGGAGGTGCCCCCGCCCCCGAGCGCGCGGGCGCCTCCCCCGCCCCGGCACCGGAACTGCGCGCTCTCGCCGAACGGCTGCTCGACGAACTCGCCCTGCTGGAATCCCCGTTGAGCGAGGAAGAGCCGACGGACCTGGCCGCGATCCGGGCCGCCTGCCCCCACTGGCCGATGCCCCGCCCCGAGGCGCCGCCGGTGTCCCTGGAGCGGCTGCACGCCGCCTGGCTGGGCCGGGCGGCTGGCTGTCTGCTCGGCAAACCCGTCGAGAAGCTGCCGCTGGACGGCATCCGGGCGCTGGCCCGCGCCACCGGCAACTGGCCGCTGACCACCTGGTTCACCGCCCGTGGACTGCCCGCCCCGCTGGCCGCCGCCCACCCCTTCAACCGCCGCTCGGCCCCCTGCTCGCTGGCCGAGAACATCGACGGCATGCCGGAGGACGACGACCTCAACCACCCGCTGCTGACCCTGCTGCTGCTCCGGCGCCACGGCCCGTCCTTCACCACCGGTGACCTCGCCCGGCTCTGGCTCGACGAACTGCCCGCGGGCCGGACGTTCACCGCCGAGCGGATCGCGTACCGCAATCTGCTGGACGGCGTCGAGCCTCCGCACACCGCCCGCTACCGCAATCCGTTCCGGGAGTGGATCGGCGCGCAGATCCGGGCCGACGTGCACGGCTGGACCCACCCCGGCGACCCCTCGGCCGCCGCCGAACAGGCCCACCGCGACGCCGTGCTCAGCCACACCGCCAACGGGGTGTACGGGGCGATGTTCACCGCCGCCGCGCTCGCCGGTGCGGCCGGGGGCACGAGCGATGTGCACGGCTGCCTGGCCACCGGACTGCGGGTCGTGCCCCCGCGCTCACGGTTCGTGCGCGCGGTCCGCGCCGGGATCGCGGCGGCCCGCGCCCACGCCTCCTTCGACACGGTGGCCGACCGGCTGCACACCGAGTACGGCGGGTATCACTGGGTGCATGTGCTGCCCAACGCCGCGCTGCTCGCCGCCGCTCTCACCCACGCCGACGGGGACTTCTCCCGCTCCATCTGCCGTGCGGTGGAAGGCGGTGGGGACACCGACTCGAACGGGGCGACCGCTGGTTCGCTCGCCGGGCTGCTCGCCGGGGCGCCTTCGCTGCTGCCGGACCGGTGGACCGCCCCGCTGAAGAACCGGCTCGCCACCTCCGTACCCGGCTTCGACGGCATCGGCTTCGACGAACTCGCCCGGCAGACCCACCGGCTCACCTTCGAGGAGACACTGTGCCCATGACCGGCATCGCGGTGCTCGGGAGCACCAATATGGACCTGGTCGCCTACACCGAACGGGCCCCGCGGCTCGGCGAGACCGTCACCGGGCGGGAGTTTCGCACCGTGCCCGGCGGCAAGGGCGCCAACCAGGCCGTCGCCGCGGCCCGCGCGGGCGGCGACGTCCTGATGATCGGCGCGGTCGGCGACGACGTGTACGGCGGCCTGCTGCGGGCGAACCTGGAACAGTCGGGCGTCGGCACCGGTCTGCTGCACACCGCCGAGGGCCCCAGCGGCACCGCCCACATCGTGGTCGACGGCACGGGCGCCAACGCGATCGTGGTGATCCCCGGGGCCAACGGCACCGTCACCGCGCTCGGCCCCGGCGAGATGGCCGCCATCGCGGGCGCCGAACTGCTCCTCCTCCAGCTGGAGCTGCCGCTGGCCGCGGTGCTCGAAGGCGCCCGCACCGCCCACGCCCAGGGCGTACGGACCATCCTCACGCCCTCTCCGGTACAGCCGCTTCCCCCCGAACTCCTGGACTGCGTCGACCTGTTGGTCCCCAACGAACACGAGGCCGCCGAGCTGTCCGGCTTCACGGACCCCCGGGCGGCGGCGCAGCACCTGCTCGGCCAGGTCCCCGCCGTCGTCATCACCCTGGGCGCGCAGGGCTGCCTGTACGCGGCCCGCGGCACCGAACCCGTCCGCTTCCCCGCCCCCGAGGTGACCGCCGTCGACACCACCGGGGCGGGCGACACGTTCGTCGGCACACTCGCCGTGGCACTCGCCGAGCGGCGGCCCGTACCGGAGGCGCTGGCCTGGGCGGCGTCGGCCGCCGCGCTCTGCGTACAACGGCCCGGCGCCTCGGCCTCCATGCCCTACCGCACCGAGATCGAGGCCGCATGAACACGCCCGCGCAGGCACCGCTGACCGGGCTGCGGGTCGTCGACCTCGCCACGCTCTTCGCCGCGCCCCTCTCCGCCACTCTGCTCGGCGACTTCGGCGCCGAGGTGATCAAGGTCGAGCATCCGCGCCGCCCCGACCCCTCGCGCGGACACGGACCGACGAAGGACGGCGTCGGCCTGTGGTGGAAGCTGCTGGGCCGCAACAAACGCACCATGACCCTCGACCTCTCCGCCCCCGAGGGCCGTGACCTCCTGCTCCGGCTGGCCGCCCGGACCGATGTGATCATCGAGAACTTCCGGCCCGGGACGCTGGAGCGCTGGGGTCTGGGCTGGGACGAGCTGCACGCGGCCAACCCCCGGCTGGTCCTGGTCAGGGTCACCGGCTTCGGCCAGTTCGGCCCGTACGCGCGGCGTCCCTGCTTCGGCACCCTCGCCGAGGCGATGAGCGGCTTCGCCTCGCTCACCGGGGAGCCGGACGGGCCGCCCACGCTGCCGCCCTTCGGGCTCGCCGACTCGATCGCCGCGCTGGCCACCGCGTACGCCGTGATGGCCGCGCTCGCCGGGCGCGACCGGACCGGGCAGGGGCAGGTCGTCGATATGGCGATCATCGAGCCGATCCTGACCGTACTGGGCCCGCATCCCCTCTGGTACGACCAGCTCGGTTACGTGCAGCCGCGCACCGGTAACCGCTCCCGGAACAACGCCCCGCGCAACACGTACCGCACGTCCGACGGGCACTGGGTCGCGGTCTCCGCCTCCGCGCAGTCGGTCGCCGAACGGGTGATGCGCCTGGTCGGCCGGGCGGAGCTGATCGACGAGCCCTGGTTCGCCTCCGGCACCACCCGCGCCGAGCACGCCGACGAGCTGGACGAGGCGGTCGGGCACTGGATCGCCCGGCACACCCGCGAGGAGGCGATGACGGCCTTCGAGAAGGCGGAGGCGGCCATCGCCCCGATCCACGGTATCCAGGACGTGATGGAGGACCCGCAGTACCGGGCGCTGGACTCGGTCACCGAGATCGACGACCCGGAGCTGGGACCGCTGCGGATGCAGAACGTGCTCTTCCGGCTCTCGGAGACACCGGGCTCGATCCGCTGGGCGGGCCGGCCGCACGGCGCGGACACCGAGGAGATCCTCACCGTGCTGGGGCTGGCGGCCCCGGAGATCGCCACGCTCCGGTCAGCGGGCGTCCTGTGACCGCGGCGGTCCCGCTCACCTGGCTGTACGTCCCCGGGGACCGCCCGGAGGTGGTGCGCAAGGCCCGGGAATCGGGGGCGGACGTGGTGATCGTGGACCTGGAGGACGCGGTCGCGCCGGACCGCAAGGAGTACGCCCGCTCCGCCACCGTCGAACTGCTCTCCGATCCGGCCGGCGAGCACGCCGTGCCGGTCCACGTCCGCGTCCACACCGAGACGGACGTCCTCGCGCTGGCCGGGCTGCCGGGGCTCGCCGGGCTCCGGCTGCCCAAGATCACGCACGCGGCGTCCGTCCACCACATCGCGGCCGTGGCGCCCGGGGTCGCGCTCTGCCCGCTGCTGGAGTCGGCGCTCGGTATCGAGCACGCCTACTCGGTCGCCGCCGCCCACCCCCAGGTCCATGCCCTCGCGCTCGGCGAGGCCGACCTCCGCGCCGATCTGGGGGTACGGCACGACTCCGGTCTGGACTGGTCGCGCAGCCGGGTGGTGGTCGCCGCCCGCGCGGCCGGGCTGTCCCCGCCCGCCCAGTCCGTGTTCCCGGACGTCCGGGACCTGGACGGGCTGTGGGCGTCCTGTGCGCACGGCCGGTCGCTGGGCTTCCTGGGGCGGGCGGCGATCCATCCCCGGCAGCTCTCGGTGATCGAGCGGGCCTTCCGCCCCACGCCGCGGGAGATCGAGGCGGCGCAGGAGATCGTGGCGGCCGCGGAGGCGGACGGGGGCGCGCTGGCACTGCCGGACGGGCGGTTCGTCGACGCGGCGGTGGTGGCCTCGGCCCGCCGGACGCTGGCGCTGGCGGGCTGAGCGGGAGACGCGTGGGGCCCGGACCGTTCGGTCCGGGGCCCCACGCACGGGTTCGCTACGGCTCAGCCGTTCTTGGCCGCTTCCGCGGTGTCCTTCTTCTTCAGCTTCTCCGGCGCCCCGGTCCCGTCCTCGGGCGTGTCACCCGCGTCGGCCTCGGCTTCGGTGTCCTTGTCGGCGGCGCCGCTCTTCCCGTCCGTGTCCTTGGCCGCCGCGTCCTTCTTCGCGGTCGCGTCCTCGGGCCCGTCCTCGTCCGTGCCCTTGGCCCCGGCGGCCGGGGCGTCCTCGGAGGCGTCGCCCGCGGACTCGGCGGCCACTTCCCCGGCGGCGCCCGGCTCCACGATCTCCTCGCGTCCCGGCCGTACCTTCGCCGAGATCACGATGTAGACCACGGCCAGCACGAACACGATCAGCGCGGTCCACACGTTCAGGCGCAGGCCCAGGACGTGGTGGGCCTCGTCGACCCGCAGGTACTCGGTCCAGGCCCGCCCCGCGCAGTACGCCGCGACGTACAGGGCGAAGGCCCGGCCGTGTCCGAGCTTGAAGCGGCGGTCCGCCCAGATCACCAGCACGGCGACACCGACGCACCACAGCGACTCGTACAGGAACGTCGGGTGGTACGTACCGGCGAGCCGGTTGGGGCCCTCGCTGATCTCCAGCGCCCAGGGCAGGTCGGTCGCCTTGCCGTACAGCTCCTGGTTGAACCAGTTGCCCCAGCGGCCGCAGGCCTGGGCCAGGGCGATCCCGGGGGCCAGCGCGTCGGCCCAGGCGGGCAGCGGGATACCGCGGCGACGGCAGCCGATCCAGGCACCGACGGCACCGAGCGCGATCGCACCCCAGATGCCGAGGCCGCCCTGCCAGATCTTGAAGGCGTCGACCCAGTTCTGTCCTTCGCTGAAGTACAGCTGGTAGTCGGTGATGACATGGTAGAGGCGGCCTCCGACGAGGCCGAAGGGCACCGCCCAGACGGCGATGTCGGCGACGGTACCGGCTCTGCCGCCCCGGGCGACCCAGCGCTTGTTGCCGAACCAGACAGCGACGAAGACGCCGATGATGATGCAGAACGCGTAGCCGCGGAGCGGGATCGGGCCGAGATTGATCACGCCGGTCGACGGGCTGGGAATGTAGGCAAGTTCCATGGCAGAGTCGACGCTACCTTGCCGGGTGGGGGCTGAGGCAACCCACCCGGCAACGTATGGGTAACGGGCCGGGCATCGAATTCCCTTCCGGGCACTGCCCGGTGGCCGGTCAGGAACCTGGCGGGGCAGGGGTGGCTGTGCCCGGTTTCTTGCCCTTGTTGGCTTCTGCCACCCACTTCTTCAGGTTCGCCACGGTGATCGCCTCGTTGCCCTTCTTCGGGAAGATCGTCTCCCCGTTGAGCAGCGCGGTGGGCGTGCCCTGGAACCCGCCGTTCTGGAACGCCGTATTGGACTTCTTGACCCAGGCGTCGTGCGTGCCGTCCTCCACACAGCCACGGAACGTGGACGTGTCGAGACCGGGGACCTTCTCCGAGAGCTGGATCAGCTTGGCGTTGTCACCGAAGGCGTCGTCGGTCTCCTGCGGCTGGTTGCGGTAGAGCACGTCGTGGTACGCGGAGAACTTCCCGGCGTCCTGGGCGCAGGCCGCGGCGTTGGCGGCGCGCAGCGAGCCGCTGCCGCCGAGGTTGCCGTCGATGATCGTGGCGAGGTGGTACTCGACCTTGAGCTGCCCGGCCTTCTCCATCTCGTGGATGGAGTCACGGAACGCGTTCTCGAACTGGGCGCAGACCGGGCAGCGGAAATCCTCCCAGATGGTGAGCGTGGACGGGGCGTCGTCCGCGCCGACCGGGATGGCCAGGCTGTCCTTCCCGCTCGCGCCGGACGGGGCGACGGCGGGGCCCGCCGCCTCGCCCTTGCTGTTCTTGCCGCCGGAGTTCGCGGCGATCACACCGACGACGGCGGCCAGCGCCAGCACGCCCACCACGGCGCTGGAGACGATCAGCGTGCGCCTGCGGCGCTCGCTCGCCCGCTGCTGTTCACGCTGCTGTGCGAGCCGGTCGCGCGCGGCTCTCTTTCCCTGTTCGTTCTTCTCGCTCACAACCGCAGCAACGAACCGGGGAGGCACACGCGTGCCTCCCCGGTCCAGGTCCACCCGTTCGGGTGATACTCCGATCAGCGCTTTCGAACGCCCTCGGCGAGTTCGCCCGCCAGGGAGCGGACGGCGGCCAGACCGGCCGTCTCGTCGGGGGCGTCCAGCATCGCCTTGACGAAGGCGGAGCCGACGATCACCCCGTCGGCGAAGCCCGCGACCTCGGCGGCCTGCCGGGCGTTCGAGACGCCCAGACCGACGCAGACCGGCAGGTCCGTGGTGGCGCGGGTGCGCCGCACCAGGTCCTGGGCCTGGTCGCCGACCGACTCACGGGTGCCGGTGACGCCCATCAGCGAGGCCGCGTAGACGAAGCCGGAGCCGGCCGCGGTGATGGTGGCGAGGCGCTCGTCCTTGCTGCTCGGCGCGACGACGAAGACGGTCGCGAGCCTGTGCTTGGCGGCGTGTTCCCGCCACAGGGCGGACTCCTGGACGGGCAGGTCGGGCAGGATGCACCCGGCGCCGCCCGCCTCGGCGAGCTCGGCGGTGAAGCGCTCGACGCCGTACCGGTCGATCGGGTTCCAGTACGTCATGACGAGGATCGGGACGCCGGTCGCCTGGTGCGCCTCCCGGACGGTGCGCAGCACGTCGGCGATCTTCACGCCGCCGCGCAGGGCGATGTCGTCGGCGGTCTGGATGACCGGTCCGTCGAGCACCGGGTCGCTGTGCGGCAGGCCCACCTCGATGATGTCGGCGCCGCCCGCGACGGCCGCCTTCACGGCCTCGATCCCGCCGTCGACGGTCGGGAACCCGGCCGGGAGGTAGGCGACGAGCGCGGCCCGGCCCTCCTCCTTCGTCCGTGCCAGGGTGGTTTCCAACAGCTCCACGTTGCCGCTCACTTGCCGTCCTCCGCCCCGTCGTACAGCCCGAAGTAGCGGGCCGCGGTGTCCATGTCCTTGTCGCCGCGGCCGGACAGGTTGACCACGATCAGTCCGTCCTTGCCGAGCTCCTTGCCGACCTCCAGGGCCCCGGCCAGCGCGTGGGCGCTCTCGATGGCCGGGATGATCCCCTCCGTGCGGGAGAGGAGGCGGAGTGCCTGCATGGCGGCCTCGTCGGTGACCGCGCGGTACTCGCCGCGGCCGATGTCCTTGAGATACGCGTGCTCCGGGCCGATGCCCGGGTAGTCGAGACCGGCCGAGATGGAGTACGGCTCGGTGATCTGGCCCTCTTCGTCCTGGAGGACGTAGCTGCGCGAGCCGTGCAGGATGCCGGGCTCGCCCGCGGTCAGCGTCGCCGCGTGCTCGCCGCTCTCCACGCCGTGTCCGGCGGGCTCGCAGCCGATCAGCCGGACGCGGGCGTCCGGGATGAAGGCGTGGAAGAGGCCGATGGCGTTGGAGCCGCCGCCGACACACGCCACGGCGGCGTCCGGCAGCCGTCCTGCCCGCTCCAGGATCTGGCGGCGGGCCTCGACGCCGATGACCCGGTGGAAGTCGCGCACCATGGCCGGGAAGGGGTGCGGTCCGGCGACCGTGCCGAAGAGGTAGTGCGTGCTGTCCACGTTGGCGACCCAGTCGCGGAACGCCTCGTTGATGGCGTCCTTCAGGGTCCGGGAGCCGGACTTCACGGCGATGACCTCGGCGCCGAGGATCCGCATCCGCGCCACGTTCAGCGCCTGCCGCTCGGTGTCGATCTCGCCCATGTAGATGGTGCAGTCCAGGCCGAAGAGCGCGCAGGCGGTGGCGGTGGCGACGCCGTGCTGGCCCGCGCCGGTCTCGGCGATGACCCGCGTCTTGCCCATCCGCCGGGTGAGCAGAGCCTGCCCCAGCACGTTGTTGATCTTGTGCGAGCCAGTGTGGTTGAGATCCTCACGCTTGAGGAAGACCCGGGCGCCGCCCGCGTGCTCCGCGAAGCGCGGCACCTCGGTCAGCGCGCTGGGCCGGCCCGTGTAGTTGACCATGAGGTCGTTGAGCTCGGCGGCGAAGGCGGGGTCCGCCTTCGCCTTGTCGTACTCGGCGGCGACCTCGTCCACGGCGGCGACCAGCGCCTCCGGGATGAACTTGCCGCCGAACGCTCCGAAGTAGCCCTCGGCGCTGGGGATCAGACCTTCGGGGTCCGGAATGAAGAAGTCAGATGACATCCGACCTTGCTCCTCGACATCGCGATGGGTGAGTTGACCGTGTGCGCCATGAGCGGAGCGCCACCCGGCCGGGAAGGGCGGGCGGTGCGGTCGTACGTACGAGACGGGAGCGTTTCGGTACGTCGGCCGGGGTCAGCTGGGCGCGGACCCCGTGCGCCATCGCATGCCGTTGACCTGTCCGGGTTCGTCACCGATCACGTACCGCACCCGACGGCCGTGCACGCGGCGGGCGGGAGCCCGGCAGCCGCGGGGACGGCAGCCACGCGCCAGCGGGGCGTGCGGAACCCGGGCCGTCGCGGCGGTGGGGCGCAGGCCCTGCCGGGGGCGGGACGTGGGGCGGACGGCGGACACGGGCAGGTCAGCCCCGTCCGTGCCGGAGGGCGGGGTGGGCCCCGGCGGCCACGAGGTCGGCGACGGCGACGCGCGGGTCACGTCCGGTGACCAGGGACTCACCCACGAGCACCGCGTCGGCGCCCGCGTTGGCGTAGGCGATCAGGTCGTGCGGACCGCGGACACCCGACTCGGCGACCTTGACGATGTGGTCGGGGATCTCGGGGGCGACCCGGTCGAAGGTGGAGCGGTCGACCTTGAGGTCCTTCAGGTTGCGGGCGTTGACACCGACGATCTTCGCCCCGGCGGCCACGGCGCGCTCCGCCTCGTCCTCGTCGTGGACCTCGACCAGCGGCGTCAGGCCGATGGACTCAGCGCGCTCGATCAGCGAGACCAGGGCCTCCTGGTCCAGGGCCGCGACGATCAGCAGGGCCAGGTCGGCGCCATAGGCGCGGGCCTCCCAGAGCTGGTACGACGTGACGATGAAGTCCTTGCGGAGGATCGGGATGTCGACCTTGGCGCGGACGGCCTCCAGGTCGGCGAGCGAACCGCCGAAACGGCGCTGCTCGGTGAGGACCGAGATGACGGACGCGCCGCCCGCCTCGTAGTCCGCGGCGAGTCCCGCCGGGTCGGCGATCGCGGCCAGCGCGCCCTTGGAGGGGCTGGACCGCTTGACCTCACAGATGACGTTGACGCCCTCGCCGCGCAGCGCGGCGACCCCGTCCCTGGCCTGCGGGGCGCGCGCGGCGCGTTCCTTCAGCTCGTCGAGGCTGACACGCGCCTGCCGCTCTGCGAGGTCGGCGCGTACGCCGTCGATGATCTCGTCGAGCACACTCACGCGAGCGGCCCCCTTCCGGACGGTGATGAGGGAACAGGATCAGCCTTGTCCATGCTATCCGCAGAAGACCGCCGACCCGAACCTGATTTGCCGAATGTCCCACTACCTGGGCATTCAAGGGGCCAGAGTGGATCCGAACGGCAGATTACGCACCACGGAGAAGACCAGCACCACGGCACCGATGCCCCACCAGACGGCGGGCCTCACCGCGAGGCTCATGCGGGTGCCGCGGGCGGCCCGGACCGTCCAGAGCGTCCAGAGGACGGCGAAGGCCGCGTACCCGACGACGGCGAGCGCGTTGGAGCCGAGGGCGGCGGCGAGGTCGCCGTGCGCCACCGCGTGGGCGCTGCGCAGTCCGCCGCACCCCGGGCAGTAGATCCCGGTGAACCGCAGCAGCGGGCAGAGCGGGTAGTGCCCGGACTCGTTGGGGTCCACGGCACCGACGTAGGCGAAGGCGCCGACGACGACGGCCAGTACACCCACCGGAGTGGCCAGCCGCCGGATGCGCGAGGCGGGTACGGGGGCCGGGGGGAGGAACGGCGGATACGGCGGGCCGGGCACGGGCCCGGCGGCCTGGGCCTGGGTCCGCTCCGGGGTGACGGCGGGGTCGGTCGATGCGTCCACCCGGTGATTGTCCCCGCTGACGCGGCGAGGCGCAGCCCGGTGGTCCGGGCCGCGCCTCGCGTGCGTACGGGTGCCGTGCGGCGTCAGGAGGAGACCTGCGCCTGTCCGGCGCGGGCCCGCGCGGCGGCCATCTCGGCCGACTCCTTCGGCATGCCGAGGCCCGCGGCCTTCATCGCGAGACCGACGACCCCGCCCAGGAGGATGACGCCGATACCGGCCCAGAAGCCGACGGGGCTGGCCGCGACCATGAAGACGCCCGCGACGCAGAAGCCGACGAAGGAGATGAGGACACCGGTCCAGGCGGCCGGGGTGTGTCCGTGGCTGCTGCCCGCCATGAGTTGCTCCTTGTTGATGTTGCGCTGTTGGTTTCGCTGTAGGCAAAGCTGCTGTACGCGATGCTGGTGCCGCTGTGCTGAAAGCTCGGCCCCATTGTCCCGTACGAACGGGGAGGACGTGATCTCGGGGTGAGCTAGCGCGTCGGGTCCTCGCCGCGGTCCAGGGCCTTCCAGAGGTCCTCGGGCCGGTCCGGGTCCATGGCGCGCGCCGCCTTGCGGGGGCGGGGGGTGCCGTCCCGCTCGTACCGTCCCGACATGGTGGGCCAGAGCTTGCCGTACCGCAGGGCGAGCAGCCCGGCGAGCAGGATCAGCAGACCGCCCGCGGCGGTGACGTAGGGCCAGGCGGTATGGGCGAGCGCGTCGATGGTCGCGGAGGTGTCACCGGTCGTGCCGGCGGCCTTCTCGTCGAGCGCCGCGCTGTCGGAGGCACCCAGGCAGGCGCTCAGTCCGGCACCGAGGCCGCTGAGGGCCAGGAGCGCGGCGACGACCGTCCGGGAGGCTCCGCGGACGGCGAAGACAGCGACCAGGGCGGCCAGGGCGACGATCGCCAGCGCGGCCGGAACCCCGGTGACGTCCTGGCCGTCGGCGCTCAGCGGCAGTGTGCCGCCGCCGACGGCCGCCTCGCCCCTGGCCCAGGTCTGGCCGGAGGCGAGCAGGACGACCGTGGCACCGGCCGCCCCGAGGAGCAGGCCGGAGGCCAGGCTGCGGCGGCTCCCCGGGGCGTCGGGGGCGGCAACGGCTCGGGCACGGGGCTGGGGTACGGGGACAGCGCTCACGTACTCCACTATCCCCTACCGCCTCACACGCCGCGGAGCCGGTTGGCCGTATGCACCGCGCGGAGCACCGCGGCGGCCTTGTTGCGGCACTCGGTGTCCTCGGCGACCGGGTCGGAGTCGGCGACGATCCCCGCCCCGGCCTGGACGTACGCCGTGCCGTCACGGAGCAGGGCGGTGCGGATGGCGATGGCGGTGTCGGAGTCCCCGGCGAAGTCGAGATAGCCGACGCAGCCGCCGTACAGCCCGCGGCGGGTCGGCTCCAGCTCCTCGATGATCTGCATCGCGCGCGGTTTGGGGGCGCCGGAGAGGGTGCCCGCGGGGAAGCAGGCGGTGAGGACGTCGAAGGCGGTGCGGCCCTCGGCGACGCGGCCGGTGACGGTGGAGACGATGTGCATCACGTGCGAGTACCGCTCGATCGACATGAAGTCGACGACCTCGACGGTGCCCGGTGCGCAGACCCGCCCCAGGTCGTTGCGGCCGAGGTCGACGAGCATCAGGTGCTCGGCGCGCTCCTTCGGGTCGGCGAGGAGTTCCTCGGCGAGCGCCTGGTCCTCCTGCGGGGTGGCGCCGCGGTGCCGGGTACCGGCGATCGGGTGGACCATGGCCCGCCCGTCCTCGACCTTGACCAGGGCCTCGGGGCTGGAGCCCGCGACGTCGAAACCGTCGAACCGGAGGAGGTACATGTACGGCGACGGATTGGTGGCGCGCAGCACCCGGTAGACGTCCAGCGCGCTCGCGGTGCACGGGGTTTCGAAGCGCTGGGAGGGGACGACCTGGAAGGCCTCACCGGCCCGGATCCGTTCCTTCACGTCCTCGACGGCGTCCTGGTACGCCTGCCCGCCCCAGCGCGCGGCATACGGCGGCAGCGCGGACTCCGGGAGGGCGGCGGGAGTGTTCTCGACCGGGCGGGAGAGGTCGCGCTCCATGGCGTCGAGGCGGGCCACGGCGTCCGCGTACGCCTCGTCGACACCGGTGGCGAGGTCGTTGTGGTTGATCGCGTTGGCGATCAGCAGGACGGTGCTGTCCCGGTGGTCGAGGACGGCCAGGTCCGAGGTGAGCAGCATGGTCAGCTCGGGGAGGCCGAGGTCGTCCTCGGTGCTGTCGCCGATCTTCTCCAGGTGGCGCACGACGTCGTAGCCGAGGTAGCCGACCATGCCGCCGGTGAACGGGGGCAGTGCGTCGTCGGCGAGCAGGTCACGCGGGGTGTGCAGGATCTCGACGGTGGCGCGCAGGGCCTCCAGCGGGTCGCCGTCGAGGGGGACGCCGACCGGCGGGACGCCGAGCCAGTGGGCCTGTCCGTCGCGCACGGTGAGGGTGGCGGCGCTGCGCACCCCGACGAAGGAGTAGCGCGACCAGGTGCGGCCGTTCTCCGCCGACTCCAGGAGGAAGGTGCCGCTGCGCTCACCCGCGAGCTTGCGGTAGAGGCCCACCGGAGTGTCGCCGTCCGCCAGGAGCCTGCGGCTGACGGGGATGACGCGCCGGTCGACGGCAAGCTTGCGGAAGGTTTCGAGATCCATGGCGGCCGTCCCTACTGTCCGAGCGGGAGGACGTCGGCGTCGAAGCAGGTGCGGTCCCCGGTGTGGCAGGCCGCACCCGTCTGGTCGACCTTGACCAGGACGGTGTCGGCGTCGCAGTCCAGGGCGACCGACTTGACCTCCTGGGTGTGGCCGGAGGTGTCGCCCTTGACCCAGTACTCCTGGCGGCTGCGGGACCAGTAGGTGCAGCGGCCGGTGGTGAGGGTGCGGTGCAGGGCCTCGTCGTCCATCCAGCCGAGCATCAGCACCTCGCCGGTGTCGTACTGCTGGGCGATGGCCGGGAAGAGTCCGTCGGCCCCGCGCTTGAGGCGGGCGGCGACGGCCGGGTCGAGGCTGCCGGACGGCGGCGGGGTGCTGGGAGTGGGCGCGCTGCTCATGAGGCCATTGTGCCGTGGCCGCGGCGCCCGTCCGGTGCGGTGTCCACTGGGCGGACCGGGTGCGGCGGCCGTACGCTGGCGACCATGTCGACCCATGCGAAGCGCGAACGACTTCTGCTCGCCGACCTGTTGGAGGCCGTCGGCCCGGAGGCCCCGACCCTGTGCAGCGGCTGGACGGCCCGGGACCTGGCGGCCCATGTGGTGGTCCGGGAACGGCGGCCCGACGCCGCGGGCGGGCTCCTGGTGGGGGTGCTGAGGAACCGGCTCGAACGCGTGCAGGCGGAGTTCGCCGCGAAGCCGTACGAGGAACTGATCCAGCTGATCCGTACGGGGCCGCCGAGGTTCTCCCCGTACGCGGTGAAGCAGGTCGACGAGGCCGCCAACACCGTGGAGTTCTACATCCATACGGAGGACGTGCGCCGGGCCCAGCCGGACTGGTCGCGGCGTGAGCTGGACCCGGTCTTCGCCGATCTGCTCTGGTCGCGGACCGAGCGGACGGCGCGGCTGCTGGGGCGCAAGTCCCCGGTGGGGCTGGTGCTGCGCCGCCCGGACGGCCGGACGGTGGTGGCGCACAAGGGCGCCCCGGTGGTGACGGTGACCGGCGAGCCGGGCGAGCTGCTGCTCTTCGCGTTCGGCCGGCAGTCGGCGGCGACGGTGGGCCTGGAGGGCGACAAGGAGGCGGTGGACCGGCTGCACACGGCTGAGCTGGGGATGTGACCTGTGCTCAGCCGGGGAGCTCCGCGCGGCGCAGCCGGGTGAAGGCCAGGCCGGTCAGCGCCCCGGCCGCGCAGAGCGCGGCGCTGGCGGCGAAGACCGGGCCGGTCCCCCAGAGGGCGACGGCCGCGCCGGTGACCGGGTAGCTGAGCGGGGCAAGGGCGTGGGTGAAGAGCGTCGAGACCGAGGTCACCCGGCCGAGGTAGGCGGGTTCGGTGACGGTCTGGATCAGGGCGCCGCACAGTGAGCCGCCGAGGCCCGCGAAGAGGCCGACGCAGACCGCCGCCGCGGCGGCGAGGGCCACCGAGGGCAGCTGGGCCAGGGCGCCGATGGCGACCGCGCCGACCAGCACCGTCAGGCACATCACCAGTCCGGCGCGGGGCACCCGGCCGCGTACCGCGAGCAGCAGCGCCGTGGCACCGGCGCCGACGCCGAACGCGGCGATGATCCAGCCCATGCCGGAGGCGCCCCAGTGGCGCTCCTCGGCGAGCAGGACGAGGCCGAGGTTGAGCGGGCCGGCGAAGCCCAGCTCGCTGACGGCGACGACGAGCATCAGCGGTCCGAGCAGCGGGTGGCGGCGGATGTGACGCAGCCCGTCGACCAGGTCGCGCCAGGCGGTCCCGGAGGGTGCGGCGTCCTCACGGCCGGGCAGCGGGCGCAGCCGCAGCGACATCAGCAGCGGCAGCGACACCGCGAAGAGCACTCCGGCCGCGGCGAAGGCGGACGCCGGGCCGCCGAGGGCCACCGCGGCGCCCCCGAGCGGGGCTCCGACGACGCTGGCGGCCCGGATGGCCAGGCCCCGCATGCCCTGGACGCGGCCCAGCTGCCCGGGGGCGGTGACCCGGGGCGGGAGGGCTCCGACAGCGGGGAGGAAGAGGGCGTCGACCACGCCGAAGACCAGGGCGACGGTGATCAGCATCCACAGGGCGGGCGCGGTGAGCAGCAGGGCGGCGGCCAGGGCGAGGACGGCCAGGCAGCGGACGGTGTCGCTGCCGATGACGACGCGGCGCGGCCCGATCCGGTCGGTGAGCACTCCCCCGCCGAGCATCAGCACGGCCCGGGGTAACGAGCCGACGGCGAGGACGAGCCCGGTCGTGGCGTCGCTGCCGGCGCGGGCGGCGGTCCAGGCGAGCGCCATGTAGTAGACGCTGTCGCCGATCATCGAGGCGGTGTAGGCACCGAGCCAGCGCAGGACGTTGCCGTCGCGGTGGGCGGGGCGTTCGGTCACCGGTGCGGGTGCGGGTGCGGGTATGGGTACGGCGGTGTCGATGGTGCTCATGGGGTCGGCCTCCCGGGGCGGCGGGTCAGGGGCGGAACGGGAACGCGTACACGTGCAGGGCGACGTTCTCGCGGCCTTCGGTGTCCCCCGCCTGCTCGCGGGCACGGGCGTTCTCCTCGTACCGGTCGATGAGCTGGTGCATCTCGCGGCTGAGGGCGGCGAGCTCCTCGACCGTCAGGCGGGCCAGGTACTCGGAGCTGGAGGCGGCACTGCGCCACGCGAGCGGCCAGCTGGGGGCCGAGTCGAGGTAGCGGCGGTACAGCTCGACGTGCTGGTCGAAGGAGAGGCGGCCGACGGCGGCGTGGGTGGCGGCCTTCTCGGGGGCGTCGTGGAAGTCCTCCTCGTGGAAGTTGAGCCCCTTCGAGGCGGGCTGCCACCAGCGTTCGCGGCCGTCCTTGCCCTGCTGCCCGGCCTCCTCGATCAGGCCGTGGTCGGCGAGCTTGCGCAGGTGGTAACTGACGAGGGAGACCGCCTCGTCGACCTGGTCGGCCAGCTGGGAGGCGGTGGCCTTGCGGGCGATGTAGAGCGCCCGGTAGAGCCGCATCCTCAGCGGATGCCCGAACGCCTTCAGGGTTTCCAGGTCCGAGACCCGGCGCGATTCGTTGCGTGCCATGGCCTCACCCTAGATAGGAAAGAAAACTTGCGCAATCTTTATTGCGCAATAAAAGCTGTGGAACTCGGGGCGGGGACGGCAGCGGAAAGCCCGTCGCCGGGCGGGGCCGACTCCTCGGCTCCGCCCGGCGACGGGCTCGTACGTACGGCTCCGCTCAGCGGACCGGGTGGCCGGCCTCCCTGAGCGCGTCCTTGACCTCGCCGATCCGCAGATCGCCGAAGTGGAAGACGGAGGCGGCGAGCACCGCGTCGGCCCCCGCCGCGACGGCGGGCGCGAAGTCGGCGAGCCGTCCGGCGCCGCCGGAGGCGATGACGGGGACGGTCACATGGCGGCGAACCGCCGCGATCATCTCGGTGTCGTAGCCGTCCTTGGTGCCGTCCGCGTCCATCGAGTTGAGCAGGATCTCGCCCGCGCCCAGCTCGGCGGCGCGGTGCGCCCACTCCACCGCGTCGATGCCGGTGCCCTTGCGGCCGCCGTGCGTGGTGACCTCGAAGGTGCCTTCGGGGGTGCGCCGGGCGTCCACCGAGAGCACCAGGACCTGGCGGCCGAAACGCTCGGCGATCTCCCGGATCAGCTCGGGGCGGGCGATGGCGGCGGTGTTGACGCCGACCTTGTCCGCACCGGCCCGCAGCAGCCTGTCCACGTCGTCGGCGGTACGGACGCCGCCGCCGACCGTGAGCGGGATGAAGACCTGCTCGGCGGTGCGGCGCACCACGTCGTAGGTGGTCTCCCGGTCGCCGCTGGAGGCGGTGATGTCCAGGAAGGTCAGCTCGTCGGCGCCCTCGGCGTCGTACAGCTTGGCCATCTCGACGGGGTCGCCCGCGTCGCGCAGGTTCTGGAAGTTGACGCCCTTGACGACCCGGCCGTTGTCGACGTCCAGGCAGGGGATCACACGGACCGCGAGGCTCATCGGGCCCCTCCCCGGTACGCCTCGACCTCGGCCTCGACGACCAGGCTCGGGTCCACCAGACCGGCGACGACGACCATCGTCGCGACCGGGCGGACCTCGCCGAAGATCTCCTTGTGGGCCCGGCCGACCTCGTCCGTGTCCCTGACGTGCGTGACGTACATCCGGGTGCGGACGACGTCCTCACGGCCCAGGCCGAGCTGTTCCAGCGCGCCGAGGGCGACCTTGAAGGAGGCCAGGGTCTGCTCGTACGGGCCGCCCGCGGCGATCTGCCCGTTCTCCACGGAGGTGCAGCCGGCCACCAGGACCAGCCCGTTCGGCAGCTCCACGGCACGGGAGTAGCCGAACTTCTCCTCCCAGGGCGCGCCGGAGGAGACCCGCCGGACCGCGTCGCTCATCCGGACACCGCCCGGAGCGCCTCTTCGAGGGTGAACGCCTCGGCGTACAGCGCCTTGCCGACGATCGCGCCCTCGACGCCGGCCGGGACGAGCGCGGCGATGGCCCGCAGGTCGTCCAGCGAGGAGACGCCGCCGGAGGCCACGACGGGCTTGTCGGTGGCGGCGCAGACGTTCTTCAGGAGCTCCAGGTTGGGGCCCTGGAGCGTGCCGTCCTTGGCGATGTCGGTGACGACGTAGCGGGCGCAGCCCTCGGAGTCGAGCCGGGCCAGCGTCTCGTAGAGGTCTCCGCCGTCACGGGTCCAGCCGCGCCCGCGCAGCGTGGTGCCGCGGACGTCGAGGCCGACGGCGATCTTGTCGCCGTGCTCGGCGATGACCTTGGCGACCCACTCGGGGGTCTCCAGGGCTGCGGTGCCGAGGTTGACCCGGCGGCAGCCGGTGGCCAGGGCGGCGGCGAGCGAGGCGTCGTCCCGGATGCCGCCGGAGAGCTCGACCTTGATGTCCATGGCGGCGGCCACCTCGGCGATCAGCGCGCGGTTGTCCCCGGTACCGAAGGCGGCGTCCAGGTCGACCAGGTGCAGCCACTCGGCGCCGGAGCGCTGCCAGGCGAGGGCGGCCTCCAGCGGGGAGCCGTAGGACGTCTCGGAGCCGGACTCGCCGTGGACGAGACGGACGGCCTGGCCGTCGCGGACATCGACGGCGGGGAGCAGTTCAAGCTTCGGCATTACAGCGTCTCGATCCAGTTGGTCAGCAGCTGGGCGCCGGCGTCGCCGGACTTCTCGGGGTGGAACTGGGTGGCCCACAGGGCGCCGTTCTCCACGGCGGCGACGAACGGCTCACCGTGGGTGGCCCAGGTGACCCGGGGGGCGCGGATCTTGGCGTTGGTGACCTCCAGGCTCCATTCGTGCACCGCGTAGGAGTGGACGAAGTAGAACCGGGTGCCGGCGTCGAGCCCGGCGAAGAGCTGGGAGTCCTCCGGGGCCCGTACGGTGTTCCAGCCCATGTGCGGGACGACCGGGGCCTGGAGCGGGCTGACGGTCCCGGGCCATTCGTCCAGCCCCTCCGTCTCCACGCCGTGCTCGATGCCGCGCTCGAAGAGGATCTGCATACCGACGCAGATGCCCATGACGGGGCGGCCTCCGGAGAGCCTGCGGCCGATGATCCACTCGCCGCGGGCCTTCCTCAGCCCTTCCATGCAGGCGGAGAACGCGCCGACGCCGGGCACCAGCAGCCCGTCGGCGTTCATCGCCCGGTCGAAGTCGCGGGTGATCTCCACGTCGGCGCCGACGTGGGCCAGCGCCCGCTCGGCGGAACGCACGTTGCCGAAGCCGTAGTCGAAGACGACGACCTTCTTCTGCTCACTCATCGGCCGCCCTCAGTCCCAGAGTCCCTGGATCCGGAGGATGCCCGCGAGCAGGCACATCACGGACGCGAGGGAGAGCAGCACGATGACGCCCTTGGGCATCTTCTGCTTGGAGAAGGAGTAGACACCGCCGGCCAGGAAGAGGCCGAGAACGATCAGGATGGTGTTGAGGCCGGTCACAGCGCGCCCTTCGTGGACGGGACGATCCCGGCGGCGCGCGGGTCGTGCTCGCAGGCGTAGCGCAGGGCGCGGGCGAGCGCCTTGAACTGGCACTCCACGATGTGGTGGGCGTTGCGCCCGTACGGCACGTGGACGTGCAGGGCGATCTGCGCCTGGGCGACGAAGGACTCAAGGATGTGCCGGGTCATCGTCGTGTCGTAGGAGCCGATCATCGGCGCCATGTTCTCCGGCTCGGTGTGCACCAGGTAGGGGCGGCCGGAGAGGTCGACGGTGACCTGGGCCAGCGACTCGTCCAGCGGGACCGTGCAGTTGCCGAAGCGGTAGATGCCGGTCTTGTCGCCGAGGGCCTGCTTGAACGCGGCGCCGAGCGCGAGGGCGGTGTCCTCGATGGTGTGGTGCGTGTCGATGTGCAGGTCGCCGTCGGTCTTGACCCTGAGATCGAAGAGCCCGTGGCGGCCGAGCTGGTCGAGCATGTGGTCGTAGAAACCGATTCCGGTCGACACGTCGACCTCTCCGGTGCCGTCGAGGTCTATCTCGACGAGCACCGAGGTTTCCTTGGTGGTGCGTTCCACCCGGCCTACGCGGGTCATGCGTCCAGCTCCTTCTTGAGTTCGCGTACCGCATCGAGGAACGCGTCGTTCTCCGCCGGGGTGCCCGCGGAGACCCGCAGCCATCCCGGTACGCCGTTGTCCCGGACCAGGACGCCCCGGTCGAGGATGCGCTGCCAGGCGGTGTGGCTGTCGGCGAAGCGGCCGAACTGGACGAAGTTGGCGTCCGAGTCGGTCACGTCGTAGCCGAGGGTGCGCAGTTCGGTGACGATCCGGTCCCGCTCGCTCTTGAGCTGCGCGACGTATCCGAGAAGCGTATCGGTGTGCTCCAGGGCGGCGAGCGCGGTGGCCTGGGTGACCGAGGAGAGGTGGTACGGCAGCCGCACCAGCTGCACGGCGTCCACGACGGCCGGGTCGGCGGCGAGGTAGCCCAGGCGCAGCCCGGCGGCACCGAACGCCTTCGACATGGTGCGCGAGAGCACCAGGTGCGGACGGCCCTCGATCAGCGGGAGCAGCGAGGCGTGGTGGCTGAACTCCCCGTACGCCTCGTCGACGACGACCATCGACGGCCCGGCCGCCTGGGCGGCGTCGTACAGCGCGAGGACGGTCGCGGCGTCGACGGCGGTGCCGGTGGGGTTGTTGGGGGAGGTGATGAAAACGACATCGGGCCGGTGTTCGGCGATGACCGCGCGGGCGGCCTCCACGTCGATGGTGAAGTCCTCATGGCGCGGGCCGGAGATCCAGCCGGTGCCCGTGGAGCGGGCGATGAGGGCGTGCATGGAGTAGGAGGGCTCGAAACCGATGGCGGTGCGGCCGGGCCCGCCGAAGGTCTGCAGCAGCTGCTGGAGCACTTCGTTGGAGCCGTTGGCGGCCCAGACGTTGGCGAGGCGGACCTCGTGCCCGGCGGTGCGGGTGAGGTAGCGGGCCAGTGCGGTGCGGAGCTCGACGGCGTCCCGGTCGGGGTAGCGGTTGAGGCCGCGGGCGGCCTCGCGCACCCGCTCGGCGATCCGGTCGACCAGCGCCTCGGGCAGCGGATAGGGGTTCTCGTTGGTGTTCAGCCGCACCGGAACGTCGAGCTGCGGCGCCCCGTACGGGGACTTGCCGCGCAGCTCGTCGCGGATCGGGAGGTCGTCGATGCGGGTGGTGCTGCCGTGCGTCACTGCTGCGGTACCTTCCAGCCGAACCTGGCCTTGAGCGCGGCGCCGTGGGCGGGCAGGTCCTCCGCCTCGGCGAGGGTCACGACGTGGTGCGCGACCTCGGCGAGCGCGTCGCGCGAGTAGTCGACGATGTGGATGCCGCGCAGGAAGGACTGCACGGACAGGCCCGAGGAGTGACAGGCGCAGCCACCGGTGGGCAGCACGTGGTTGGAGCCCGCGCAGTAGTCGCCGAGCGAGACCGGGGCCCAGGGGCCGACGAAGACCGCTCCGGCGTTGCGGACCCGGGCGGCGACGGCGGCGGCGTCGGCGGTCTGGATCTCCAGGTGCTCGGCGGCGTACGCGTCGACGACCTTGAGGCCGTCCTCCAGGTCGTCGACCAGGACGATCGCGGACTGGCGTCCGGCCAGCGCGGGCTCGATCCGGTCGGTGACGTGCTTGGTCGCGGCGATCTGCGGCGTCAGCTCGGCCTCGGTGGCGGCGGCCAGCTCCTCCGAGTCGGTGACCAGGACGGCGGCGGCCATCGGGTCGTGCTCGGCCTGGCTGATCAGGTCGGCGGCGACGTGCACCGGGTCGGCGGTGGCGTCCGCGAGGATCGCGATCTCGGTGGGGCCCGCCTCCGCGTCGATGCCGATGCGGCCCTTGAGGAGGCGCTTGGCGGCGGCGACGAAGATGTTGCCGGGGCCGGTGACCAGGTTCACCGGCGGGCAGTCGGCCGTGCCGTACGCGAACATCGCGATCGCCTGGGCGCCACCGGCCGCGTACACCTCGTCGACGCCGAGCAGGGCGCAGGCGGCGAGGATCGTGGGGTGCGGCAGGCCGCCGAAGTCCTTCTGCGGCGGGGAGGCGACGGCGATGCCCTCGACGCCCGCCTCCTGGGCCGGGACGACGTTCATGACCACGGACGAGGGGTAGACGGAGCGCCCGCCCGGGACGTAGAGCCCGACGCGCTCGACCGGCACCCACTTCTCGGTGACGGTGCCGCCGGGGACGACCTGGGTGGTGTGGGTGGTGCGGCGCTGCTCGGCGTGGACGAGCCGGGCGCGGCGGATCGACTCCTCCAGGGCGGCCCGAACGGCGGGATCCAGCCGCTCGGCGGCCTCGGCGATCGCCTCGGCCGGGACGCGGACCGACTCGATCCGCACGCCGTCGAACTTCTCGCCCCACTCGATCACTGCCTCGGAGCCACGATGACGTACGTCCTCGCAGATGGGCCGCACCGTCTCCAGGGCGGCTTCCACGTCGAACTCGGCACGGGGCAGCAGGTCGCGCAGGGCTCCACCCTCGGGGAGGACGTCGCCGCGCAGATCGATTCGAGAGATCACACCGCAATTCTCGCAGACCGCCCGCGCCGTCTGGGCGCCCGTATCACTGGCTGATACATGCCCCGGATGTCACTGGTGACCAATAGCTTTCACCACGTCACTCAGAGGGAAGAACAGCTCCGAGCGGAAGGGGCACCCGTGACCGAGCCGCACGATGGCGATTTTCCGGACGGTCTGAGCGCTGCCGAGCTGGGCATGTGGCAGAGCTTCCGGAACGGAAGTACCTACGATCTGCGCGTCCGCGATCCCGCGCAGGACGACCCGTTCGCCCCGGTGGTCTGGGGACCGGAGCGCAGCGTGGACGGGCGTGTCGTCGCCCGGCTGCTGCTCTCGGGTCCGCCGCCGCGACCCGGCCGGGTCGCGGCTCTGAAGCTGCGGGGCGTGCGGATCACCGGAACGCTGGACCTCGCGGGCGGCCGGGTCGCGCCGTACGTGGAGATGACCGGCTGCCGCTTCGAGCGCGAGGTGGTGCTGCCGGAATGCCACTTCACGACGTTGCGGATCGTCGGCTGCGCGATGCCACGGCTGGAGGCGGCCCGGCTGCGCACCGAGGGCGATCTGCATCTGCCGCGCTGCCGCGTCCCGTACGGCATCCGGCTCACCGACGCCCAGATCGGCACCGATCTGCTGATCAGCCAGATCGAGATCGGTCCGGACCGCACCGGGCGCGCCCTGGCCGGGGACGGGCTCTCGGTCGCCCAGGACCTCCAGGCGGAGCTGGTCGAGGCGCGCGGCGAGCTGAGTCTGCGCGGGGCGAAGGTCGGCGGTTCGCTGAGCCTGCGCGGCAGCCGGCTGCGGAGCACCGAGGGGCGGCGCGCGCTGAACGCCCCGCAGCTGTCCGTGGAGCGCACGCTGTACATGAGCGAGGCGTGGGTGAGCGTCGACACGGGCATCCAGGGCGCCACTCCCCCGTACGGCATCCTCATGGCGTCGACCCCGGCGAGCGGCACGCGTTCGCAGATCCTCGAATGCCGGGGCGGGGTGCGGCTGGACGACGGGCGCTTCGGCGACGCGGTCGACCTGCACCGGGCGCGGTTCGTGCTGGGACGGCACGAGGAGCTGTCGCTGCGCCGGATCGTCACCCCGGAGCTGCGGTTCAACGCGGAGCGGCCGGAGGAGGGCCGGGTCGTGCTGAACGGCGCGCGGGTGGTCACGCTGATCGACGTGTCGACCAGCTGGCCGGGCCCCGGCGGGCTGGCGATGGGCGGGTTCGCGTACGAGAACCTCGTCCCGTACGGGCACTTCCCGCTCTCCCGGCGCCTGGAGTGGGTGGCGGCGGCGACCCCGGAGTACGTGCCGGAGCCGTACGAGCGGCTGGCCACGGTGCTGCGCAACTGCGGGGAGGACGCGGACGCCCGGGAGGTGCAGCTGGCCAAGCAGCGGCGGCGGCGCGAGACGCTGCCGCTCGCCGCGAAGCTCTGGGGCTACCTCCAGGACTGGACGGTGGCGTACGGCTACCGGCCGGGGCGGGCCGCGCTGTGGATGGCGCTGCTGTGGGCGGCGGGGACGCTGGCCTTCGCGCAGCAGGTGCCGACGGCGATCAAGCAGGACGAGCATCCGGACTGGAACCCGGCGCTGTACGCGCTGGACCTGCTGATCCCGGTGATCAACCTGGGCCAGGACGGCTACTGGCGGATGGAGGGCGGCTGGCAGTGGGCCTCGGCGGTGCTCATCCTGCTGGGCTGGATACTCGCCACGACCGTCGCGACGGGCGCCTCACGGCTGCTGCGCCGCGGCTGACGCGATCCGGCCATCTCCGGCCGGGCGGTGCGACGACCGCCCGGCCGGAGAGCGCCGTCGAACAGCCGCCCGAGCTGCGTCCGGGCGGCCGCACACCCTTGGCCCGATCGATTACATCAAGCCAGATTCCATACGTTCCTTTACTTCTTCTTGACTCGATCCGATACAACCCCTTCACTCGGCACCAAAGCTTCACAGCGTGCCTCTGGCGCCGCCCCGACCAGGGCTTTTCAATGGTCTGCACCATGCCAATCCTTCGTGCTCTGCTCCGCGCCGCGGGTACGGCCCGACGCCCCCCGCAGAAGACGTCCGCCGGGCTGCCCGCGGACGACGAGGTGCTGCTCGACGCGCCCGACGAACGGCTCTCCCCCGCGCTGGTCGCCGCCGCCCTCGGCGAGTACGGCCCGGCCGCCGGGCTGCTCGCCACCACCCGGGACCGCGCCGAGTGGGAGAACCGCGACCGCTACCTCGGACGGCTCGTCACCTTCGCCCGCAGCCGTGACGACTGGCTGACCGCCTGGCTCGCCGACGCCCCGCACGACCCGGACGCGGCTCTGGTCAAGGCGGAGCTCGCGGTCCGCCGGGCCTGGGAGTCGCCCGCCCGCGCCGAGCAGCTGCGCGAGGTGGGCCCGCTGATCACGGCGGCAGCGGAGGGTGATCCGCGCGACCCGGTGCCCTGGCGCCTGGCCCTCGACCACGCGCGCGGCACCCACGCCACACACACCGTGTTCGAGGCGCTGTGGGAGCAGGCGGTACGCCGCTCCTCGCACCACTACGGCTGCCACGTCGCCGCGCTGCGGTATCTCTCCGCCGCCTGGTACGGCTCGCACCGCGAGTGCTTCGACTTCGCCGAGCGGGCCGCCGAGGACGCGCTGCCCCGCTCGCTGGTGCAGGCGCTGCCGCTGCGGGCCGCCTTCGCCCTGCTGGCCGAGGGGCCCGGCCCACGGATCACCTCGGTGCAGGAGGCGCGGATCGACGCGGCGGCGGACCTGGGCATCGCGCTGTCCGCCGGGTACGCGCCGGGCGGGCCCTGGCTCGCCGACGTCCGCAACCTGCTGGCGTTCGTGCTGGTCGCCCGGGGCCGCTGGGAGGAGGCACTGGAACAGTTCCGGCGGATCGGCCCGCACGCCGCGTCGTTCCCGTGGTCGTCGGTGGCCGAGGATCCGCTCGGCGGGTTCCTCACGGCGCGGCACGACACCCGGCTGCGGGCGGCCTGTGCGGCACCGTTGTCGGGACGGACCGGTCGGGGACGGCCCCGCGGCCATTACGCTTGACCGCTGTGACCACCGCTCGCCTGCCCCTGTTCCCGCTGAACGCGGTGCTGTTCCCCGGCCTCGTGCTGCCGCTGAACGTCTTCGAGGAGCGATATCGCGCCATGATGCGCGAACTCCTGAAGACCGACGAGGACGAGCCCCGCCGCTTCGCGGTGGTCGCGATCCGCGACGGCCACGAGACCGCCCGCACCGGCACCGGCATGCCCGACGCCGTGAACGGACCCGCCGAGCGCGGTCCGGCGGAGGGCTTCGGCACCGACCCCGTCCACACCTTCCACCAGGTCGGCTGCATCGCCGACGCGGCGAAGATCCGGGAGCGGCCGGACGGCAGCTTCGAGGTCCTGGCCACCGGCACCACCCGGGTCGCGCTGCTCTCCGTCGAGACCGGCGGCCCCTTCCTGACCGCCGAGGTCGAGGAGCTGGCCGAGGAGAGCGGCGAGGAGGCGGGCGCGCTGGCCGAGGGCGTGCTGCGGGCCTTCCGCGCCTACCAGAAGCGGCTGGCCGGGGCGAGCGAGCGGTCCCTGACGACCGGCGCGGACCTGCCGGACGACCCCGCCGTCGTCTCGTACCTGGTCGCGGCGGCGGCCGTGCTCGACGTACCGGCCAAACAGCGGCTGCTCCAGGCGCCCGACACCGCGAGCCGGCTGCGCGAGGAACTGACGCTGCTGCGCGCCGAGACCGCCGTCATCCGCCATCTGCCGTCGCTGCCCGCGGTGGACCTGACCCGCGCCCCGACCCACCCCAACTGATCCGAGGACCCCTTCCCCCGTGGCGAAGAAGCCGAAGAAGCAGCAGCAGTCCGGCGGCACCCCGGCGACGGTCGCGCTGACCGCGTCCGGCACGGCGTTCACCGTCCGCTCCTACGATCACGATCCGGCCGCCGCTTCCTACGGCGAGGAGGCGGCCGAGGCCCTGGGTGTCTCCCCCGACCGGGTCTTCAAGACCCTGGTCGCGGAGGTCGACGGGACGCTGACCGTGGCGGTCGTCCCGGTGGCCGGGACGCTGGACCTGAAGGCGCTGGCCGCCGCGGTGGGCGGCAAGCGGGCCCTCATGGCCGACCCGGCCGCCGCGGAGCGCACCACCGGCTACGTACGGGGCGGCATCTCCCCGCTGGGCCAGCGCAAGCGGCTGCGCACGGTGCTGGACGCCTCGGCGCGCGCCCACGAGACGATCTGCGTCTCGGCGGGCCGCCGGGGGCTGGAGGTCGAGCTCGCCCCCGAGGACCTGGCGTCGCTGACGGGGGCGGTGTTCGCGGAGATCGGCCGGGGGGACTGAGCCTCCGCCCTAGGGTCTTTCGTTTGGATCAGGCTGGATCAGGGAGCGGGGGCTGGTGCGTGCAGCTGCAAGGCGGAGGAAGGAGCCGACGCGGAGCGTCGGTGACTGACGACAACGCGGCAGATGTGCGTGCCAGCCCCCGCGAGCCCGGCATGATCCAAACGAGAGGCCCTAAGGCTGCGCGGGCCCCTGCGGCGTCCCTCCGCTCGCGGGCGCGCCCGGCGTCCCGGGCGCTCCAGGCACCCCGGGCGCACCGGGTGCCGGGGGCCACGGCGCGGGTCCGCCGGGGAACACGCCCCACTCCGGCTCCGGGTCGCGCGGCCCGAACAGCCCGGTCAGCCCGAGATGCACCGCCATCGCGCCCAGCGGCCACGCCAGCAGCGCCCCCTTCGCCCTCAGTTCGAGCGGCGCGTCGAAGACCACGCCCTTGCCGACCGCTCGCGCGTGCGCGACCACGTCCTGGGTCGGCCCGAGCCACACCCCCAGCCGCCAGGCCAGCAGCGAGCCGAGCAGCCCGCCCACCGCGAGCGCCACCACCAGCGCGATGCCGCCGCGCCGCCGGAACCAGAAGACCAGCGCCGCGCAGACCGCCCCGAAGGCCAGGCCCAGCAGCACGAACGTACCGTCGGCCCCGATCGCCTCCTCGCCCTCGCTGTCGTTCAGGAAGACGGCGGTGCTGTCGGAGATCAGCGGAACCCGGGGCGCCAGCCACAGCCAGAGCAGCCCGAGCACGACTCCGCAGGCCGTGACGAGCAGGGCGATGACCGCGGCCTGCCGCAGCTCCGGCGCGAGCGCCCGCTCCTCGGACGCCTTCGGGTGATGCGCACCGATCAGGTGGGAACCCCCGGGTCCGCCCCCCTCCGGCGGGGTCTGCCAGGGGTCGTGCGGCGAGGGCTGGTGAGGCGGCGTCAGGGGTGCGGTCACCGTGCCATCGTGCCAGGCGCCCCGCCGCCGCGCCTCACCGGACCGCTGCCCTGCGGTACGCCCAGGCCGCCACGGCCAGCGAGAGGACCCCGACAACGGCGCAGACGGCGAGGTCCAGCGCGACGACCGCCCAGTCGGGGCGGGCGTCGAAGGACCGGGAGAGCGCCTCGACACCGTAGGTCGAGGGCAGCAGGTCACGCGCCCAGCCGACCGGCGCGGGCAGCCGGTCCGCCGGGAGCACCCCGAGCAGCAGCGCCGCCGACATGCCCAGCTGGCCCAGGAGCGTGGCCAGCTCCTGCCGGGGCGCGAGCAGCCCCAGCGCCGCGCCCAGCCCGGCGAGCGCCGCCCCGGCCAGCGGGATCACCGCGGCCAGCACCCACAGATGCGCCAGCGGCAGCCCGAACAGCACACTGCCGACGACCGCCGTGACGATCGTGCCCGGGACCGTGAAGGAGGCGTACGCCCCGGCCGCCCCGAGCACCACCGCTGCGGGCGGCACCGGCAAGGTGGCGTAGTGGTCGAGACCGCCGCCGGCCCGCAGCTGGCCGAAGTACTGGGCGAGGAGGTTGAGCGCGACGAAGGCCACCACGAGCACGGCCGATCCGGCCACCACGGCCCGCGCCTCGGAGCCGCCGTCGACCACCCCGCGCATCAGGACCATGATCCCGACCGACTGGAACGTCGCGACGAAGAGCAGCGGGATGCGGGCGACCCTGGCCCGGGACAGCTGGGCGCGGTAGACGGCCGCGAGCGAGGGGAACAGCCGGGCCCGGGGCGCGAGCGGCGCGGGTTCCCCGTCGTGGGCCGGGCGGCCGTGGAGGCCGGTCCGGACCGACGCGGTCACCGCGTCCGCGGGCACGATGCTCGTCACCTGGTGCTGCTCCTGTTCCCTCGCTGCCCGGCCGCGCACGCGCACCCGGTCGTCCCGCCGGTCATGCCTTCACCAGCCCCGCGGTGGTGTCCCCGCCGAGCGCGAGGTAGACGTCCTCCAGGCTGGGCGTGGCCAGCGAGAAGTCGTCGAGCGCGGCGAAGGCCGCGCCACCGGTCACCGCGGCGACCGCCGCCCGTGCCTCGTCGGGGCCGAGCCGGAGCACCCAGCGCCGCCCGGACTCCTCGGCCAGGGAGCGCAGCGCTGCGACCTCCGGCACGTCCAGGGGTGCCCGCTCGCGCCACACCAGCTCGACCCGGACCTCGCCCGCGACACGTTCCTTCAGCCCGGCCGGGGTGTCGCAGGCGATGACCCGGCCGTGGTCGATCACGGCGACCCGGTCGAGGACCGTCTCGGCCTCGATGACGTTGTGGGTGACGAGCAGCACCGTGGTGCCGCGCTCGGCCCGGCGCCGGTCCACCGCCGCCCAGACGGCGCGCCGCGCCACCGGGTCCATGCCCGTGGTCGGCTCGTCCAGCACCAGCACCGGCCGCTCGCCGACCAGTGCGGCGGCGAGGCAGGCGAGCCGCCGCTGCCCGCCGGAGAGCTTCTTCAGGGGGCGTCCCGCGATCGTGGCGAGCCCCAGTTCGGCGAGGACGGCGTCGCGCTCGGCGCGGGCGTCGGCCGCCGTGAGGCCGCGCAGCCGCCCGGTGGTCTCGGCGGCGAGCGAGACGGTCAGCTCGTCCAGGGCGGTGGACTCCTGCCCGAGGTAGCCGATCAGCCGGGCGGCCCGGTCCGGGTGGCGGACGAGGTCGTGGCCCAGCACAGTGACGCTGCCGGAATCGGGGCGCATCAGTCCGGTGAGCTGGCGTACCAGGGTTGACTTGCCCGCGCCGTTGGGGCCGAGGAGGCCGAAGATCTCACCGCGCCGGATGTCCAGGCTGATCCCGTCGGTGGCCCGCACCTCGGGGGTGGCCGGTGTGCCCCGGCGGCCGCGTGCGGCGGGATAGGTCTTGACCAGATCACGCACCGCGCACACGGTTCCGGCCGCCTGCTGCGCCTGTGCTGTGCCCGTACTCACGAGGTATGAGGGTACGGGGTCGGACGCCCCCGATCGCGCCCGGGGCCGCGCCGGGCGCGTGCCGGGGAACCGGCTGACGGCCGGGGCGCGCCCCGGCCGTCAGCCGACGGGCGGACCGGTCCGCTCCGCGGCGGGGGTGTGCTCGGCGGCGGCGCGCACGTCGATCTCCCGCCAGAATCCCGCCCGGATCGCGTAACGGTCGTGCTCGTCGATCTGGTCGTCCTTGTGGGCGAGCAGGCCGAACCGGGCGGCGTACCGCAGCAGCTCGCCGTCGATGCGGTGCGGGATGCGCGGGTACATGGTGGACAGCTTCTGGAGGTGGACGGTCTCCGGGAGCCGTTCCAGCCAGCGACGGGCGAAGACCTGGCCGACCTCGAAGGGGTCGCCGCCGACGGTGGTGATGTCCTCCTCGCGGTCCGCCCAGCGCTGCTCGGCGCTGGTGAGCTGGGCGAGTGTGGGCAGTGCGGCGGTCTCGGGGGGCTCGCCCAGGGGGCCGCCGCGATCCGTCCAGCTCCTGTCGGAGGACCAGCGCAGGGTGGCCCCGGCCTGGGCGGGCTGCGGGAGGCTCCGCTCGGGCTGGGCGGCGGGCCCGGGACCGCGCAGGCTGCCCGCCAGATCCTTGGGGGTGGGTACGGTACGGCCGCCGGGCACGGGCCGGTCGGCGGCGGGCTCCTCGGGCGGGGCCGCGGTGCCGTTGGCGGCGGCGCGGGCCTCGGAGGCCCGCTCGGCGGAGGCGGCGAGGGCCGCCTCGGGGAGCGGTGCGGAGAGGATCGCGGCGATCTCGGGGCGGGGCACGGGCGGCGGGGCGCAGACGCCGCCGGTTTCCTTGGCGCGCACGGCCTGGATGATCCAGGCCCGGTCGAGGACCCTGCGTTCGTCGGCCTCGGCCACCAGGTCCTCGGACTGGTTGTAGTCGCCTCCGGCGGCCTGGACGGCCCACAGGTGGACGGCGACGCCATGTTCCTTGGCGGACATCAGGCCGGGCAGCAGGTCCCCGTCGCCGGTCACCAGCACCACGTCCGAACAGGCCCGGTTCCTGGCCAGCTCGGTGAGCTCGGCGTGCATCGCGGCGTCGACGCCCTTCTGCGCCCAGCGTCCGTCGCTGCGGGTCAGCGCGCCGAGCCGGACGGTCACCCGGGGCATCACGCGCAGCCTGCGGTGCTCGGGCTGCGGTACGCGGTCAGGGGCGCCGTCGAACCAGTAGATCCGCAGCAGCGGCTGCTGCGTATCGGCCTCGGCCCGCTCGCGCAGGCCCCGGATGAGGGCCGTGTGGTCGACCGTGATGCGGGAACGCGCGGGTTCCCCGGCCAGCAGGCTCGCGGCTGCGCCCAGCAGATAACCGGCGTCCACCAGGACGACACAACGGTCCACGCGGTCCACCCTCTTCCAGAAATTCGGGTGCGGTCCTTGCCATGGGTTTCCTTCGAGTCTGCCCGACCAGGGGAGGCTTGACGTCCGGAACTCGATCATCGGCGTGGCGCAGCGGAAGAACGACGCATCTCGCACCCCCGCTACGCACGGTAATGATCCAACATGCACCGTTTACACCGTCATGTGAATCTGAACGCGGTCCTGGCCCCGAGAGTCCCCACAGGAGGAACACCATGGCCAAGAACAAGAACCGCAAGCAGGGCAGCCAGCAGAGCCGCGCGGCAGGTCCGCAGCAGGGCTCGGAGGAGTCGAGGTCGACTGCGTACGAGTCGCAGATACAGCCGCAGTCGCAGGCCCAGGGCAGCCCTGCCGATGTTGCGCGTAAGCACCAGCGGCGCTTCGGCCACAACTGACCCGGGCGCCGTCGGCCCGGTCGCGGGCCGGTTGGCACGTGGGGGCGCACCGCTTTCGCGGGGCGCCCCCACGTCATGTCCGCGGGCCGGTCAGCCGGCCAGGCAGGACGGGCCGAGCAGCACCTTCAGGTCACCGAAGAGGGCCGGGTCGGGCTTGACCCGGTGCCGGTCGAGCCGGAGCACCGTGGTCTTGCGGGGGCCCTGGAGCCTGATCCGTACCTCGGTGTCGCCGCGGTGGCTGCTGAGGACCTCGCCGAGGCGGCTGACCATGGGCGGAGTGATCTTGACGGTGGGGATGGTCAGCACGACGGGGGCGTTGGTGCCCGCCGCGGAGATGTCGGGAACCTGCATCTCCATGGCGACGAGGCGGGGCACGTCCTCCCGCTTGTCGAGGCGTCCCTTGACGAAGACGACGGTGTCCTCGACGAGCTGGGTGGAGACCAGCTGGTAGGTGGCGGGGAAGAACATGCACTCGATGGAACCGGCCAGGTCCTCGACGGTGGCGATGGCCCAGGCGTTGCCCTGCTTGGTCATCTTGCGCTGGAGGCCGGAGATGATGCCGCCGACGGTGACGACGGCGCCGTCGGAGTGCTCGCCGCCGGTCAGCTGGGAGATCGAGGCGTCCGCCTTGTCGGACAGCACGTGTTCCAGGCCGAAGAGCGGGTGGTCGGAGACGTACAGGCCGAGCATCTCGCGCTCCTGGGCGAGCAGGTAGGCCTTCTCCCACTCGATGTCGGAGAACTCCACGTCCAGGCCGAAGCCCGGCTCGTCGCTCTCCTCCTCGCCCATGCCGCCGAAGAGGTCGAACTGCCCCTCGGCCTCCTTGCGCTTGACCTGCACCACGTTGTCGATCATGGGCTCGTGGTGGGCGACCAGGCCCTTGCGGGTGTGGCCCATCTCGTCGAAGGCCCCGGCCTTGATGAGGGACTCGACGGTGCGCTTGTTGCAGACGACCGCCTCGACCTTGTCCAGGAAGTCGGGGAAGGAGCCGTACTTCCCCTTGGCCTTGCGGCACCGGATGATCGAGTCGACGACGTTCTGGCCGACGTTGCGCACGGCGGTGAGGCCGAAGAGGATCACGTCGTCGCCCTGGGCGGCGAAGTTCGACAGCGACTCGTTGACGTTGGGCGGGAGCACCTTGATGCCCATGCGGCGGCACTCGTTGAGGTAGACGGCCGACTTGTCCTTGTCGTCCTTGACCGAGGTCAGCAGTGCCGCCATGTACTCGGCGGGGTAGTTCGCCTTGAGGTACGCGGTCCAGTAGGTGACCAGCCCGTACGCGGAGGAGTGCGCCTTGTTGAAGGCGTACCCGGCGAACGGCACCAGCACGTCCCACAGGGCCTTGATCGCGGCGTCGGAGAAGTCCTTCTTCTTGGCGCCCGCCTCGAAGAGGACGAAGTTCTTCGCCAGCTCCTCGGGCTTCTTCTTGCCCATCACGCGGCGCAGGATGTCGGCCTCGCCGAGCGAGTAGCCCGCGACGATCTGGGCGGCCTTCTGCACCTGCTCCTGGTACACGATCAGGCCGTAGGTGAGGCCGAGGACCTCCTTGAGGGGCTCCTCCAGCTCCGGGTGGATCGGGGTGATCTCCTGGCGGCCGTTCTTGCGCTCGGCGTAGTTCGTGTGCGAGTTCATGCCCATCGGGCCCGGCCGGTACAGGGCCGAGACGGCGGAGATGTCCTCGAAGTTGTCGGGCTGCATCTGGCGGAGCAGGGAGCGCATCGGCCCGCCGTCGAACTGGAACACACCGAGCGTGTCACCGCGGCAGAGCATCTCGTACGTCTTGGGGTCGTCGAGCGGGAGGGCCAGCAAGTCCAGCTTGACGCCCTTGTTGGACTCCACCATCTTCACGGCGTCGTCCATGATCGTGAGGTTGCGCAGGCCCAGGAAGTCCATCTTCAGCAGGCCGAGCGACTCGCACTGGGGGTAGTCCCACTGCGTGATGGTGACGCCGTCGGTGTGCCGCACCCAGATCGGGGCGTGGTCGACGATCGGCTCGCTGGACATGATGACGCCCGCGGCGTGCACGCCCATCTGGCGGACCAGGCCCTCGACGCCCTTGGCGGTGTCGATGACCTTCTTGACGTCCGGCTCGTTCTCGTACATCCCCCGGATCTCGCCCGCCTCGCTGTAGCGGGGGTGCTTGGGGTCGGTGATGCCGTTGAGGTCGATTCCCTTGCCGAGGACGTCGGCGGGCATGGCCTTGGTGAGCCGGTCGCCCATCGCGTACGGATAGCCAAGGACGCGGGCGGAGTCCTTGATGGCGTTCTTCGCCTTGATCTTTCCGTACGTGCCGATCATGGCGACCTTGTCGGCGCCGTACTTCTCCGTCACGTACCTGATCACCTCGACGCGCCGGCGCTCGTCGAAGTCGATGTCGACATCGGGCATGGAGACGCGCTCGGGGTTGAGGAAGCGCTCGAAGATCAGCCCGTGCTCGATCGGGTCGAGGTCGGTGATGCCCATCGCGTACGCCACGATCGAACCGGCCGCGGAGCCCCGGCCGGGGCCGACGGCGATGCCGTTGTTCTTGGCCCACATGATGAAGTCGGCCACGACCAGGAAGTACCCCGGGAACCCCATCTGGATGATGATGTCCATCTCGTACTCGACCTGCTTCTGCCGGTCCTCGGGGACACCGCCCGGGAAGCGGCGGTCCATGCCGACCCGGACCTCCTCCTGGAACCAGGTGATCTCCGTGTAGCCGTCCGGGATGTCGAACTTCGGCATCAGGTCGCGCTTCTCGAACATGCCGGAGGTGTCGATCTGCTCGGCGACCAGCAGGGTGTTGCGGCAGCCCTCCTGCCAGGCGTCGGAGGAGTCGACGGCGTACATCTCGTCGGCCGACTTGAGGTAGTAGCCGGTGCCGTCGAAGCGGAAACGGTCGGGGTCGGAGAGGTTCTTGCCGGTCTGGATGCAGAGCAGGGCGTCGTGCGCGGTGGCCTCGTGCGCGTAGGTGTAGTGCGAGTCGTTGGTCACCAGCGGCGGGATGCCGAGCTTCTTGCCGATCTCCAGCAGCCCGTCGCGGACCCGGCGCTCGATCTCGATGCCGTGGTCCATCAGCTCCAGGAAGTACTTGCCCTCGCCGAAGATGTCCTTGTAGTCGGAGGCGGCCTGGACCGCCTCGTCGAACTGGCCGAGCCGCAGCCGGGTCTGCACCTCGCCCGAGGGGCAGCCGGTGGAGGCGATCAGGCCCTCGGACCACTGGGCGATGGTCTCCTTGTCCATCCGCGGCCACTTCTGGAGCCAGCCCTCGGCGTACGCGTCCGAGGACAGCTTGAAGAGGTTGTGCAGACCGGTCGAGTTCGACGCCCAGATCGTCTTGTGGGTGTAACCGCCCGAACCCGACACGTCATCGCGCTTCTGGTGCGGCTGGCCCCACTGGATCTTCCGCTTGTGCTTGCGGGACTCGGGGGCGACGTACGCCTCGATGCCGATGATGGGGGTGACGCCCGCCTTCTGCGCCGAGTGGAAGAAGTCGTACGCCCCGTGCAGGTTGCCGTGGTCGGTCATCGCGATGTGGGTCATGCCCATGTCGTTGCAGGCGGCGAACATGTCCTTGAGCCGCGCGGCACCGTCCAGCAGCGAGTACTGGGTGTGGACGTGCAGGTGCGTGAAGGGCGGCTTGGTCACGGCGCTGTGCCTCCGGGAGAACGGCGATGACTGACTGGGGGACAGCGTGGAAGTCTACGTCTCCGGGCGCCCTGCCGCCGGGTCTCGCCGGCCGTGACAGCACGTCGTGATCGTGACGGACGCCACCGTGACAAAACGCGGCACTCCGCTTGATTCACCTTTCGAAATGCGCCGATTTCCCTGAATGGCGACGTCCGCATACCCGCGTCACTCCGCGGCGCCGCAAACGAGGCCGCAGCCGGCCACCTGCCATGAAAGGCGCGGAAACCCATGACCCCGGACGTCTGGCCGGAAGCGCGATCAAGGACTGGATCTCCTCAAGCAGCACACCCCTGGAATCCGGTCCCGCAACGATCCGCCGAACGGTTTCCCGGCAAGGGCCGCGGGAATTCCGGCGGGCCATTCCCGCTGTCCGCACGTGATGCGCGTCGCCAGCGGCCCACCCGCCCCGCGCGGCGTTGCCGACGCGCGGGGCCGACGGACACAGCTTCTCCTTATGCGCGTCAGACATAGGGAATTCCGGTGATTGCGGACATGATTCCGGATAGCTGAATCCGGACCGGCAGGCCACCTCTCACCCGGAAACCGGCATGGCAGAATTGCCGCGATGAACACGCAGGCGATCGGCCTCCGGGCGACACGGGCAGCGCTCTTCACCGCGCTGTGCCTGACGCTGTCCTCGGGCGCCCACGCACTGCTCTCCTCGCTGCCGCTGCCGGTGCCGCTGCTCGCACTGATCGGAACGGCCGTCTTTCTGCTCGCCTTCGCCCTCGCGGGCGCGCGCGAGCGGGGGTTCTGGTCCATCGCCGCACTGCTCGTACCGCTCGAACTCGCGGCGGACACCGTGTTCACCAGCGGGCAGCACACCTGTTACGGCCCGGCGGGCGGCCCCGTGGCGGGGTCGCTGCGGTCCATGGGCTGGGACCTGATCTGCCGCGGCGATTCCTTCGGCGCCCCCTTGGCCCACGTCGCACCGCCCGGCGCCGCCTCCGCGCCGATGACCCCCTGGCTGCTGCTCGCCGCGCACGTCTCGGTGGGACTCGTCGCGGCGGCGTGGCTGTGGCGCGGCGAGGTCGCGCTGGCCCGGTCGCTGCGCGCGGTGGCCGCCGCCACGTTCCGACCGCTGCTGACCGCCTGCGCGGTGGACGCGGTCCGCGAGGAGCCGACGCGCCCCGGCCCGCGCCCCGTGCCGCGCGCCCTGGTCCTGCGCGCCCGCCTTCTGACGCACTCCGTAGGACTGCGCGGACCACCGTGCCGGGTCCACTGACCCCGGTACGGCAGTCCCCATCCCTTCACCAGACCTACGGAGAGTCGATCCATCATGAGCAAGCGCAACAGCCAGCAGGCGAAGACCGCGGCCCGCGAGCGGCTGCGTGCCGAACGCGAGCGCCAGGCCAGGCGGGACAAGACACGGCGGCAGGCCATCGTCGCCGGTTCGATCGTCGCGGTCCTGGCGATAGCCGGCGGCGCCGGCTACCTCGTGATGCAGAGCCTCAAGCCCTCGCACTGGGAGGCCGCGAAGGAAAAGGCGATGGTCGCCCCCAAGAACACCACCGGCAAGAACAACACGACGGTCACCCTGGGCCAGGACTCCGCCAAGAAGACGATCATCGCCTACGAGGACCCGCGCTGCCCCGTCTGCGCCACGTTCGAGCAGGCGGTCGGCCCGACGATCGAGAAGGACCTGAAGGACGGCAAGTACAAGCTCCAGTACGTCGGGGCCACCTTCCTCGACGTCAACCTCCCCGGTGAGGGCTCCAGGAACGCGCTCAGCGCGCTCGGCGCCGCCCTCAACGTGTCCAAGGACGCCTTCGCCTCCTACAAGGAGGCCCTCTACTCCGCGAAGTACCACCCGGAGGAGACGGACGACAAGTTCAAGGACGACGCGTACCTCATCGAGATCGCGGACACCGTCTCGGAGCTGAAGAACAACAAGACCTTCGAGAAGGACGTCAAGGACGGCACCTTCGATCGCTGGGCGATCGAGATGGCCAAGAACTTCGACAACAACACGTACGACATCCAGGGCACCCCGTCCTTCGTCTCCGATGGCAAGAAGATCACCGGCCCGGACGGCAAGAACGCGCCGATGACCGCCGCCGACTGGAACACCGCCGTCGACAAGGCGCTCAAGGGCTGAGGCAGAGCGGCCTGACGGCCTGAGGCAGCGTGCCCCGACGGGCTGACGCAACTCGCGGGAGCATGTGGGCTCTTCGCAAAAGAGCGGGTGAACTCTTCGGATTCACCCGCTCTTTGACCGTACCCGCCAGTAGTCTGCTCGTCTGTGACCAGTCGAATACCTTCAGATGCCCGGCCGGACCGCTCCGGCCCCCACGCCCCGCGCCGCCGCACGGTCGTCAAGGCCGCCGCCGTCGGTGCCGTGCTCGCCGCCCCGCTCGTCTCGGCGGCCACCGCGCACGCCGCCGACGAGCCCGCCTTCCTGCACGGCGTCGCGTCCGGCGACCCGCTGCCCGACGGCATCCTGCTGTGGACCCGGGTGACGCCGGACGCCGGGGCGGCCCCCGGCTCGGGCAAGGGCCCCGATGTGCGGGTGAGCTGGGAGATCGCACAGGACAAGGAGTTCCGTACGGTGGTGGGCCGCGGGACGGCCACCGCCAGCGCGGCCACCGACCACACCGTGAAGGCGGACGTACGGGGCCTCGCCCCGGCGAGCACGTACTACTACCGCTTCACGGCGGGCGACACCCGCTCCCCCGTCGGCCGCACCCGGACGGCCCCCGCGGCCGGCGCCGCCGTGCCCGGGGTGCGGTTCGGCGTAGTGTCCTGCGCCAACTGGGAGGCCGGGTACTTCTCCCCGTACCGGCACCTCGCCGCCCGCGCCGACCTCGACGCGGTCCTGCACCTCGGGGACTACATCTACGAGTACGCCACCGGCAGCTACCCCGCCGCGAAGTACGTCGTACGGCAGCACGAGCCGCGGCACGAGATCCTGACCCTGGCCGACTACCGCGTCCGGCACGCCACGTACAAGACGGACGCCGACCTCCAGAACCTGCACGCCGTCCACCCGGTCATCGCGATCTGGGACGACCACGAGTTCGCCAACGACACCTGGTCGGGCGGGGCCGAGAACCACAGCCCTGACACGGAGGGCGCCTGGGCCGACCGGGTGGCCGCCGCCAAGCAGGCCTACTTCGAGTGGATGCCGGTCCGCACCTCCACCGAGGGCACCGTCTACCGGCGGCTGCGCTTCGGCAAGCTGGCCGACCTCCACCTCCTGGACCTGCGCAGCTTCCGCTCCCAGCAGGTTTCGGTCGGCAACGGCGCGGTCGACGACCCGGAGCGCACTCTCACCGGCCGGGCGCAGCTGGACTGGCTGAAGTCGGGTCTGGCCGGTTCGGACGCGGCCTGGAAGCTGGTCGGCACCTCGGTCATGATCTCGCCGGTCGCCTTCGGCTCCGTGCCCGCGGACCTGCTGGCACCGCTGGCCAAGCTGCTGGGGCTGCCCCAGGAGGGGCTCGCGGTCAACACCGACCAGTGGGACGGCTACACCGACGACCGCAAGGAGCTGATCGCGCACCTGCGGGACCGGTCGATCACCAACACGGTCTTCCTGACCGGCGACATCCACATGGCATGGGCCAACGACGTGCCGGTGAAGGCGGCGACGTACCCGCTCTCCGCCTCCGCCGCCACCGAGTTCGTGGTGACGTCGGTGACCTCGGACAACATCGACGACATCCTGCACGTGGCGCCGCAGACGCTCTCCCTGGTCGCGGCGACGGCGGTCAAGGCCGCCAACCGCCATGTGAAGTGGGTGGACATGGACTCGCACGGCTACGGCGTCCTCGATGTGACCGCCGAGCGCTCGCAGATGGACTACTACGCCGTTTCCGACCGCACGAAGCAGGACGCCACGGCCAAGTGGACTCGCTCGTACCGGACGCTCAGCGGGACGCAGAAGGTCGAGCGGGTGAACAGCCCGGTGCGCTGAGGGGCTCCTTTCGGCCACCCCCTCATGCACTGACGGTGTATCACCTCACTACGGCGGGTGGCGTGTCCCGGGGTTCGAATGGGGACACACCACCCGCCGGGGTGACGGCTCTGACGGCACCGCCGCCTCAAACTCTGCAAGCCCCCAAAAGATTCGCCCCGGTTCCACCCCTTTGACGCCTACCCGATTGGGCTTGATCATTCCTCTTCCAGGAATGACATGCCCACGTAATCTCCGGGCGGCGGGTGAGGATCCGCCTCTCCCACACACCCTCAAGGAGTACCCGTGCGCGCTCTCGGCCGTATATCGCCGCGTATGCGAAACCGTGTGTTCGGCACCGCCGTCCTGGCCGGAACCCTGGCCCTGGCACCGCTCTCCGCCCCTGCCGGAGCCACCACCTCGGGAGCCCCGGCGGCCAGGGCCTCCGCCGCCCAGAAGTGCGCGGACGGCTCGGCCACGAGCGCCACGGCGCGCGAGGCCCGCCCCTCGGGCAAGGCGCACGCCGACGACCCCAACGAGCTGACCGAGGCCCAGGCCAAGGCCATGGAAGCGCAGCTGAAGCAGAGACTCGCGGACCGCCGGACGAGCGGCCCCACGCTCGCGGCGGGCGCGACCGTCCCGGTCTACTTCCACGTCATCCACTCCGGGACGACCGGCAAGCTCAGCGCGTCCGCGATCAGCAGCCAGATGAACGTGCTGAACGCCGCCTACGCCGGGCAGGGCTCGGGCAACACCAGCACCGGCTTCCAGTACACGCTGGCCGGTACGGACTACACCGACAACAGCAGCTGGTACAACGTCTCCCCGGGCACCGCCGCCGAGAAGGCCATGAAGTCCTCGCTGCGCAAGGGCGGCTCGAACGCGCTCAACATCTACACCGCCAACCTCGGCGGCGGGCTGCTGGGCTGGGCCACCTTCCCCAGCTCCTACAAGTCCAACCCCTCGGACGACGGGGTCGTCATCCTCGACGCCTCGCTGCCCGGCGGCTCCGCCACCAACTACAACCAGGGCGACACCGCCACCCACGAGGTCGGCCACTGGATGGGGCTCTACCACACCTTCCAGGGCGGCTGTAACGGCAACGGCGACTACGTCGAAGACACCGCGGCCGAGTCGAGCCCCGCGTACGAGTGCCCCACGGGCCGCGACTCCTGCGCCAAGAAGGCCGGAGCCGACCCGATCCACAACTTCATGGACTACACCTACGACGCGTGCATGACCCAGTTCACCGCGGGCCAGGTGCAGCGGATGAGCGACAGCTGGACCGCCTACCGCGGCTGATCCGCTCCCGGAACACGAAGGGCCCCGCACCGCGCGGGGCCCTTCGGTGCGCCTACAGCGTGGCGAGGAAGCCGAGCGCGACCTTCCAGGCCAGCTCGGCCGACGCCTGGTCGAAGTCCGGGAGTTCGGGGTCGGTGAAGAGGTGGCCCGCGCCCGGGTAGCGGTAGACCTCCACATCCGCGCCGGTCCGCTGCATCTGGAGGTACCAGGAGTTCAGCCAGTCGTGCGTCTCGAACGGGTCCGGATCGGCGACGTGCAGCTGTACGGGCAGCTCGTCCACCGAGGCGTTCTCGGCGATGTCCGAGGTGCCGTGGAACATCAGCAGGCCGCGCGCCTTCTCGTCGCCGAGCGCCAGGGTCTGCGCGGTGGAGGCCCCGAAGGAGAATCCCGCGTACACCAGGCCGCGGTCGGAGTAGGGCGCGGCGGCCAGCACGGCCCGCCTCAGCAGCTCGTCCTTGCCCACCTCTTCCTTGAAGGCCAGGCCCTCCTCGACGGTGTCGAAGGTGCGCCCCTCGAAGAGGTCGGGCACCTGCACCTCGTGTCCGGCCGCACGCAGCCGGTCGGCCGCCGCGTGCACCGCGGGGCGCAGCCCGTACGTCGAGTGGAAAAGGATGATGTTCATGGGGTCCATGGTGCCAGCCGCCCGGGTCAGCGCAGACTGCGGACGTCCAGCTGGCGCAGCACCCGGTCGACGACCTCCGGGTCCGCCCCCGCCTCGTTGCGGGCCGAGAGCACCGCGTGGCGGGCGGCCGACATCATCTCCCGCTGGACCCGGCTGATCGCCTTGAAGCGCTCGGCGCGCTGCGCGTAGGCCTCGCGCCGCTCGTCGTCGACCATGTCGGGGCTGATCCGCGCCCCCACGTCGTACGCCAGCCGCTGCAGCCGCTCGGTGACCTCGTCCGGGAACTCCTCGACCTCCTGGATCTCTTTGAGGCGCTGCTTGGCGGCCCTGGCGGCGCGGACCGCGAGGTCCTTCTCCAGCGCCTCCTCGGCGTCCGTGTCCGCCGTGACCCGGAGCCTGCGGACCAGCCAGGGCAGACTGAGCCCCTGGACGACGAGGGTGGCCATGATCACGGCGAACGCGATGAAGACGATCTCGTCGCGGCCCGGGAAGGGCTTGCCGTCGTCCGTCGTCAGCGGGATCGCCAGCGCCAGCGCGACCGAGGCCACGCCCCGCATCCCGGACCACCACATGACGACGGTCTCGCGCCAGCTGGTGGGGATCTCCTCGCTGACGTCGCGCCGGGTGTGCAGCCGCTTGGCGAGCCAGGTGGCGGGCAGCAGATACAGCAGCCGTACGCCGATGACCACCACGACCACGGCGAGCCCCCAGCCCAGCATCTCCAGCGCGCGGCCGTCCGCCGTACCGAAGACGTTGTGCAGTTCGAGGCCGATGAGGCCGAAGGCGACTCCGGTGACCAGCGTGTCGACGATCTCCCAGAAGGTGCGGCCGGTGAGCCGCCCGAGGACGTCGTCGGCGTCGGCGGTGTGCTCGGCGAGGAAGAGCGCGGTGGTGAGGACAGCGAGTACCCCCGAGCCCATCAGCTCCTCCGCGAGCACGTAGCTCACGAACGGCACCAGCAGGGTCAGGCCGACCTGGAGCGTGGCGTCGCCCAGCAGCCCCATCAGCTTGATGGTCAGCCAGCCGAGCACCAGCCCCACCGCCACGGCCACCACGGCGGAGAGGATCAGCAGCCCGAAGGCCTCCGGCAGCGAGAAGCTCCCGCTCACCGCGGCGGCGATCGCCACGTGGTAGAGCACGATCGCGGTCACATCGTTGAACAGCCCCTCGCCCTCCAGGATGGAGACGAGCCTGCGCGGCAGCCCGACCGAACCGGCGACGGCCGTCGCGGCCACCGGGTCGGGCGGGGCGACGAGCGCGCCGAGCGCCACGGCCGCGGCGATCGGCAGCCCCGGGACGATCGCGTTGGCGACGGCGGCGACGGCGGCCGTGGTGATGAAGACCAGCGCCACGGCCAGCAGAAAGATCGGTCGTCTGTTGGCGGCGAACTGTCGCCAGGAGGTCCGCTGCACCGAGGCGTAGAGCAGCGGAGGCAGCAGTGCCGGAAGGATGATCTCAGGCGGGATGTCCACATTCGGCACGAAGCTGAGGAAGGCCATCCCGACCCCGGCGAGCGTCATCAGCACCGGCGCGGGCAGCCCCAGACGCTCGCCCAGCGGGACCGTGACCACGGCCCCGAGCAAGAGCAGGAGGAGCAGGGCCATCTGGTCCACGAGGTGCCTTCCGGAGCGCGGGACGCCGATCCATGTGATCGCCGGACTGGTACCAAAGCCTGCCACGCAAGCACCGCAATCCAGACAACACCCCCCTCTGTTCCACCCCCTCGACCGACATTCCTCCGATGTCTGTGCGGTCGTCGGTACGGCTGGGGCGGCGCGGGCGTGCCGGCATCACGGCGCCGGGCGTACCGCCACCCGGTCAGTCCCGCAGGGTGCGGCGCATCGCCCGGTGCGCGATGCCGGCGTCCAGGAACTCGGGGCCGTACGCCACATAGCCCAGGCGCTCGTAGAAGCCGAGGGCCTGGGTCTGCGCGTGCAGGTCGACGGCGTCCAGACCCAGCTCGCGGGCCGCGTCCTCGATGGCCCGCACCAGCGCCGCACCGACCCCGAGGCCACGCGCGGCCCTGGTCACCGCGAGCCTGCCGAGCGAGCCGGTTCCCGGCTCACCGCCGGTCCTCGACGCCGCCCCGGGGCCGTGCAGCAGCCGGCCCGTACCCAGCGCGCTCCCGTCCGCCGCGAGGGCCAGGACGTGCAGCGCGCCCGCGTCGTACGCGTCGTACTCGATCTCCTCCGGCACCTCCTGCTCGCCGACGAAGACCTCCTTGCGGACGTGGAAGCAGGCCGCGAGGTCCTCCTCGCCGACGGCCGTGCGCGTGGTGAACAGCGCGGGGACGGCGGTCACCGGCTCTCCGCGGTGATGGTGTCCAGGGCGTGCTGGAGGTCGGCGGGGTACTCGCTGGCGAACTCCACCCAGCTCCCGTCGGCCGGGTGCTCGAAGCCGAGCCGGACGGCGTGCAGCCACTGCCGGGTCAGGCCGAGGCGCTTGGCCATCGTCGGGTCGGCACCGTAGGTCAGGTCGCCCACGCAGGGGTGGCGGTGGGCGGACATGTGCACCCGGATCTGGTGGGTGCGGCCGGTCTCCAGCTTGATGTCGAGCAGGCTGGCGGAGCGGTAGGCCTCGATGAGGTCGTAATGCGTCACGGAGGGCTTGCCCTCGGCCGTGACGGCCCACTTGTAGTCGTGGTTGGGGTGGCGTCCGATGGGGGCGTCGATGGTGCCGCTCATCGGGTCCGGGTGGCCCTGCACCAGCGCGTGGTACTTCTTCTCCACGACCCGGTCGCGGAACTGGGCCTTCAGCAGGGTGTAGGCCCGCTCGGACTTGGCGACGACCATCAGGCCGGAGGTGCCGACGTCGAGGCGGTGGACGATGCCCTGGCGCTCGGCGGCGCCGGAGGTCGAGATCCGGTACCCGGCGGCGGCCAGGCCCCCGATGACGGTCGTACCGGTCCAGCCGGGGCTGGGGTGGGCGGCGACGCCGACCGGCTTCACGATCACGACGATGTCGTCGTCGTCGTGCACGATCTCCATGCCCTCGACGGGCTCGGCGACGATCTGCACCGGAGCGGCGGCCTGCGGCATCTCCACCTCAAGCCAGGCACCGCCCCGGACCCGCTCGGACTTCCCGACCACCGAGCCGTCCACATGCACCTTCCCCGAGGCCGCCAGCTCGGCGGCCTTGGTGCGGGAGAAACCGAACATGCGGGAGATGGCGGCGTCGACGCGCTCGCCCTCCAGGCCGTCGGGTACGGGCAGTGTGCGGACCTCGGGATACGTACTCACCTGTCGAGTATGCCTTGCACCGCTCAGTCCTTGTGCACGGTCCCGTCGGGGTCCAGTCCCCGGAAGGAGAGGATCACGATCAGGACGCCGCCGCAGCAGATCGCGGAGTCGGCGAGGTTGAACACCGCGAAGTTCGCCGGGGCGATGAAGTCCACCACCGCGCCCTGGAGGACGCCGGGCGCCCGGAAGATGCGGTCGGTGAGGTTGCCGAGCGCACCGCCGAGCAGCAGGCCGAGCGCGATGGCCCACGGCAGGCTGTAGAGCTTGCGGGCGAGCCGGGAGATCACGATGATCACCGTCGCCGCGATACAGGTGAAGATGATCGTGTAGGCCTCGCCGATACCGAACGCCGCACCGGCGTTACGGATCGCGCTGAGCTGGAGCCAGTCACCGATGAGCTGGATCGGCTCGTGGTGCTCCAGCTTCGCGACCACGATCATCTTGCTGACCAGGTCGAGGAGATAGGCGAACACCGCCACGGCGACCAGCACCATGATCTTCCGGCCGCCCCGGGCCGGGGTGGCCTCCCCGGCCGGGCCCTCGGACCGCTCCGCGGCTCCGTCCCCCTCGGTCCCCTCAGCTTCGGGGATGTCCGGCGTACCGATGATGCGCTCCGCCTCTGCCACGTGAGTCCCTCAACCTAGGTTCCTGACTGAGGACGAGGGTACGTCACGCCGCCGCGGCTCAGCCGCGTCGCTCCTGTTTCTGTTTGTCCTCGACACAGAGCGTGGCGCGCGGGAACGCCTGCATCCGGGCCTTGCCGATCGGCTTGCCGCACACCTCGCAGAGTCCGTACGTCCCGGCGTCGAGCCGGGCCAGGGCCCGCTCGGTCTGGTCCAGCATCTCCCGGGCGTTGGCGGCCAGCGACATCTCGTGCTCGCGGGTGATGTTCTTGGTGCCGGTGTCCGCCTCGTCGTCGCCCGCCCCGTCGCCGGAGTCGCGCATCAGACCGGCCAGCGCCGCGCCCGCGGCCTCCAGCTCGCTGCGCAGCCGGACGGTCTCGCCACTGAGTCCGGCCCGCGCCGCGGCGACCTCGTCCGCGGTCCAGGGGTCCTCGCCAGGCCGGACCGCCAGCTCTCCGGGGGCGGTCGCCACGCCTCCGCGGGCCGGGGGCACGGGTGCCGTGTCCCTGCCGGCCGTGCGGGTCCGGGCCGTGCTCTTCTTGGCTGCCACTGTGGGGGCTCCCGTCTTCCCGGCGGCTGCGGCCGCCTCCTCGGCCGCGCCCGCGGCCTTCTTCGACGCCTTGCGGGGTGTGCTCTTCTTCGCAGGTGCCTTCTTCGCCGCCGTCTTCCGGGGTGCCAGCTGCCCGGCTTCCCCGGCCGCGGGCCCCTTCGCCGGGCTCTTCTTCCCGGCCGCCGCGCCCGTGGACCCGGTCGACGCCGTCTTCTGTGCGGCGCTCTTCTTCGTCACCATGGGCGCGGCCCCTTCACATATTGTGATCTTGCACGCGAATCGTGCTGGGACGATAAATCGACTCCAGCACCGCGGCAACGGGGCACGCCGCCGGACCACCCCTCCCCACGCCCGCGATCCGGACTGCCCCCATCCGTTGTGCCCAGCTCACCGCCGGGTAATCCGCCTCCCGGACCCGGCCCCCGGGCATCTGCCCATTCGGGTCACGCCCCGTCCCCCGGGAAATCCGGTCGGCCACCGCGCGTACGGGCCCGTACACTGGGCCCAGCGAGAGGCGTGGATGGGACGAGTAGCGTCGTACGCAGCCAGGAGCGACCCGGGGACGGTGGGAGCCCGGGGGCGAGCGCGTCGTGAAGATCACCCGGAGCCGCCGGAAGAACGCCGTACGGCAAGTAGAACCGGCTTCGCGACCCCAATGAGGGGGTCACGGGCGCATGCCCGGGGCCAAGGAGGGTGGTACCGCGGGAGCCGATGAGGCCCTCGTCCCTCCGACGGAAGTGGAAAACGTCCGCCGGAGGAAGTCCGCCCATGACATCGCCGCAGTACCACCAGGTACCCGCCCAGGTCGACCTGCCCGCGCTGGAGCACGCCGTGCTCGATTTCTGGCGCGACAGCAAGGTCTTCGCCAAGAGCCTCGAACAGTCCGAGGGCCGCCCCGAGTGGGTCTTCTACGAGGGCCCGCCCACCGCCAACGGCATGCCCGGCGCCCACCACATCGAGGCCCGCGTCTTCAAGGACGTCTTCCCGCGCTTCCGCACCATGCAGGGCTACCACGTCGGCCGCAAGGCCGGCTGGGACTGCCACGGCCTGCCGGTCGAGCTCGCGGTCGAGAAGGAGCTGGGCTTCAACGGCAAGAAGGACATCGAGGCGTACGGCATCGCCGAGTTCAACGCCAGGTGCCGCGCGTCCGTGACCCGGCACACCGACGCGTTCGCCGAGCTCACGACCCGTATGGGCTACTGGGTCGACCTCGACGACGCGTACCGCACGATGGACCCCGAGTACGTCGAGTCGGTGTGGTGGTCGCTGAAGGAGATCTTCAACAAGGGCCTGCTGGTCCAGGACCACCGCGTCGCCCCCTGGTGCCCCCGCTGCGGCACCGGCCTCTCCGACCACGAGCTGGCCCAGGGCTACGAGACGGTCGTCGACCCCTCGGTCTTCGTCCGCTTCCCGCTCACCTCCGGTCCGCTCGCGGGCGGCGCCTCGCTGCTGGTCTGGACGACGACCCCCTGGACGCTGGTGTCCAACACCGCCGTCGCCGCCCATCCCGAGGTCACCTACGTCGTGGCGACCAACGGCGAGGAGAAGCTGGTCGTCGCCCAGCCGCTCGTCGAGAAGGCGCTGGGCGAGGGCTGGGAGACCACCGGCGAGACCTTCACCGGCCGCGAGATGGAGCGCTGGACCTACGAGCGTCCCTTCGAGCTGGTCGACTTCCCGGCCGAGGCGCACTACGTCGTCAACGCCGAGTACGTGACGACCGAGGACGGTACGGGTCTGGTCCACCAGTCCCCCGCCTTCGGCGCCGACGACCTCCTGGTCTGCAAGGCGTACGGTCTCCCGGTGGTGAACCCGGTCCGTCCCGACGGCACCTTCGAGGAGAGCCTGCCGCTGGTCGGCGGGGTCTTCTTCAAGAAGGCCGACGAGACGCTCACCGAGGACCTGCGCGCACGCGGCAAGCTCTTCCGGCACGTCCCGTACGAGCACAGCTACCCGCACTGCTGGCGCTGCCACACCGCACTGCTCTACTACGCGCAGCCGTCCTGGTACATCCGCACGACCGCCATCAAGGACCGGCTGCTCCAGGAGAACGAGAAGACCAACTGGTTCCCGGACTCGGTCAAGCACGGCCGCTTCGGCGACTGGCTGAACAACAACGTCGACTGGGCCCTGTCGCGCAACCGCTACTGGGGCACCCCGCTGCCGGTCTGGCGCTGCGAGGACGGCCACCTGACCTGCGTGGGCTCCCGCGCCGAGCTCGGCGAGCTGGCGGGCACCGACCTCTCGGGGCTCGACCCGCACCGCCCGTTCATCGACGAGATCACGTTCACCTGCTCGCAGGAGAACTGCCAGCTGGAGGCCTACCGCGTCCCGGAGGTCATCGACGCCTGGTACGACTCGGGCTCGATGCCGTTCGCGCAGTGGGGCTACCCGTACAAGAACAAGGAGCTGTTCGAGAGCCGCTACCCGGCCCAGTTCATCTCCGAGGCCATCGACCAGACCCGTGGCTGGTTCTACACGCTGATGGCGGTCGGCACCCTCGTCTTCGACAAGTCCTCGTACGAGAACGTGGTCTGCCTGGGCCACATCCTCGCCGAGGACGGCCGGAAGATGTCCAAGCACCTGGGCAACATCCTCCAGCCCATCCCGCTCATGGACCAGCACGGCGCGGACGCGGTGCGCTGGTTCATGGCCGCGGGCGGCTCCCCCTGGGCGGCCCGCCGCGTCGGCCACAGCACCATCCAGGAGGTCGTCCGCAAGACCCTCCTGACCTACTGGAACACGGTCGCCTTCCAGGCCCTGTACGCCCGTACGTCGAGCTGGGCGCCGTCCGCGGCCGACCCCGCCCCCGCGGACCGCACGGTCCTGGACCGCTGGCTGCTGAGCGAGCTGAACGCCCTGGTGGACCAGGTCACCCAGGCCCTGGAGGGGTACGACACCCAGCGCGCCGGCAAGCTGCTGTCCGCCTTCGTGGACGACCTGTCCAACTGGTACGTACGCCGCTCGCGCCGCCGCTTCTGGCAGGGCGACAAGGCGGCGCTGCGCACCCTGCACGAGGTCATCGAGACGGTGACCCGGCTGATGGCCCCGCTCACGCCGTTCATCACCGAGCGGGTCTGGCAGGACCTGGTCGTCCCGGTCACCCCGGACGCCCCCGAGTCGGTGCACCTGGCCACCTGGCCGAAGGCCGACCCGGCGGCGATCGACCCCGCGCTCTCCACCCGGATGGCACTGGTCCGCCGCCTGGTCGAGCTGGGCCGGGCCACCCGCGCCGAGTCCGGCGTCAAGACCCGCCAGCCGCTCTCCCGGGCCCTGGTGGCGGCGAGCGGTTTCGAGGCGCTCTCCCCCGAGCTGCGCGCCCAGATCACCGAGGAGCTGAACGTCTCCTCGCTGGCCTCCCTCTCCGAGGTCGGCGGCTCGCTGGTCGACACGACGGCGAAGGCCAACTTCCGGGCGCTCGGCAAGCGCTTCGGCAAGGGCGTCCAGGCGGTGGCCAAGGCGATCGCGAACGCGGACGCGGCGGCCCTCTCGCTCGCCCTGCGCGAGGGCACGGCCCACGTCGAGGTGGACGGGGAGAGCGTCAGCCTCACCCCGGAAGAAGTGATCATCACCGAGACCCCGCGCGAGGGATGGTCGGTCGCCTCCGACTCGGGCGCCACCGTCGCCCTGGACCTGGAGATCACGCCGGAGCTGAGGCGCGCGGGCCTGGCCCGTGACGCGATCCGCCTGATCCAGGAGGCCCGCAAGAACAGCGGTCTGGACGTCGCCGACCGCATCGCCGTCCGCTGGACGTCCTCCTCCGACGCCACGGCGGAGGCCCTGGCCGAGCACGCGGCCCTGATCGCGGACGAGGTGCTGGCCCTGGACTACGCCCGGGGCGAGGCGGACGACGCGTACGGCGAGCCGTTCGAGGACGAGGGCCTGGCCCTGACGTTCCGGCTGCGCAAGACGGAGGCATAGCCCCCCGGGCAGCATCGCGAAGGGCCCGTCCGGATCGCTTCCGGGCGGGCCCTTCGTCCTCCCTGGTCCTCCCCGGTCCCCGCCGGTACTCGGCGGTACGCGGCAGCCGCACCCCGCACGCAAAAGGGCCGGGCCCCGGGGAAACCCCGGGGCCCGGCCCTCAGCCTGCCGACGGCTACGCGCTCAGCGCGCGCACCCGGCTCAGTTGTCGTCCTCGTCGATCAGGAAGCCACGCATCGGAGAAGGGGCCTGCTGCATCGGCTGCGGCGCCTGCGGCCGCACCGGCGCCATCGGCTGGGTCATCGCCGGGGACATCTGCTGCTGTCCGCCGTAGGAGGGCCCACCGCCCATGGACGGGGGGCCGCCCATCGGCTGGTTGCCGTGGTTGCCGCCCATGGAGTGACCCATGGCACCCGCACCGGCCGGAGCCAGCGAGGGCGACGGCGGCAGCGAAGGCGTCGCCGGGGTCCGCGGCGGAGCCAGCGAGTCGTCCGCCTGGGTCTCCAGCTGACGCAGCTGGCTCTCCAGGTAGGACTTCAGGCGGGTCCGGTACTCGCGCTCGAAGCCGCGCAGGTCCTCGACCTTGCGCTCCAGCGTCGCGCGGGCCGACTCCAGCGAGCCCATCGCCACGCGGTGCTTCTCCTGCGCGTCCCGCTCCAGGGCGTCGGCCTTGGCCCGGGCGTCGCGCTCCAGGCCCTCGGCACGGCTGCGCGCCTCGCCGACGATCTTGTTGGCCTCGGAACGGGCCTCCGCGATCGCCTGGTCGGCGGTCTGCTGCGCGAGCGAGAGGACACGGGCGGCGCTGTCGCCACCGGGGCCCTGACCGGGCTGCTGCATCTGCGGCTGCTGCATCTGCTGCATCTGCTGCTGCGGGGCGTGACCGCCCATGGGGCCGCCCATCGGGCCGCCCATGGGACCGCCCTGCATCGGGCCGGGGCCGTGCGGGCCCTGCGGACCGGGGCCGTGCGGGCCCTGGGGACCAGGACCGTGACCACTGGGACCGGCGGGCAGCTGCGGAGCACCACCGGGCAGCTGGGGCGGACCCATCTGCGGCGGCTGCTGCTGGACCGGCGGACCCGATATGGCGGCGGGCACAGGTGCACCGGGCCGGTCCTGCGGCTCCGGCTTGCGCATGCCCTGCTGCTGGTTCTGCGCGGCGGCACGCGTGGCGGCGGCCAGCTTCGCGCGCAGATCCTCGTTCTCACGGAGCAGGCGGGTCAGCTCGGACTCGACCTCGTCGAGGAAGGCATCGACCTCGTCCTCGTCATAGCCTTCTCGGAGGCGGACGGTCGTGAACTGCTTGTTCCGCACGTCCTCAGGAGTCAGCGGCATCTCTTCTTCACCTCTACGTAGTCGTCGGCAGTCGGCAAGACCGTATCGCTCACAGCTTGATCACGATATTGATCAAGATGGAGACGATGATCATCAGAACGAAGAAGGACAGGTCGAGTGCCACGCCCCCGAGACGCAACGGCGGGATGAACCGCCGAAGAAGCTTGAGCGGTGGATCGGTGACAGTGTAAGTGGCCTCAAGTATGACCACCATCGGCTTGCCGGGCTGCCATGAACGCGCGAACTGGAAGACGTAGTCCATGACCAGCCGGAAGATCAGCACGATGAGAAAGCACATCAGCGCGACATAGACAACCTGCACTGCGACGCCCATCCCGTGCTTCCCTCTCCCCTGGCTCTCGTAGCTCCGGCCTCGCGGCCGGGTTGTTCCCGGTGTCGTGTTCTCAGCTCTGGTTGAAGAATCCGCCCTCAGCGATGCGGGCCTTGTCCTCCGCCGTGACATCGACGTTAGCAGGCGACAACAGGAACACCTTCTGCGTCACACGCTCAATGCTGCCATGGAGTCCGAAGACGAGTCCTGCGGCAAAGTCGACAAGTCGCTTTGCATCCGTATCGTCCATCTCCGTGAGATTCATGATCACCGGAGTGCCCTCACGGAAGTGTTCCCCGATGGTACGGGCCTCGTTGTAGGTCCTCGGGTGCAGTGTGGTGATGCGGTAGGGCTCCCGCTCGGACACGACCTTGGGCATGATCACCGGTGCGTTCTTCTCCATGTTCGGGCGTTCAGGTGTGATGGATGCCACGGGGGCGATCCGGGCGGGTCGCTCTCTTTCCACCGGGATCTGAACCGGCTCCCGCTGAGCGGGAGGCTGCACGGCTCGCACCGGCTCCTCGCGCTCCCGCTCCACCTGATGGGCGGGCTGCCGCCGCCGGTCGCGCTCGGGCTCCGGCTCGGGTTCGAATTCGTCGTCGGGGTCGAACCCCGGACCGTCGTACCCATCGTCCTCCACGAGGCCGAGGTAGACCGCCATCTTGCGCATCGCGCCGGCCATGCTCCGAGTCCTCCGCTCTGTGGTGGATCGGCATCTGTCACCAAGTGCCCCGCGATCCACTGAGGTCTGCCCGCCACAGGCGGGAATGACCATATTTTCTGCTGTGGTCCGACCTGCTTGGCGACGTTACCCGAGCCCGGGTCGGACTCCGAGTACCGCCGTACCGACGCGCACATGTGTCGCCCCGGCCGCGACCGCGTCCTCGAGGTCCGCGCTCATTCCCGCAGAGACCATGTTCGCAGCCGGATGGTTCCCGCGCAGGCGGGATGAGAATTCCATCAGCCGCTCGAAGGCGGCCCGTTGCCGCCCCGCATACGGTCCGGCCAGCGGCGCGACGGTCATCAGACCGTCGAGCCGCAGCCCCGGCGCGGCGGCCACCGCGGCGGCCAACTCCTCGATCCCGTCCGGCGCGACCCCGCCCCGCTCACCGCGCTCGCCGCTCTCCGCGTCCAGCGCGACCTGGAGGAGGCAGCCGAGTTCGCGCCCCTGGCGCCCGGCCGCCGACGAGAGCGCCGCGACCAGTCTGAGCCGGTCCACCGACTGCACGACGTCGGCATAACCGGCCACCGAGCGCACCTTATTCGTCTGCAATTGACCGACAAAGTGCCAGGTAAGCGACAGATCCGCACATGCGGCTGCTTTGGGGGATGCGTCCTGATCGCGGTTCTCCGCGACATGACGTACACCTAGTTCGTGCAGAATCCGCACATCACTCGCGGGATACGTCTTGGTGACCACGATGAGCGTCACCTCTTCCCGCGCGCGACCGGCGGCGGCACAGGCGGAAACGATACGTTCCTCCACCCGGGCCAGGTTTTCGGCGAGTTGGGTCTTACGGTCCGTCATGCCCTATCCGTCCAACCAGACATATCCGGCGAGCCGCCCGGTGACGCGGTCGCGGCGGTACGAGAAATGATCGCCCGATTCGAGGGTGCAGACCGGCGAGGCCCGCCGGTCCACGACTCCGAGCGCTTCGAGCTGGGCATGGACCCCGGCGGTGACGTCGACGGCCGGGGTACCCCAGCGGGTCTCGGACCAGGCGGCCGGGACGCTCCGCGCGACATCGGCGCGCATCTCGGCCGGGACTTCGTAGCACCGCCCGCAGACCGCGGGCCCGGTGCGGGCGACGATCCGGGAGACCTCGGCGCCCAGCCCGGTCATGGCCTCGACCACGGCGGGGACGACACCGGCGACCAGACCCGGACGGCCCGCGTGCGCCGCCGCCGCGATCCCGGCGACCGGATCGGCCAGCAGGACGGGGGTGCAGTCGGCGGTGAGCACGGCGAGCGGGAGTCCGCGCCGGGCGGTCACCACCGCGTCCACCGCGGGAATCTCCGCCGCGTCGCCCCACGGTCCCTCGACGACCGCGACGTCCCGCCCGTGCACCTGGTTCATCCAGACGACCCGCGCCGGGTCCAGACCGAGGGTCCGGGCGGCGCGCTCGCGGTTGGCCAGGACGGCGGCGGGGTCGTCGCCGACCGCGCCGCCGAGGTTGAGCTCCTCGTACGGAGCGGCGCTCACTCCACCCCACCGGCCGGTGAAGGAGAAGTGGGCGCCGCCCGCCGAGGACCGTGCGTGGTGCTGGGCTATCACTTCAAGAAGTCCGGAACATCCAGCTCTTCGGCCTGGGAGTCCTGGTAGGGACGGGCCGGCTGGGGGACGTGCGGCGTCACGACCGGCGGCAGGTGCGTCTCACTCGCCACCGGAATGGACTCCGCCTTGGCCGGCGTCTCCTCGCGGGTGGGAACCGAGCCCAGTCCGCCGGTCTGGCGCACGGGTTCGGGGGACCGGGCCGGAGCGGCGGGCTCCTCGCGCTTGACGGAGTTCGCGCCCAGGACGTTCTCGCGGCGGGCCGGCGGCTGCCCGCCGTCGAAGCCCGCGGCGATCACGGTGACCCGTACCTCGTCGCCCAGCGCGTCGTCGATGACCGCGCCGAAGATGATGTTCGCCTCGGGGTGCGCCGCCTCGCTCACCAGCTGGGCGGCCTCGTTGATCTCGAAGAGACCGAGGTCGCTGCCGCCGGAGATAGAGAGCAGCACCCCGCGGGCACCGTCGATGGACGCCTCCAGGAGCGGCGAGGAGATCGCCATCTCCGCGGCGGCCACCGCGCGGTCGTCGCCGCGGGCCGAGCCGATGCCCATGAGCGCCGATCCGGCCTCGGACATGACCGACTTGACGTCGGCGAAGTCGAGGTTGATCAGACCGGGGGTGGTGATCAGGTCGGTGATGCCCTGGACGCCGGAGAGCAGGACCTGGTCCGCCGACTTGAAGGCGTCGAGCACGCTGACCTGACGGTCCGAGATGGACAGCAGCCGGTCGTTGGGGATGACGATCAGGGTGTCGACCTCTTCGCGGAGCTCGGCGATGCCGTCCTCCGCCTGGTTCGCGCGCCGACGGCCCTCGAAGGTGAACGGGCGGGTGACCACACCGATCGTCAGGGCGCCCAGCGAGCGTGCGATGTTGGCGACGACGGGTGCGCCGCCGGTGCCGGTGCCGCCGCCTTCTCCGGCGGTGACGAAGACCATGTCGGCCCCCTTGAGGACCTCCTCGATCTCCTCACGGTGGTCCTCTGCCGCCTTGCGACCGACTGCCGGGTTGGCGCCGGCGCCGAGACCGCGGGTGAGTTCACGGCCGACGTCGAGCTTGACGTCGGCGTCGCTCATCAACAGGGCTTGCGCATCAGTGTTGATCGCGATGAACTCGACGCCCTTGAGGCCGACCTCGATCATTCGGTTGATGGCATTGACACCACCGCCGCCGACACCGATGACCTTGATGACTGCGAGGTAGTTCTGCGGTGCTGCCACGTCGAAGGCCTCTCGCCTCGAGTTACGTGTCGTCGCTTCGCGGTGATACCGCCGCGACGACGGATGCCGATTGGGACGGTCCGAAACGCCGACCCAAACCCTAACGTTCAAGTTTAGGGTTACCAGTGTGTCTGTTTCATGGACTCTTCCGAACAGGACACTAAGTCGACAAGTGGCGCGTGTTCAACGAACACGCCGAACCTCCCGTTTTTCTTTTCACCCTATGTGATCACCCGTAGCGATGACCAACCAGGGTCCTGGCCAGGTCACATACACGTCAACTGCCGGACGCGGCGGGCGCGGTGGGCGCACTCACATCGAAGTGTCCCGCTTTGGGTGCTGCTTTCATGAGAGCGGCGAGGACCCTGGCCTTCACCGGACCTCCTTCACCGCTGCCCCAGAACACCGTTCGCCCCCGGGTGAGCTCCAGGGAGATCGAGTCGTACGAGGTGACCCGCACGACCCTGGTGTCCCCGGCGACACCGCGCGGCAGTTCGCCCGCGACCCGGACCGCCTCGCGCACCAGCCGGTCGCCGCCGAAGCGGCGCAGGCTCGCGGAGTGGTCGGGCTTGAGCTCCAGCAGCGGTACGCGACCGGGCGCGCGGTCCACCGTCGCGAAACGCACGCCTTTCGCGTCCACTTCGATGAACTTCGCACCCTTTTTGATCAGCAGAACCGGCTGCCGTTCGGTCACCTTAAGTCCGATGCCGTGCGGCCATGACCGCACGACATCCACGGAGTCGATACGAGGCAACCTTTGGCGCAACCGGTCAGCGATGGCGTCGGTGTCCACCGAGATCAGCGGGGATCCGACCGGAACCGCCGCGGCGGCCTCCACCTCGCCGGGCGTCAGCACGTCGACGCCGGTGGTCCTGACCTCCTCGACGCGCAGCCAGGAGGAGCCGTAGAGCGCCCAGACGGTGCCGGAGACGAGCAGCAGCACCAGCGCACCGGCCACGATCAGCGTGCGGCGGCCGGGCAGTACGCGCCGTCGCGGATGCGGCGGGCGGGCCGGGGCTTGCTGCTTCTGTCCTGATCCGCGCTGGGCGGTCGTCGGTCCGGCCACGCTCGCTCCTTATGCCGGGTCCGGGGGCGCCGCCCCCGGACCCGTCCGCCTCACGCGCCTCGGCGTGCGGCAATCGCCTCGTACACCATGCCGACGAGCAGGTCGTCGGCGTCCCGGCGGCCGAACTCGGCGGCGGCGCGGGACATCTCGTACAGCCGGTGGGGATCCGCGAGCACCGGGAGGACGTTGCCCTGCACCCACTCGGGGGTGAGCGCCGCGTCATCCACCAGCAGGCCGCCGCCGGCGTTGACCACCGGCTGGGCGTTGAGCCGCTGTTCGCCGTTGCCGATCGGCAGCGGGACGTACGCGGCGGGGAGCCCGACGGCGGAGAGTTCGGCGACGGTCATCGCGCCGGCCCGGCAGAGCATCATGTCGGCCGCGGCGTACGCGAGATCCATCCGGTCCACGTACGGTACCGGGATGTAGGGCGGCATCCCGGGCATGTTGTCGACGCGCGGCAATTCGTTCTTCGGCCCGACCACGTGCAGGATCTGGATGCCGGAGCGCTGGAGCAGCGGAGCGACCCGCTGGACCACCTCGTTGAGGTGGCGGGCGCCCTGCGAGCCGCCGGAGACCAGCAGCGTCGGCAGGTTGGGGTCGAGGCCGAACGCGGCGCGCGCCTCGGGGCGGACCCTGGCCCGGTCCAGGGTGGCGATGGTGCGGCGCAGCGGGATGCCGATGTAGCGGGCGCCGCGCAGCTTGCTGTCCGGGGTGGAGACGGCGACGCCGTGGGCGTACCGCGAACCGATCTTGTTGGCCAGGCCGGGGCGGGCGTTGGCCTCGTGGACGACGATGGGCACCCCGGCCCGCTTGGCGGCGAGGTAGCCGGGCAGGGCGACGTAGCCGCCGAAGCCGACGACGCAGTCCGCCTTGGTGCGCTCCAGGATCTGCTCGGCGGCCTTGATGGTGCCGCGCAGCCGGCCCGGGACGGTGATCAGTTCCGGGGTGGGCTTGCGCGGCAGGGGCACGGCCGGGATCAGGGCGAGTTCGTACCCCCGCTCGGGTACGAGCCTGGTCTCCAGTCCGCGCTCCGTGCCGAGGGCAGTGATTCCCACGGTCGGGTCCTGCCTGCGCAGGGCGTCCGCGAGGGCAAGCGCGGGCTCGATGTGGCCGGCGGTCCCCCCGCCGGCGAGTACGACATGCACCGAAATTCACCGCTCTCCGGACGGACGCTTCTTGACGCGCCGTCTCATCGTCTTCCATCTCACCCCGGGCCTCCGCACGGCCAGGGCCGCCTTCGCCGCGGGTTCGTCCCGCGCGAACGCGATCATCAGCCCGACGGCGAACATGGTCGGCAGCAGGGCCGATCCTCCGTAGGAGAACAGCGGGAGCGGGACACCGGCGATCGGCAGCAGGCCGAGCACCGCACCGATGTTGATCACGGCCTGCGCCATGATCCAGGTGGTCACACCTCCCGCGGCGTACCTCACGAAGGGGTCCTCCGTGCGTCCGGCCACGCGGATACCCGCATAGCCTAGAGCCGCGAAGAGGGCGAGCACCGACAGCGTCCCCGCCAGCCCCAGTTCCTCCCCGGTGATGGCGAAAATGAAGTCAGTATGCGGTTCAGGCAGTTGACCCCATTTTTCCACACTCGCGCCGAGTCCGGAACCGAACCATCCGCCGGAGGCCAGAGCATAGATGCCGTGCACCGCCTGCCAGCAGGAGTCCCCCGGACCGGGCTCGCTGGCACCGATGCAGGCGAGCCGGGACATGCGGTTCGGGCTGGTCTTGATCAGTACGACGGCGATGAGGGCGGCGAAGCCGAGCACTCCGGCGAAGAGCCGGGTCGGCGCCCCGGCCAGCCAGAGCAGCCCGAACAGGATCGCGGTGAGAATGATCGCGGTGCCCATGTCGCCGCCCAGCATGATGAGCCCGAGCAGCATGAAGGCCACCGGGACCAGCGGGACGAGCAGGTGCTTCCACTGGGACAGCAGCCGCTTCTCCTGTTTGCGGGCGAGGAGGTCGGCGCCCCACAGGACCAGGGCGAGCTTGCCGAACTCGCTGGGCTGGAGCTGGAAGGGGCCGCCCAGGTAGAGCCAGTTCTGGTTGCCGTTGACCGACATCCCTATCCCGGGCACCTGGACCAGCACCATCAGGAAGACGGTGCCCAGGAGCAGCGGGTAGGCGCACGCCCGGTGCAGTTTGGCGGGCATCCGGGCTGCGAGCGCCATCAGACCGGCCCCGATGACGGCGGCGAGGAACTGCTTGCGGAAGAAGTAGCTGCCCGGCTTGTCCAGCTCCAGGGCCTTGATCATCGAGGCGGAGTAGACCATCACCAGGCCGAGCACGGTGATCAGCAGCCCGGCGCCCAGGATCAGGTAGTACGCGGTCAGCGGGCGGTCCCAGGCCCGGCGCATCCGCTCGTACGACGCCCGGATGCCTCCCCGGGGCGTACGCGGCTTGCGCGGGCCACCGGCGGTACGCCCCTTGGCGCGCGGCACCGCGGAGCGCCGGAAGCCGGTGGCCGAGCGGACCCGGAAGGCGGTCCCGGGCGGTTCCCAGGTGCCCGCTCCGGCCCCCGCGAGCAGGGGCGGGGCGGCGGGAGCCCGGCGGGTCGCCGAAGCGGCCCGTGGGCAGCCCTCACGGGGTCCTGCGGAGCTTTCTTCGGCCGGCATGGTCGCTGTCCCCTCCACTGCTCGTGCCCGGGGCGGCCGCCGGGACCGGCGGCCGTGACGGTACGGCGCGGGGCCCGTGCCCGTCAGCCGGTCTCGGCGGCGAGCGCGCGGACCGCGTCCGCGAACGCCTCGCCCCGCTTGTTGTAGTTGGCGAACATGTCCATCGAGGCGCAGGCCGGGGCCATCAGTACGGTGTCTCCCGGCCGGGCGAGCCGTGCCGCCTCGCGGACCGCCTCGGACATCGCCCCAGTGTCGGTCCGGTCGAGGTCGACCACCGGGACCTCGGGGGCGTGTCGCGCGAGGGCTTCGCGGATCAGCTCCCGGTCCCGGCCGATCAGGACGGCGCCCCGCAGCCGCCCCGCGGCCCCGCGCACCAGCTCGTCGAAGGTGGCGCCCTTGGCGAGGCCCCCGGCGATCCAGACGATCGGGGCGTAGGCCGCCAGGGACGCCTCGGCGGCGTGGGTGTTGGTGGCCTTGGAGTCGTCCACGTACGCCACCCCGGCGACGTCCGCGACGTGCTCGATGCGGTGCGGGTCGGGACGGAAGGCCCGCAGCCCCTCGCGTACGGCCCGGGGTTCGACGCCGAAGGCACGGGCCAGGGCGGCGGCCGCGAGGGCGTTGGCGATGTTGTGCGGGGCCGGCGGGTCGACGTCCTTGACCTCGGCGAGCTCCTGGGCCTGCTTCTGCCGGTTCGCCACGAAGGCCCGGTCGACGAGGATGCCGTCGACGACGCCGAGCTGGGAGGGGCCGGGCGTGCCCAGCGTGAAGCCGATGGCCCGGCAGCCCTCCTCTACGTCGGCCCCGCGGACCAGGTCCTCGGTCGCCGGGTCGGCCGCGTTGTACACGCAGGCGACACGGTTGCCCTCGTAGACGCGGCCCTTGTCGGCGACGTACGCCTCCATGGAGCCGTGCCAGTCGAGGTGGTCCGGGGCCAGGTTGAGGACGGCCGCGGAGTGGGCGCGCAGCGAGGGCGCCCAGTGCAGCTGGTAGCTGGAGAGCTCGACGGCGAGCACGTCGTACTCCTGGTCGCCGACGACGGCGTCCAGGAGGGAGACGCCGATGTTGCCGACGGCCGCGGTGCGCAGCCCGGCCGCCTCCAGGATCGAGGCGAGCATCCGTACGGTCGTGGTCTTGCCGTTGGTACCGGTGACCGCGAGCCAGGGGGCCGCCCCGGGGCCCCGCAGCCGCCAGGCGAGTTCGACGTCGCCCCAGACGGGGACGCCCGCCTCGGCGGCTGCGGCGAAGAGCGGCTTGTCGGGCTGCCAGCCCGGGGCGGTGACGATGAGCTCGGTGGACTCGGGCAGGGTCGCCCCGTCGCCGAGGCGCACGGAGATGCCCTGCGCCTCCAGCTCCGCGGCCTGCGCACGGGAGCGTTCGTCGTCCCCGTCGTTGACCACCGTGACGACGGCGCCGAGGCCGTGCAGCACCCTGGCCGCGGGGATGCCGGAGACTCCGAGCCCCGCGACGGTGACGCGCTTGCCCTGCCAGTCCTGGTGGCTCACTTGTCGGCTGCCCATCCCGCGTAGAAGAGTCCGAGTCCGACGATCACGCACATGCCCTGGATGATCCAGAAGCGGACCACGACAAGGACTTCGGACCACCCCTTGAGTTCGAAGTGGTGCTGGAGTGGCGCCATCCGGAAGACCCGCTTGCCGGTCATCTTGAACGAGCCGACCTGGATGACCACGGACATGGTGATCATCACGAAGAGGCCGCCGAGGATGGCGAGCAGGAACTCCGTGCGGGAGCAGATCGCCAGGCCGGCGAGCGCGCCGCCGAGGGCCAGCGAGCCGGTGTCACCCATGAAGATCTTGGCGGGCGAGGTGTTCCACCACAGGAAGCCGAAGCAGGCACCCATGAGGGCGGAGGCGACGACCGCGAGGTCGAGCGGATCTCGTACCTGGAAGCAGGCGTTGGGATTGGTCAGGGCTTCCGCGTTGACGCAGGACTCCTGGAACTGCCACAGCCCGATGAAGGTGTACGCGCCGAAGACCATCACCGACGCGCCGGTGGCCAGGCCGTCCAGACCGTCCGTCAGGTTCACGCCGTTGGACATGGCGAGGATCATGAACAGCGCCCAGACGACGAACAGCACCGGGCCGAGCGCCCAGCCGAAGTCCGCGACGAACGACAGCTTGGTGGACGCCGGGGTGTTCCCCTGGGCGTCGGCGAACTGGAGCGAGAGCACCGCGAAGGCGATGCCGACGATCAGCTGGCCCGCCATCTTCGCCTTGGCCCGCAGACCGAGCGAGCGCTGCTTGACGATCTTGATGTAGTCGTCGAGGAAGCCGACGAGCCCCATCCCGGCCATCAGGAAGAGCACCAGCACGCCGGAGAAGCGCATCTCCTCGCCGGTGATCAGCTTCGCCGCGAGGTACGCGACGATCGTCGCCAGGATGAAGGCGATGCCGCCCATGGTGGGCGTGCCCTTCTTGGACCCGTGGGTCCGCGGGCCGTCGTCCCGGATGAACTGCCCGTATCCCTTGCGGGCCAGCAGTTTGATCAGCAGCGGAGTCCCGACCAGGGTCAGGAAGAGCCCGATGGCCCCCGCGAAGAGGATCTGCCTCATCGGCCGGCGACCTCGCCCTCGGACGCGTTCTCCAGCAGTGCCATGGCGACCTGCTCCAGGCCGACCGACCGGGACGCCTTCACCAGCACGACGTCTCCCGGGCGCAGTTCACTGCGCAGCAGGTCGACCGCAGCCTGTGCGTCGGACACGTGCACCGACTCCTCACCCCACGAACCCTCGTTGTATGCGCCCAGTTGCAGCCAGGAGGCCTCTCTGCCCCCCACCGCGACGAGCTTGCTGACGTTGAGTCGGACGGCGAGCCGTCCGACCGCGTCGTGCTCGGCGAGCGAGGCGTCGCCGAGCTCGGCCATCTGGCCGAGCACCGCCCACGTACGCCGCCCCTTCCCCATGGCGGCCAGCGCGCGCAGCGCGGCTTTCATGGATTCGGGGTTCGCGTTGTAGGCGTCATTGACGAACGTCACGCCGTCCGGTCGCTCGGTGACCTCCATGCGCCAGCGGGAGAGGGTGCCCGCCTCGGAAAGCCCTTCGGCGATCTCGTCTGCGGACAGGCCCGACTCATGGGCGACGGCGGCCGCGGCGAGCGCGTTCGACACGTGGTGCTCACCGTACAGGCGCATGGTCACGTCGCTGCACCCGGTGGGTGTGCGGAGCCGGAAAGAGGGCCGTCCGTCGTCGGTGAGACGCACGTTCTCGCCCCGTACGTCCGCTTCCGCGGCTTCGCCGAAGAGCAGAACCCGGGCCTTGGTGCGGGAGGACATGGCACGTACGAGCGGGTCGTCGGCGTTGAGGACGGCGACGCCGTCCTCGGGCAGCGACTCGACCATCTCGCCCTTGGCCTGGGCGATCTGCTCACGGCCGCCGAACTCGCCGATGTGGGCGGTGCCGACGTTGAGGACGAGGCCGACGCGGGGCGGGACGAGACCGGTGAGGTAGCGGATGTCCCCGATGTAGCGCGCGCCCATCTCCAGGACGAGGTGGCGGGTCTCCTCGGTGGCGCGCAGCGCGGTGAGGGGCAGTCCGATCTCGTTGTTGAGGTTGCCCGCCGGGTAGACGGTCGGCCCCTCGCGTTCGAGGAGCTGGGCGATGAGGTCCTTGGTGGACGTCTTGCCCGCGGAGCCGGTGAGCGCGACGACACTGGTGCCGAGGCGGCCCACGACGGCGCGCGCGAGCGCTCCGAGGGCGGCCACGACGTCGTCGACGACGATGGCGGGAACACCGACGGGGCGGGCGGCCAGGACGACTGCCGCGCCCGCCTCGACGGCGCGCTGCGCGTAGTCGTGGCCGTCGACCCGCTCGCCCGCGAAGGCGGCGAACAGACTGCCTGGCTCCACCTTCCGGGAGTCGATGACGACCGGTCCGCTGACGGTTGCTGCCGGATCGGGTATGTCGTGCGACTGCCCGCCGACGATTTCGGCGATCTCGGCGAGGGAAAGGGTGATCACTTGGTCATCCCTGACTGTTCTTCTCGTGGGTGTGGGCGCGGTGGCCGGCGCTCTCGGTGCGCTCGTGCCCCGGGGAACGTTCGATGGCCGCGCGCAGGACCACGCGGTCGTCGAAGGGGCGTACCACGCCGTGGATGTCCTGGCCCTGCTCATGGCCCTTGCCGGCGACCAGCACCGTGTCACCGGGCTCGGCACGGGCCACCGCGGCGGCGATGGCGGCGGCCCGGTCGGCGTCGACCAGGATGTCGCCCCGCTCGTCGGCGGGCACCTCGGCGGCACCCGCGAGCATGGCGGTGAGGATGGCGAGGGGGTCCTCGGAACGGGGGTTGTCCGAGGTCAGTACCGCGGTGTCGGCGAGGCGGGCCGCGGCGGCGCCCATCGGGCCCCGCTTGGTCGTGTCGCGGTCGCCGCCGCAGCCGAGGACGATGTGCAGCCGTCCCTTGGTGACCTTCCGCAGGGACCGCAGCACGGACTCGACGGCGTCGGTCTTGTGCGCGTAGTCGACGACCGCGAGGTAGGGCTGTCCGGCGTCGACCCGCTCCAGCCGGCCGGGCACGCCCGGCACGTCCGCGACGCCGTCGGCCGCGGCCTGCGGGTCGATCCCCGCGGCGGCGAGCGTGACGATCGCGGCGAGGGTGTTGGCGACGTTGAACGGGCCGGGCAGCGGCGCTCTGGCGGTGATCCGCTCGCCCTGGGGGCCGACGACGGTGAGCGTGGAGCCGGACGGCCCGGTCTCGACGTCCTCCGCGCGCCAGTCGGCCTCCGGGCGGCCCTCGGCGGAGAAGGTGACGACCGGGACGGTCGCCTCGGTGACCAGCCTGCGGCCGTACGCGTCGTCGACGTTCACGACGCCCAGCCGGCTGCGCCGGGGGGTGAAGAGCTGGGCCTTGGCCTGGAAGTAGTCCTCCATCCCGGAGTGGAACTCCATGTGTTCCGGGCTGAGGTTGTTGAAGACCGCTACGTCGAAGACGCAGCCGTCGACCCGGCCGAGGACCAGGGCGTGGCTGGAGACCTCCATGGTCACCGCCGAGACCCCGCGCTCGCGCATGACGGCGAACAGGGCCTGCAGGTCGGTGGCTTCGGGCGTGGTGCGCTCGGACTTGATGCGCTCCTCGCCGATCCGCGTCTCCACCGTGCCGATCAGGCCGGTGGCGCGCCCGGCACCGCGGAAACCGCCCTCGATCAGGTAGGCGGTGGTGGTCTTGCCGGAGGTGCCGGTGATACCGATCTGGAGGAGGCCGGCGCCGGGGCGCCCGTAGATCTCGGCGGCGAGTTCGCCCATCCGGGCGCGCGGGTTCTCGGTGACCAGCACCGGGAGACCGGTGGCCGCGGCGCGGGCGGCGCCCGCGGGGTCGGTGAGGACCGCCGCCGCTCCGAGACCGGCCGCCTGGGCCACGAAATCGGCGCCGTGCAAGCGGGCGCCCGGCAGGGCCGCGTAGAGGTCGCCGGGGCGTACCGCCCGCGAGTCGTGGGTGATGCCGGTGACTTCGCCGGTTCCCGGCGGCTCGGCTCCCAGCCGGGCTGCCAGTTCATCGAGCGCGATCGGCCCGGTCCGGTCCGGGCGAGGTGCTCCCGGGTAGTTCACAGGGGCGGCCTTCTGAGTGGTTTGAAACTGATCAGCGTGGGGCACGGCGGTGAGCGTACCGGTCGCACCCGGCCTCTCGCGAAGTGAGGGGCCGGGGTCCTGGTGAGTGCCGTTCCGGTTCCCGGGATCAGGCGTGATGGTTGTCACTGGTGGGGTTCCCCGAGTTCACTCGCCGGTTTTGAAGGACACCGGCAGCCGGGCTGGGGCGCTGCCGGAGGGTGGGGTCTGGAGGGTCTTGAGCGCGAACTCCATGACCTTCTTGTAGACCGGGCCGCAGATCTGGCCGCCGAAGTAGCTGCCGCTGGTCGGGTTCTGGATCGCGCAGTAGACGGTGAGCTGCGGGTTGTCGGCGGGGGCGAAACCGGCGAAGGACGCGGTGTAGCCGTGGTAGCCGCCGCGTACCGGATCGACCCGGTTGGCCGTACCGGTCTTGCCCGCCACCCGGTAGCCGGGGATCTTGGCCTTCGTCCCGGTGCCCTCCTCGTCGCCGACCACCGACTCCAGCATGGTGGCGAGCGTGCGGGCGGTCTTCGCGCTGACCACCCGGGTCCGCTCGGGCGGGGCGGCGGCCTCGAAGCGGCCGTCGGCGTCCCGTGTGCCGCGCACCAGCGTGGGCGCGATGCGCACCCCGCCGTTGGCGATGGTCGAGTAGATCGAGGCGGCCTGCATGGCGTTGAGCGAGAGGCCCTGGCCGAAGGGGATCGTGTACTGCTGCGAGGTCGACCAGTCCCCGGGCTTGGCGAGGATGCCGGGGGTCTCGCCCGGGTAGCCGAGCCCGGTCGGCGAGCCGATCCCGAACTTGCGCAGGTAGGAGTAGAGGACCTGGTTGGCCGCGGGCTGGGTCTTGCCGAGCTCGCCGGTGGCCAGGATGGTGCCGATGTTGCTGGACTTGGCGAGTACGCCGTTGAGCGTCAGGTACCAGGTGGGGTGGTCGATGTCGTCCTTGAAGAGCCGGTCGCCCCGGTGCAGCCGGTTGGGGACGGTGACGTGGGTGCCGGGGGTGGCGGCGCCCTCCTCCAGGACGGCGGCCATGGACATGACCTTGCTGGTGGAGCCGGGTTCGTAGGCGTCCTGGAGGGCGGCGTTGCCGAGGGAGGCGGCGTCGGCCCCCGCGAGGTCGTTGGGGTCGAAGCCGGGCGCGTTGGCCATGGCGAGGACCTCGCCGGTCCGGGTGTTCTGGACGATCACGTAGCCGCGGTCGGCCTTGGACTTCTCGACCTGGTCGGTGATGGCCCGCTGGGCGGCCCACTGGATGTCACGGTCGATGGTCAGCTCGATGTCGGCGCCGGGGACGGCCGGGACCTCCTTGGCGCCCGCGGTGGGCACCCGGCGGCCGCCCGCCTGGGCGTAGCTGATCGTGCCGTCCTCGCCCGAAAGCTCCTTGTCCAGCTGCGATTCGAGGCCGCCCGCGCCCTTGCCGTCGGCGTTGACATAACCCAGTATCCCGGCGGCGAGCCCTCCGTTGGGGTAGACCCGCTTGGTCGTCTTCTCCTGGAAGACCCCGGCCAGCACATTGGCGCCGGGACCGCCGCGCGCCCGGTCCTTGCCCGCCTTCTCGGCGAAGGCGGACTTGAGGTCCTTGATCTGGTTCCAGACCTGCGGGGTCTGGCGGCGGGCCAGGACGACGTAGCGGCTCTTCGTGGACAGCTTGCGGGTCAGCTCGGCGGCGTCGGCGCGCAGGATCGGCGCGAGCAGCGCGGCCGCCTGCCGGGGCGCGTCGGGCGCCTTGCTGAAGCCGGGCGTGAACATCGAGGGGTCGGCGGTGATGTCGTACGCGTCGACGCTGGTGGCCAGGGCGATCCCGCCGCGGTCGGTGATCTCGCCGCGCTCGGCGGAGATCGTGTAGCTGAGGTAGCGGTTCTCCTTGGCCTTGGCGGCGTACGCGCTGGCGTCGACGGCCTGGACCTGGAGCAGCCGGACCACGAACACCAGCATGACCATCGTCAGGCCGAGGCTGACCAGACGGAGCCGGGGGCGCGGGCTGCCGAGCCGCAGCGCGTTCCCGTTCTGGGCCCGGGGTGTGCGCGGGCGGGACACCGGGGAGGAGGGGCGGCGGGCGGCGGACCGGGGCCTGCCCTGCCCGGCGGCGCCGCGCGGGCGCGGGGGGCCGGGGGTCCGGCGGCGCGGTGGTTCCTTGGACGGCACTGCGTCACCTGCCGGTACTCGTCGGGGTCTGGTCTGCCGGGGTGCCGGTCCCCGCGGGCGGTGTGGCCGCGGCGGCCGTCCCCGGGGCCGGGACACCGGCCCCGGTCGCCGGGGAGGGCTGGGCCGGGGACGGGGCGCCGGTGGCCGGGGTGCCCGCGGGCGGGGTGACCGGCGCGCTGCTCCTCGGTGTCTGCGGGACCGGGGCGGGCTCGGCGGTGGCCTCGGTGGGCACGCCGCGGACCGTACCGTCCGGATTCAGGAAGGCGGGGCTGTCTCCGGGCACCATGCCCAGCTCACGTGCCCGCCGCTCCAGCGCGTCCGGCTTGGAGACGTTGTCGACGTCGCGCTGGAGTGCCTGCTGCTCGTCGGTCAGCTCCGTGGTCCGCTTCTTCAGCTCGCTCAGCCGGAACGAACCCTCGTTGAGGGCGGAGTTGAGCACCAGGAGGGTGATCAGGCCACCGCCGAGCAGCACCACGACCAGCAGGACGAAGGGCGTACGGGCGGCGTTGCGGGTTCCGGACGGCATCAGCCGGGCGAGCCGCGCGGCCCGCCCCTTCAGCTGTCCGGCCGGTCCGCTCACCGCGCCGCCCCGTACGACTGGGCTCCCCGGCCGCTCATCGCTCCTCCTCGCGGATGCGCTCGGCGCCGCGCAGCCGGGCGGGGGCGGCGCGCCGGTTCTCGGCGACCTCCTCCTCCGTGGGCAGCTCCGCGCCACGGGTCAGCAGCTTCAGCCGGGGCTGGTAGCGCTCGGGCACGACCGGCAGTCCGGGCGGCGCCGTGGTGGCGGCCCCCGCCGCGAACACCTGCTTGACCAGCCGGTCCTCCAGCGAGTGGTACGAGAGGACGGCGATCCGGCCGCCGACCGCGAGGCTTCCCACCGCGGCCGGGATGGCCCGCTCCAGGACGGTGAGCTCGCCGTTGACCTCGATGCGCAGTGCCTGGAAGGTGCGCTTGGCGGGGTTACCGCCGGTGCGCTTGGCGGCCTGGGGCAGTGCGTCGCGGATCAGCTCGACCAGCCGGGCGCTGTTGCTGAACGGCTCCTTCTCGCGCTCGCGCACGATCGCGGAGACGATCCGCTTGGCCTGCTTCTCCTCGCCGTAGGCGCGCAGGATGCGGACCAGTTCCCCCGGCGGGTAGGTGTTGAGCACCTCGGCCGCGCCGATGCCGGCCGTCTGGTCCATCCGCATGTCGAGGGGGGCGTCCTGGGCGTAGGCGAAGCCCCGGTCGGCCTCGTCCAGCTGCATGGAGGAAACGCCGAGGTCGAAGAGGACGCCCTGGACCCTGGGGATGCCGAGGCGGTCGAGCACCTCGGGCAGCTCGTCGTAGACGGCGTGCACCAGGGTGGCCCGGTCGCCGTACGGGGCGAGCCGCTCGCCGGAGAGCCGCAGCGCCTCCTTGTCCCGGTCCAGCGCGATCAGCCGGGCGGCCGGGAAGGCGGACAGCAGCGCCTCGCTGTGCCCGCCGAGGCCGAGGGTGCAGTCGACGACCACGGGCGCCTGGGGTCCGGGCGCCTCCAGAGCCGGGGCCAACAGGTCCAGGCACCGCTGGAGCATCACCGGGACGTGACGGGTCTGGCTCATGCGCCCTCTCAGGCTCAGGTCCCGTGTGGCCGCACGTACGGCCTGGTCCCCGCCCGCTCGGAAGGGGAGGTCGACGGGCGCCGGGGAAGGGGCGTCAGCCGACCGGCGAGCGGGAGAGGGCCGGGCCCGTACGTACGCCGCGCACACAGAGGAAATCTACGGAATGTGCAGGGTGTCGGTAACTTCCCGTCACTTTAGTCCACCCTGCCATTCGATCGATTCCCGATCAATCAACCCGGCTGCGCGTCGCCCCGCCCCTGGTTCACCCGCTCGAAGGAAGGGGTGCGAGACTTGTGGGTTACCTCACAACAAGCCTCGTTGACGTTCTTTGTCCCTTCTCACAGCACGCCACGGGCAGGTGCGGGCACTAACGTCATAGCTATGTCGACTTCCGCTTCCACGCACTCCCCCGCCGCTGGTCCGGCCCGCACCACGGGTACGGTCACCGATCGCCTCGTCGAGGCGAACGCCCGCTACGCCACTGGTTTCGAAGATCCGGGCATGGACGCCAAGCCCGTCCTGCGCGTCGCCGTGGTCGCCTGCATGGACGCCCGGCTCGACCTGCACGACGCCCTCGGCCTGGCGCTCGGCGACTGCCACACCATCCGCAACGCGGGCGGCGTGGTCACCGACGACGTGATCCGCTCGCTGACCATCAGCCAGCGGGCGCTCGGCACCCGCAGCATCATCCTGATCCACCACACCAACTGCGGTCTGGAGTCGATCACCGAGGAGTTCCGCCAGGAGCTGGAGGCCGAGGTCGGCCAGCGCCCGGTCTGGGCGGTCGAGGCGTACAAGGACGCCGACCAGGACGTACGGCAGTCGATGCAGCGTGTGCGCACCTCACCGTTCCTGCTGCACACCGACGATGTCCGCGGCTTCGTCTTCGACGTGACCACCGGACTGCTGCGCGAGATCTTCCCCGCCTCCTGACCCCGGCGCCCCTCCGCAGGAGCCAGAAAAACCCATCGAAACCGGCATATCGCCTCCACTTGTCCGCAGGCGAGTGACACGAAGCCGCAACGGCAACAAGAATGCCCGTGTGGCATCCCGCCGGGCGTTCCCGGCCGGGGCGCCCGTTTTCGGGGTGGGCCGGGAACGCCGTGTGCGTCCGGCCCGTGAATTCGGGGAACCCCGGCTCCTTCGTGGGCACGGGGCAGGGCCGAGGAGGGCCGGTGACGACCTATGACGATCGAGCGAGCCTCACAGATCTGACCACGACCGCGGAGCGGGTGCGCAGGTCGGTGGAGAGCGTGATCGAGGGCAAGCCCGAGGTCGTACGGCTTTCGCTGACCGTGCTGCTGGCGGAGGGGCACCTCCTCATCGAGGACGTGCCCGGGGTCGGCAAGACCATGCTGGCCAAGGCGCTGGCGCGGTCGATCGACTGCTCGGTGCGGCGCATCCAGTTCACGCCGGACCTGCTGCCGTCGGACATCACCGGCGTGTCCATATTCGACCAGCAGCGGCGTGACTTCGAGTTCAAGCCCGGCGCGATCTTCGCCCAGATCGTGATCGGCGACGAGATCAACCGTGCCTCGCCGAAGACGCAGTCGGCGCTCCTGGAGTCGATGGAGGAGCGCCAGGTCACCATCGACGGGCACAGCTACGAGCTGCCCGATCCGTTCATGGTGGTGGCCACCCAGAACCCGGTGGAGATGGAGGGCACCTATCCGCTGCCCGAGGCCCAGCGCGACCGGTTCATGGCGCGGGTGTCGATCGGCTACCCGAGCGCGGAGGCCGAGTTGCGGATGCTCGACGTGCACGGCGGGCTCTCACCGCTCGACGACCTCCAGCCGGTGGCCCACGCCCACGACATCGTGAAGCTGATCGACGCGGTGCGCACGGTCCACGTGGCCGACGCCGTGCGGCAGTACGCGGTGGAGCTCGTCGCGGCCACCCGCAGCCATCCCGACCTCCGGCTCGGCGCCTCGCCGCGGGCCACCCTGCATCTGGTGCGCGCGGCGCGGGCCTCCGCGGCGCTGAGCGGCCGGGACTACTGCCTGCCGGACGATGTGCAGGCGCTGGCGGTCGCGGTGCTCGCACACCGGCTGCTGCCCACGGCCCAGGCCCAGCTGAACCGTCGTACGGCCGAACAGGTGGTGCTGGAGATCGTCCAGCAGACACCGGTCCCGACCGCCAGCGGCGGCGTCACCCAGGCCCGGACCCCGCACCAGCCGGGCGGCCCGGCGTACGGGCGGCAGCAGCCCGGCGCACGGCGGGTGTGATGGCCGCCGGGGGGCCGGCCGCGATGGACGACGGTGACGAGAAGGGCGGTCTGCGGACCGCGCTGGGCGGGCTGACCACCCGGGGGCGGTCCTTCCTGGCGGCCGGGATCGCCGCGGCGGTCTGCGCCTACGTGCTCGGGCAGGCGGATCTGCTGCGGGTCGGGCTGCTGCTCTCCGTGCTGCCGCTGCTCTGTGTGATGGTGCTTGTCCGCACCCGCTACCGGGTCACGGGCACCCGGCGGCTCACGCCGTCCCGGGTACCGGCGGGCACGGAGGCGCGGGTCCATCTGCGGGTGGAGAACGTGTCGCGGGTGCCCACCGGCCTGCTGATGCTTCAGGACCGGGTGCCCTACGTGCTCGGGCCGCGCCCCCGGTTCGTGCTGGACCGGATGGAGGCGGGCGGCCGCCGTGAGGTGTCCTACCGGGTGCGGTCCGATCTGCGCGGGCGCTATCCGCTGGGGCCGTTGCAGCTGCGGCTGAGCGATCCTTTCGGGATGTGCGAGCTGACCCGTTCGTTCAGCGCGCACGACACCCTGGTCGTCATTCCGCGGACCGAGCCGCTGCCGCCGGTGCGGCTGGCCGGCGAGGCCCCCGGGTACGGCGAGGGACGGCAGCGTTCCCTGGCGCTGGCCGGGGACGACGACGTCATTCCGCGCGGCTACCGGCACGGGGACGATCTGCGCCGGGTCCACTGGCGTTCGACCGCACGGTACGGCGAGCTGATGGTGCGCCGCGAGGAGCAGCCGCAACGGGCCAGGTGCACGGTGCTGCTGGACACCCGGCGCCACGCGTATCAGGGGGCGGGGCCCGATTCCGCCTTCGAGTGGGCGGTGTCCGGGGCCGCGTCCGCGCTGACGCACATGCTGGAGCGCGGTTTCGCGGTCCGGCTGCTGACCGACGACGGGACCTCGGTCCCGGGCGAGGGGACGGGCGGCTTCGCCGGGTCCGCACAGGAGTCCGCCGAACAGGCGGGGCTGATGCTGGACACCCTGGCGGTGGTCGGCCACTCCGGGGGCGGCGGCCTGTCGCGCGCGTACGACGTGCTGCGCGGCGGCAGCGAGGGGCTGCTGATCGCGTTCTTCGGCGATCTGGACGAGGAGCAGGCGGCGGTGGCGGCGCGGATGCGCCAGCGTAGCGGCGGCGCCGTGGCGTTCGTCCTGGACAGCGCCGACTGGGGGCAGGGCGATCTCCCGCCCGCGGGGTCCGGGACGGCGTCCGAGGAGCGGCTGCGGCTGCTGCGGGACGCGGGCTGGACGGTGCTGGCGGTGCGGCCCGGGACGGGACTGGCCGACTACTGGCGGCAGGCCGGGCACCAGGGGGCGGAAAGGGCGTCGGCGTGGCCCGTCGCCGGAGGCGGTACGACGGGTTTCTCCGGGGGATGGTCATGAGCGGTCGTGGTCGGCTGGCGCTGTGCGCCTTCGCGGCGACACTGATGGCGGCGGCCTCGATGCTGCCGCTGGTCGAACCGGCCGGGTGGATTCTGCAGGCGGCGTTCCTGCTGGCGGTGCAGAGCGGGACCGGGGCGCTCGTCCGCCGGGCGCCGGTGCCGCGTGCGGTGGTGATCGCGGCGCAGGCGCTGGTCACGCTGACCGTGGTGACCGTGGTGTTCGCCCGTACGCAGGCGGTGGCCGGTCTGCTGCCCGGCCCGGAGGCGGTCCAGCGGCTGGCCCAGCTGCTGACCCTGGGTGCCGAGGATGTCGGGCGGTACGCGGCCCCGGCTCCGGTGACGGACGGCATCCGGCTGATGCTGATCGGCGGGGTGCTGCTGGTCGGGCTGGCCGTGGACGCCCTCGCGGTGACGTTCCGCAGCGCGGCCCCGGCCGGTCTGCCTCTTCTGGCGCTCTACTCGGTGGCCGCGGGGCTGTCGGGGGGCGGCGCGGACTGGCTCTGGTTCCTGCTGGCGGCCGGAGGCTACCTGCTGCTTCTGCTGGCTGAGGGGCGGGACCGGCTCTCGGCGTGGGGACGGGTCTTCAGCGGTGCGGCCGGACGGCCCGCGGGCGGCCCGGCGGTCGGTGCGGTGCTGTCGAGCGGGCGGCCGACGGCGCCGGTCCGGACCGGGCGCCGCATCGGTGCGCTGGCGCTGGGCGTCGCGCTGCTCGTCCCGGCGGCGCTGCCCGCGCTCGACGGCGGGCTGCTGTTCGGCACGGGCGGCAGCGGGAGCGGCAAGGGGGGCGGCACCATCTCGGCGGTGAACCCGCTGGTCTCGCTTCAGGACAACCTGAACCAGCCGGAGAACCGTGAGGTGATGTCCTACCGCACCGATTCGGCCTCCTCCTCGGCCTTCTACCTCCGCATCCTCGCGCTGGACCAGTTCACCGGGAGCGAGTGGCGGCCGTCCACGCGCCGTCTGCGGGACGTACCCAAGCGGCTGCCCGGCCCGGAGGGCCTGGCCTCCGGCGTGGCGGCCGCGGAGATCCGGACGAACTTCTCCGCGTCGCCCTCCTACCGGCAGACCTACCTGCCGCTCCCCTACCCGGCGACCGGGGTCCGGATCGACGGACGCTGGCGGTACGAACCGGCGGGCCGGACGCTCGTCGGTGACCGGGGCCAGACGACCGGCGGTCTGCAGTACCAGGTCTCCAGCCTGGAGGTGGAACCGACCGCCGAGCAGCTCGCGGCGGCGGGCCCGGCCCCGGCGGCCCTGCTCCGCGAGTACACCCGGGTGCCCGGCTCGCTTCCGGAGGTGGTCGCCACCACCGCGGACCAGGTGACCAGGGGCGCCGCCAACGACTACGAGCGGGCGGTGAGGCTCCAGGACTACTTCGCCTCGGACGGCGGCTTCACGTACGACACCTCGGTGAACTCGGGCACCGGGACCGCGGCGATCACCCGGTTCCTCAAGGACAAGCAGGGCTTCTGCGTCCACTTCTCCTTCACGATGGCCGCGATGGCCCGGACCCTGGGCATACCGGCCCGGGTCGCGGTGGGCTTCGCTCCCGGCACGGTGCAGCCGGACGGGTCGGTCTCGGTGGGGCTGCGCGACGCGCACGCCTGGCCCGAGCTGTACTTCGAGGGCGCCGGGTGGACCCGTTTCGAGCCGACCCCGACGCGGGGCAGCACCCCCGCGTACACCCAGCAGGACACCGCCACGGGAGATGTGGAGGCCCCGGCGCGGCCGGAGCAGGGTGCTTCGGCCGCCCCTTCGGCCGCGCCGTCCGTCCCGGACAGCTGCCCGGCGCAGATGCGCAAGCAGGGCGAGTGCGGGGCTGCGGCGGCGCCCGGGGTGGTGCCGCCGACCAGCTCCGGGACGCCGGCGGGCACCGTTGCCGGGCTCGTCCTGCTGGGCGTGGTGATCCTCGCGCTGCCCCTGCTGCCGTCGCTGTGGCGGCTGCGGGCCCGCAGGCGTCGGCTGAGCCTCTTCTCCCGGCGCACGGTGTTCCAGAGGCGGGGTACGCCGGACAGGGGACCGGATGCCGCGGCCGGGCCGGGCCGGCCACCGGCGGGTGCGGCGAACGCCACGCTCGCGGCCTGGCAGGAGCTCACCGACACCGCGTGGGACCACGGCATCGAGCCGGACGAGTCCCTGACCCCGCGCAAGGCGGCGACACGGGTGGTGCTGCTGGGGCGGCTGGAGGCCGACGCGGCCGACGCCGCGCACCGGCTCGCCGGAGCGGTGGAGCAGGTGCTCTACGCCCCGCACCCCCGGGCGAGCACCGGACTGACGGAGGACGTCGGGACGGTACGGGCCGGTCTGCGCGCGTCCGCCGACCGCCGCACCCGGATCCGGGCGGTCGTGGCGCCTCGTTCGGCCGTTCGGGTGGTCTGGGCGGCTTCGGACCGCTGGACGGCGACCACCGGCCGGTGGCGGGCGCGGTGGGCGCGGGTCCGGTGGACGGGATGGCTGCGCCGTCCTTCCCGTCAGGAGGGATGACGTCGGGCGTGCCGGGGCTGACGTGGTCCCGGCGCGCCCGGTGCCGCACCCGGCTTCGGACACCGCCCCGGGGCCCCGTCCCCTGCCGTACCGGGTCGTCCCCGGACACGCGTGAGGGGCGGCCGCGTCTTCCGCGGCCGCCCCTCACCCAAAGTCTCTGCCCGAGGGCCCGAGGGCCTACTGACCCTGCTCGTCGCGGCGGCGCTGCCACCGCTGCTCGATGCGGTTCATCACCGTACGGCGCTGCCTGGACCGGCCGCGCTCGCCGCCGCCCGCCGCCGGTTGCTCACCCGGTTTGGGCGCCTTGCGCCAGCCTGTGACCGCGAGGACCGCACAGCCCAGCATGACGAGGAACCCCACCACACTGATCCAGATCAGCGTGGTGACCATTCCCGCCATGAGGAGCGCGATTCCCACCAGGAAGCCTGCGACCGCCTGGTAGACCCGTCGCCGGGTGTACGTACGCAGCCCATTTCCCTCGAGCGCTGTCGCGAACTTGGGATCTTCGGCGTACAGCGCTCGCTCCATTTGCTCGAGCATTCGCTGCTCGTGCTCCGAGAGCGGCACGGAGTCCTCCTCGTCGTCGGCCGCGGGGGGCGGCCGGTATGCGGCCCTTCCAGGATAGGCAGGGATTCGCCCCCGTGAAACCCGCCTTCGTGCCCATCAGCCAGTCCGGGCCGCCACGACGGCTCGGCTGTCGAGGCGTTGATTCCCCGGCCTCCGATCCGTCATGCCGGATGGTGTCCCCCGATCATACGGGCAGAAGCCCCCGATCGGGGGGCCCGGTGCGTACTCCGTCTGCCGCTGCGTCGCTGATCAGCCGCACCGAGGCCGGTCAACCGCCCGAACCTGACCGTGGTCAGGAGCGCTTCGTGCCCAGGACGTGCAGCTGCGTCGCCACCGAGTGGAAGGCGGGCAGCTCGGCCACGGCGGCCTCCAGCTTGAGCAGGGCGTCCATGGCCCCGGGCTCCGTGTCCACCAGAACGCCCGGTACGAGGTCGGCGAAGACCCGGACGCCGTGGACGGCGCCGACCTCCACATCGGCCCCGGAGAGGAGCTCGGTGAGCTGCTCCGCGGTGTAGCGGTGGGGCACCGGGTCGCCCTCGCCCCAGCGGCCCGACGGGTCGGCGAGCGCCTGCCGGGCCTCGGTGAAGTGACCGGCCAGCGCCCGCGCCAGGACGGCGCCGCCGAGCCCGGCGGCGAGCAGGCTGAGCGCGCCGGACGGGCGGAGCGCCGCCACCGCGTTGCGCACGCCCTCGGCGGGGTCGTCCACGTACTCCAGGACGCCGTGGCACAGCACCGCGTCGTACCCGCCGCGCTCCACCACCTCGAACAGACCGTGGATGTCGCCCTGCACACCGCTGACCCGGTCGGCGACCCCGGCCTCCGCCGCGCGGCGCTCCAGCGCGAAGAGCGCGTTGGGACTGGGGTCGACGACGGTGACGCGGTGGCCGAGACGGGCGACCGGCACCGCGAAGTTCCCGGTGCCGCCGCCGGTGTCCAGGACGTCCAGGGCGTCCCTGCCGGTCGCCTTCACCCGGCGGTCGAGGGCGTCCTTGAGGACCTCCCAGACCACGGCGGTACGGAGGGAGGCGCGGGGGCGCAGCTGGTCCGTCACGGCAGATGACTCCTCGGCACGGTGCCGCCGGTGGCGGCGGAGCGTGAACAGCGCGGGTGGTTAAGAGCGCTTCCCACCCTATTGCCTCGCGCCGCCGCGGCCGTCATCCCGCCTCGGACCGCCGCCCACCCGCCTGCGGCGGCACCGGACGGAGCACCAGCATCCGTTCGACCAGGCGCAGGAACATCGCCGCGTCACGCAGCAGGTCGTCCGCGTCCCGCTGGCTGGCGGCGCCCGGGATCCCGGCTTCCGCGCGGGCCCTGCGGAGCGCACCCGAGGCGAACAGCGCACTCCATTCGGTCAGGTCGGGGGCTATCTCGGGCAGCACCTCCCAGGCGCTGCGGATCCGCTCCCGGCGCCGCCGGGACGTCTCCGGGCGGCCCCGCGCGGCGAGCACCGCGGCAGCCGTGCGCAGCGCCGCGAGGTGGGCGGTGGCGTACCGCTCGTTCGGCACATCGAGAACGGCGGCCTCATCGAGGCCCGCGCGGGCCTTGGCGAGAAGGCCGAGGGCGGCGGGCGGCGCCGGGGAGCGGCGCGGGACGGGATGGACATCGCTTGCCGGGCCGGTCAGTGAGGGGACAGGGCCGGTGGCGCGGCGCCGTGGCGCGGCGGCTGCGGACGAGTGGGCCATGACGAAACCTCCTGTCTCGTGTAACGGCTCCGTGGCCGTATGCATCCATCCTGAGGGGCACCACTGACAATTCCCCTGAATCGGTCTCCGGCCTGCGACTTTGCTTCACCCGCACGTTCGGGCTACCTTTTGAACTGACCAGTCAGTTCAAAACAAGGGGGGACCTGTGGACAGCCCGCACGGGGCATCCGTCACCGCCGAGAACCTCGGCCTCAAAGGACCGCGCGGCTGGGCCTTCCGCGGCCTGGACGTCGATGCCGCCCCCGGCGCGCTGGTCGCGATCGAGGGGCCGTCCGGCTCGGGCCGCACCTGCCTGCTGCTCGCCCTCACCGGACGGATGCGCCCCACCGAGGGACAGGCGAAGGTCGGCGGGCTGCGCCTGCCCCGCAAGATGGCCGCCGTACGCCGCATCGCCGCGCTGGGCCAGGTCCCCGGGGTGAGCGAGCTCGACCCGGCCTTCACCGTGACCGAGCACCTGCGCGAGCGGGCCCTGCTGCAGCGCCGTTTCGACGGCTCGCTGCGCGCCCTGCTGCGCCCGCGCGCGGAGCGGACCGCCACCGCGCAGGGGCGGATCGACGCGGCTCTGAAGGCCGCCGGTCTCGACCTCGGGACGCTGCCCAAGGGCGGAAGGACCTCCGTACGGGACCTGGAGCGGCTGGAGGCGCTGCGGCTCTCCCTCGCCCTCGCGCTGATCGGCGGTCCCCGGCTGCTCGCGGTGGACGACACCGACCTCAAGCTCTCCGACGCCGAGCGTGCTGCGGCCTGGGACCTGCTGCGGTCCCTCGCGGACGGCGGTACGACCGTCCTCGCCGTCTGCAGCCAGGCACCCGCGGACGCGGTCACCCTGCGCACCGAGGCCACCGCCACCCCGCGCGGCGCCAGCACCAGCACCAGCACCAGCACCAGCACCAGCACCAGCACCAGCACCGACGAGACCACGACCGAGAAGGGACCGGCCGATGCGTTCGCCGAGACTGGCCGCGCTTGAGCTCAAGCGTTTCGGCAGGGGGAAGCTGCCGCGCGCCGCGCTCGTCGCGCTGCTGCTCCTGCCCCTGCTGTACGGCGCGCTGTACCTGTGGTCCTTCTGGGATCCCTACGGCCGCCTGGACAAGATCCCCGTCGCCCTGGTCAACAACGACAAGGGCACCACCGCGGCGGGCAAGCGCGTCGCCGCCGGTGACGAGATCACGGGCAAGCTGCTGGACTCCAAGGTCTTCGACTGGCACGAGGTGAGCTCCGCCGAGGCCGGCAAGGGCGTCGAGGACGGTACGTACTACCTCTCGCTCACCATGCCGTCGGACTTCAGCAAGCGGATCGCGTCCAGTTCGGGCGGCTCCCCCGAGACCGGCGCCCTCCAGGTGCGGACCAACGACGCCAACAACTACATCGTCGGACAGATCTCCCGCACGGTCTTCTCCGAGGTGCGCACCGCCGCCTCGACCAACGCCTCGCGCACCTTCTACGACCGGATCTTCATCAACTTCTCCGATCTGCACAACGCGACGGAGAAGGCCGCCAAGGGCGCCGACGACCTCAAGGGCGGCATCGGCAAGGCCAAGAAGGGCTCGGAGGACCTCGCGGACGGGCTCAAGGACGCCAAGGACGGCAGCGACCGGCTGGCCGGCGGAATCGTCAGGCTGAACAAGGGCGCGAGCGACCTCGAGACCGGCTCCCGGCAGATGGCCGACGGCACCCAGCAGCTCGCCGACAAGGTGAACGGGGTGGCGGCCGACGTCCGCCCGTTCCTGAAGGACAACGGAAAGTCGATCGGCGACACCGCCCGGCTGGTCTCCGACACCGCGCAGACCGTGCAGGACAACCTCGACCTGCTGGTGAAGGCGGCGCCCACCGCGGCCACCAGCGCCCGTACGGCCTCCGACGACCTGGCCGACGTCTACCGCACCAGCTGCGTGGACGAGCCGGACCCCGACGCCGCCCTCTGCACTCCCCTGAAGCGCGCCAAGACCACCGCGGCCGATGTCGCCGACGTCGCCGCCGACGTGAACGTGCTGGTCACCAACCAGAACGGCGACCTGAAGAAGCTGAGCGCCCAGCTGACCACCCTCCAGCGGCAGGCCGACGACCTGGCCACCCGCGCCCCCCGTCTCGACGAGGGCCTGGAGTCCGCCGTCAAGAAGGTCAACGCGCTCAACACCGGCGCCCACAAGGTCGCCAAGGGAGCCGGTGACCTGCACACCGGCCTGGTCACGGCCAGGACCGGCGCCACGGACCTGGACTCCGGCGTGGGCAGCCTCAAGAAGGGCGCGACCAACCTGGACGGCGGGCTGATCCGGCTCGGCGACGGCTCGGCCACCCTCGCCGAGGGGCTCAACGACGGCGTCGGCAAGATCCCCGACTACGACAAGAAGGACCGCGACGCCCGCACCGAGGTGATGGCCGACCCGGTGCGGCTGGCCTCCCAGTCGCTGCACGCGGCCCCCAATTACGGGACCGGCTTCGCGCCCTACTTCATCCCGCTGTCCCTCTGGGTCGGCGCGATGGTGGCGTACATGCTGATCCAGCCGCTCAACCGGCGCGCGCTGGCCGCCGGGGCCTCCGCCTGGCGGATCGCCTTCGCGGGCTGGCTGCCGGTGGCCGCGATCGGGCTGCTCCAGGTGGGTGCCCTGATGGCCGTACTGCACTGGGCGCTCGGACTGGAGATGGCGCGGGCCGCCGGGACGGTGGGCTTCCTGGCCCTGGTGACCTGCTGCTTCGCGGCGATCGTGCAGTGGCTGAACGCCCGGTTCGGAGCCGCGGGCCGGATTCTCGTCCTGGCGGTGCTGATGCTCCAGCTGACCTCGGCCGGGGGCACGTACCCCGTCCAGACCAGCCCCGGTTTCTTCAACGCGATCCACCCCTACCTGCCGATGAGCTACATCGTCGACGGGCTGCGGCGGCTGATCACGGGCGGCGGCCTCGGCCCGGTCTGGCAGGGCAGCGCCGTGCTGCTGGCCTTCACCGTGGGGGCGCTCGCCCTCACCGCGCTGGCCGCGCGCCGCAAGCAGGTGTGGACCCTGGACCGGCTCCACCCGGAGCTGAGCCTGTGAGCACGCCGGAACCTGTGAGAATCGGGGGCATGGAAAGCAGCAGCACCACGCGTCGCCAGGCCACCCGGCAGAGGCTCTACGAAGCAGCCGTGACCCTCATCGCCGAGAAGGGCTTCTCCGCGACCACGGTGGACGAGATCGCGGAGCGCGCCGGGGTCGCCAAGGGCACGGTCTACTACAACTTCAAGAGCAAGACCGAGCTCTTCGAGGAGCTGCTGCGGCACGGCGTCGGGCTGCTCACCGCCTCGCTGCGCTCCGCGGCCGAGGAGACCGTGGAGCGCGGCGGCAACCGGGTCGAGGCCCTGGACGCGATGATCCGGGCCGGTCTGGTCTTCATCGACCGCTATCCGGCCTTCACCCAGCTGTACGTCGCGGAGCTGTGGCGCACCAACCGGGCCTGGCAGGGCACCCTCCTGGTGGTACGCCAGGAGGCCGTCGCGGTGGTCGAGGGAGTGCTGCGCGAAGGGGTGGCCCGGGGCGAGCTGAGCGAGGAGATCGACATCCCGCTGACGGCCGCCGCCCTGGTCGGCATGGTGCTGGTGGCGGCGCTGGACTGGCAGGCGTTCCAGCCGGAGCGCTCGATCGACGACGTGCACTCGGCGCTGTCGCTGCTGCTGCACGGCCGGGTCAGCGGACACTGACCCGCCGGTCCCGGCCCCGTACACCCGCGGCGCACGGGAAGGGCGCCGGTCCCGTGAGGCTCGATCCCCCCGAGCCTGCGCCGGACCGGCGCCCTTCGTCCTGCCGGAGAGCTTCCCCCGTGGCCTCGATCCCCCGTGGCCCCGCGCTCCCCGTCGTACTCCCCCGTTCCAAAAGGAGCGCCGCGGCCGTTCCGCCGCCCCGTGCCGGCGGTGCCGGAGCCGCGCTCCCTCCGTGGGCTCCACTCTTCCGTCCGCACCGGCACGAGCCCATCCGCGTACCTACTCATCTCCTCGCCTAGGTACAGGTACTCAGGACTGCGCACGGACCCCTCCCCGGGTGTCACACCCTCTGGTTACGATCACGTCCGTGTCCGTACTTCCCCTGGTGTTCACAAGTGGCTGGGCCAGCGGGATCAACGCCTACGCGGTGGTCCTGCTCCTCGGCGTCTTCGGCACGACCGGTCTGAGCGACGAGGTGCCCGCGGCCCTGCAGCGCACCGATGTCCTGGTGGTGGCCGCCGTGCTCTTCCTCTGCGAGGTGGTGGCGGACAAGATCCCGTACGTGGACTCGGTCTGGGACACGGTGCACACCGTGGTCCGGCCGGCCGCCGGTGCCGTGGTCGCCGCGCTGCTGGCCGGTGAGAGCGGTTCGCTGCCCGAGATCGCGGCCGCGGCGGTGGGCGGTTCCACGGCGCTGATGAGCCATCTGGTCAAGGCCGGGACCAGGATGGCGGTCAACTCCTCCCCCGAGCCGTTCAGCAACATCGTGGTGAGCATCGCGGAGGACCTGGGGGTCGCCGGGATCGTCACCTTCGCGATATTCCATCCAGTGGCGGCCGCGGTGATCGCGGGGGCGCTCCTGCTGGCGGGCATCGTGGCCGTGGCCTTCCTGGCCTCCAGGATCCGCCGCTTCCTGCGCCGCAGAGCCCAGCGGCGCCAGGAGAGACGGCTGGCCGGGACGGCGGGTTCACGCTGGCCGACGGAGTGACCGCCGGTGGCGGCCGTTAAGGTCACTGACATGGCACGTATTGCGGTGATCGGCGCGGGGATGGGCGCGATGGCGGCGGCGGCCCGGCTCGCCGTGGCAGGCCACCAGGTGACGGTGTACGAGCGGTCGCGGACCTACGGCGGTTCGCTGGGCCGGTACGCCCACGAGGGCTTCGCCTTCGACACGGGGCCGACGCTGCTGCATCTGCCCGCCGTCTACCGCGACCTGTTCGTGAAGACCGGCAAGGAGCCGCTGGAACGCTGCGTCGAGATGACCCAGGTCGATCCGGCGAGCCGTCATCTGTTCGCGGACGGCACGGTCCTCTCGCTGCCGAACGCCTCGCGGGCCGGGGTCGTCACCGCGCTCGACGGTGCGCTCGGCAGCGGGGCCGGGGCGGCCTGGGGGGCGTTCCTGGACCGGGCACGCGATGCCTGGGACCGCTCCCGCCGCCCGCTCCTGGAGGAGCCGCTGCGCCCCGACTGGCAGGTCCTCGGCCGTGACCCCTACCCCGCGCTCCGCCAGCGCCGTCTGCTGCGCCCCGCCCGGCAGGCGGCGACGGTCGCGGAGATCGGCGCGCGGGAGCTGGCCAATCCCCGGCTGGCCGCCCTCCTCGACGGGTACGCCCTGTCCTACGGGCTCGACCCCGCGCACGCCCCGGCGGCGGCGGCCCTGCTGCCGTACATGGAGGAGACGTTCGGCAGCTGGTACGTCTCCGGCGGCATGCGGGCCCTGGCGCGGGCGGTGTACGAGCGGTGCCTGGCCCGGAGGGTGGAGTTCGTCTTCGGCGCCGAGGTGGCCGGGGTCGTCGAGAAGGACGGCCGGGCGGCGGGCGTGGAGCTGGCGGACGGAACGGTCGCCGAGGCCGGACAGGTGGTGCTGGGAGCCCGGCCGTGGCCCGGCCTGGTGCCCGGTCAGGAGCCGTGGCGGGACGGTGACGTGCCCGTCGCGCCCCGGCCGGGCCAGGGCCTGGTGCCGGGCCGGTTCCTGGTGCTGCTCTCCCTGCGGGGGGCCCGGCCCGCGGACGCCGTGCACCGGACGCTGGTGCACCCGGGGGACGGCGCCGCGGAGCGCGCGGCGGTGTTCGGCGGCCGGACGGCCGAGCGGCCCACGGTGACGGTGCTGCGCCCGGACGATCCGTCGACCCGCCCCGACGGCGCGCACGAGGCGGTGACCCTGACGGCGACGGTCGCCCCGCACGGCCCGGTGGACTGGACGGAACCGGCGGTGCGCGAGCGGTACGCCGATGTCCTGATCGAGACGGCCGCCGCGGCCGTCCCCGGGATACGGGAGCGGCTGCTCCACGCCGAAGTGCGCACCCCCGCCGAGACGGCCGCCGACACCGGCGCCGAGGGCGGTGCGGTGCCCGCGCCCGCGCTGGCCGGGGCGGACGGCGCGTATCTGCACGCCGCCAACCTCACCCGGCTGCCGGGGCTGTACGCCGTGGGCGGCTGGTCGCACCCGGGCGGCGGGCTCGCCCACGCGGGCATGTCGGGGGCGCTGGTCGCCGGGCTCATCGTGGAGGGCGACGGCTTCCGCGGCTCGCAGTGACCGGCCGGGCGGGCCCGCCGCCCGGGGGCTGTCAGTAGCGGTACTGCTGCTCGTCGTAGCCGCTGCCGTTGTTGTAGCCGTTGGGGAACGGGGCGGGCGGCTGCTCCGGCGGCATCGGCGGGGCGTTCTCGCCCTCGCGCTGCTGGGGCACCCAGACGCCGCCCGGCGGGGTCTCGGCGCCGTACTGCTGGGCGTACGGATCGGCCGCGGTCTGGTCCGGCCGGCCGCCGAAGCTGTCGTAACCGTTGCCGAAGCTGTCGTACGTGTCGTACGGGGTGGCGCCGCCGGTGGTTCCGGTGCCCACGTACGGGTCGGAATAGGCGGCGTACTGCTGCGCCGTGCCGTAGTCGTACGGCCCGCCGAGCGGGTCCTGGCCCGCGTAGCCGTCCTGGCCCGGCGCGGCGTACGCGGAGGGGGCGGCGTACGGGTCGTACGCGGCGTACTGCGGCTGCTGCTGGGGCTGCGGCTCCTGGGCCTGCTCCGGGCCCCGCCGGTCGGAGTAGACGCCGTACTGCCCGGTGTCGTCCGGCATCGGCTCGGGTTCGTAGACCGCGGCCATCGTGGCCGTGGCATCCGTGTGGAGCGTGTCCGGACGCTCGCCGGTCACCTCCAGGTCCGAGACCTGGAGGGCGGGCCCGCGGCCCTCGCGTCGGCCGCCGCCCCGGCGACGGCGGCTCGCGCCGGGCTTGCCGCCTATGGCCCAGCCGGTGGAGAAGCCGCGCCGGAAGGAGAGCGTGACGTACGTCTGGCCGACCGCGAAGGTGATCGTGCCGAGGACGATGACGATGATCGATGGGATCAGCACACCCAGGACCACGCACCCGAAGCCGCCGAAGGCGAGCAGTCGCCAGCGCAGGCGCGCCTTGTACTGCAGCAGCACTTCGCCGAGCAGCCACAGCGCGACGATTCCGAACGCGATGTAGAGGACCGTCCAGCCCATGCCCGCCCCCTCCTACGGCCACCGCCACGGGTCACAGCGGGTACGGCCGGTCACGACTGCTTGTGCAGTCCGAGATTCTCGTAGATTTCGAGCGTCGCCGTCGAGTTGTTGAGCGTGATGAAGTGCAGTCCGGGCACACCCTCGGAGCGCAGCCTCGCGCAGAAACGCGTTGCGAAGTCGATGCCAATGGAGCGTACAGCGGCGGGATCGTCCTTGGCCGAGAGGATGCTCTCTTTCAGCTCGGAAGGGAAAGACGCGTTGCTGAGCTGGGCGAACCTGTCGAACTGTTTGACGCTGGTCAGCGGCATGACTTCGGGGATGATCGGCGTTTCGCAACCCGCAGCGACCACCCGGTCACGCATACGCAGATAATCCTCCGGATTGAAGAACATCTGGGTGATCGCATAATCGGCACCGGCGCGGCACTTGTCCACGAAATGCCGGATGTCGGTGTCCCAGTCGGCCGAGCGCGGGTGCATCTCGGGAAATGCCGCGACCCCGACACAGAAATCGCCGGATTCCTTGATGAGCCGGACGAGGTCGGCCGCGTACCGCACGCCCTGCGGGTGCTTGACCCACTCCCCCATCGGGTCGCCCGGCGGGTCTCCGCGCACGGCCAGGATGTTCCGGATCCCGGCGTCGGCGTACTGCCCGACCATGTTGCGCAGCTCGGCGACGGAGTGGTTGACCGCCGTGAGGTGGGCGACCGGGGTGAGGGTGGAGTCGGCCGCGATCTGTTCGGTGGCGCGCACCGTCCCGGCGCGGGTGGAACCGCCCGCGCCGTAGGTGACGGAGACGAAGCTCGGCCGTACGGCCTCGACGCGGCGCAGCGCGTTCCAGAGGTTCCGCTCACCCTTCTCGGTCTTGGGCGCCCAGAACTCGAACGAGTAGGAGGGCTTGCCGGTCGCGAGAAGTTCACGCACCGTACGCGCGTGATCTGTCCTGGTGGATGGTGTGCCAAGGGCCATACCGGCAGGTTAACCAGCCCCGTCCGCCAATGGACCGGACCAGAGGGAATTGCCCGAATTGACCGGTGCTTTGTCCACCCTTCGGACAGCCGGCGGGATCACGTCCCGGCGCGTGCCCTGATCCGTGCGGCCAGCCCGGCGGCCGCCTCGGCGGGGTCGGCGGCCTCGGTGATCGCCCGGACCACGACGACCCGGCGGGCCCCGGCGTCCAGCACGTCGTCGAGGTTGCCCCCGTCGATGCCGCCGATGGCGAACCAGGGGCGCGACTGGCCGAGCGAGGCGGCGTAGCGCACCAGGTCCAGGCCGGGGGCGTGCCGACCGGGCTTGGTCGGGGTGGGCCAGCAGGGGCCGGTGCAGAAGTAGTCCACGCCGGGCTGGGCGACGGCCGCGTCGACCTCGGACTCGGCGTGCGTGGAACGGCCGATCAGCACGTCCTCGCCGAGGAGGGCGCGGGCGGCGGGCACCGGGAGGTCGCCCTGGCCCAGGTGCAGCACGTCGGAGCCGATGGCGTGGGCGACATCGGCCCGGTCGTTCACGGCGAGGAGCTTGCCATGGCGGCGGCAGGCGTCGGCGAGGACCGCCAGGTGGTCGAGCTCCTCGGCCGCCTCCATGCCCTTGTCGCGGAGCTGGACGACGTCCACCCCGGCGGCGAGGACGGCGTCGAGGAACGCGGGGAGGTCGCCCTGGCGCCGACGGGCGTCCGTGCAGAGATAGAGCCGGGCGTCGGACAGCAGCGCGCGAGCCGTGGACATGGTGCGGTTCCCCCTGGGAGTGCAGGTGCGTGGTGGAGCGAGGTGCCGCCGGGCCGTGAGGGGGCGGGCCGCGCGGCCCGCCCCCTCACCCGCTCACGCGGGACCGGCGGTCAGACGGCGAGCGCCTGGGCGCGGCGCTTCACCTCCGTGCCGCGATTCTCGCTCAGCGCCTGTGCGGGCGTGCCCGGCAGGCTCGGGTCGGGGGTGAAGAGCCACTCCAGCATCTCTTCGTCGTTGTAGCCGTCGTCCTTCAGGAGCGTCAGGGTGCCGGAGAGGCCCTTGACCACCTTGTCGCCGTCGATGAAGGCGGCAGGCACCTGAAGTGTCCGGTTCTCACCACGGCGTACGGCGATCAGCTGGCCCTCCTTGACCAGCTGGCGCACGCGCGTCACCTCGACACCGAGCATTTCGGCGATATCGGGCAGGTGGAGCCAGGCAGGGACGAGAGCATCGATCTTTGCGTCAATCTCGGTCACGGGGACAAGCCTGCCATCCCGCACGGACAGCCGATACCCGGACTCCGCCCTTCAGGGCCGCGAGCCCTCTACGGGCGGACCGCCGACTTCAGCGGCACGGAGGGGTCGGCCACCGCCACGGCGTCGAGCCGGGCCCCCGCCTCGATGAGCTTGCGCCCCTGCGCCAGGTCACGCGGCCGCCCGACGGCGAGCACCGCGACCAGGACGCCGTCACGCAGCCAGCACACCGACCAGGCGGGCCCGGCGGGATCGCCGCGCCACAGCAGGGTGTCGGCGCCCCCGTGGTGGCCCGCGTACTGCACGAAGCGGCCGAACTGCTCGGACCAGAAGTACGGCACCGGGTCGTAGAGCGGCGCCGCCGGGCCGTCCCCGGCGTCCGCCGCGAGGATGTGGGCGGCGGCCGTGCGCGGACCCTGGAGGGCGTTGTCCCAGTGGTGGACGAGCAGGCGTTCGCCGTAGCGGGCGGAGGGGAAGGAGGCGCAGTCGCCGACCGCGTACACATCGGCCCGCGAGGTGCGCAGGGTCGCGTCGGCGGTCACCGATCCGTCGGGGCCGAGTGCGATGCCGGAGCCCGCCAGCCAGCCGGTGGCGGGGCGCGCGCCGATGCCGACGACGACCGCCTGGGCCGGGAGCCCGCGGCCGTCGGAGAGGACCACCCGGCCCGGTTCGACGCGGTCGACCCGGGCGCCGGTGAGGAGTACGGCGCCGCTGTCCGCGTACCAGGCGGCCATCGGGGCGGCGACCTCGGCGGGCAACGCGCCCGCGAGGGGCCGGTCCGCGGCCTCGACGACGGTGACCGCGCATCCGGCGGCGCGGGCCGCGGTGGCGAACTCGGCGCCGATCCAGCCCGCGCCGACGATCACCACGTCGTGCTGCCCGGCGAGGACCGGCCGCAGCCGTGCCGCGTCGTCCAGGGTGCGCAGCAGGTGGACGCCCGCGACGCCCTCGGCCCCGGGCAGGACGACCGGTTCGGCACCGGTCGCGATCACCAGGGCGTCGTAGGGGACGGCACCCGCGGCGGTGTCCAGCTCGTGCGCGTCCGGTCGTACGCCGGTGACCTCGACGCCCAGGCGCAGTTCGATGCCCAGCGCCTCGAAGTCGATGTCGAAGGCGGAGTCCTCGGCCTTGCCGAGCAGGACCGCCTTGGACAACGGTGGCCGGTCGTAGGGCTGGTGGGGCTCGGCGCCGATCAGCGTGACCGGGCCGGTGAAGCCCTGTTCCCGCAGGGCCACCGCGGTCTGCACCCCGGCCATCCCCGCACCGACGATGACGACGCGGCGCCCGGTCCGCCCGTCCGGCTGCTCTGACTGCTGCTGCTCGCTCACCCGGACACCTTACGCACCTGACAGATCGTCAGGAAGGGGCGGGTTCTCCGCCGCCGCTCGTCCCGTCGCCGAGGAGGGGTTTAGGGTGGCCCCGTAGAGCACTCGCGGGAGCCCGGACGCACCGGGCTGAGAGGGAGGCTGGGCGGCCTCCGACCGTACGAACCTGATCCGGGTCATGCCGGCGAAGGGAGGGGCTGGAAGCCCATGCGTTCCGCTCAGAACGGAAGCGACGTCCTGGTGGTCGGGGGCGGGATCATCGGGCTGGTGACCGCCTGGCGGGCCGCGCAGCGCGGGCTGCGCACGGCGCTCGCCGACCCCGAACCGGGTGGCGGGGCCGCCCGGGTGGCGGCCGGGATGCTGGCCGCCGTCACCGAACTCCACTACGGCGAGGAGCTGTTGCTCGCCCTCAACCTGGCCTCGGCCGCCCGCTATCCGGACTTCGTGGCCGAGCTGGAGGCGGCGAGCGGGCAGGAGACCGGCTTCCGCGCCTGCGGCACCCTGGCTGTCGCGCTGGACTCCGACGACCGCGCCCATCTGCGGGATCTGCACGCCCTGCAACGACGTTCGGGCCTGGAGTCGGAGTGGCTCACCGGCCGCGAGTGCCGTCGGCTGGAGCCGATGCTGGCACCGGGCGTCCGGGGCGGCCTGCGGGTCGACGGCGACCACCAGATCGATCCGCGCCGGCTGGCCGCCGCCCTGCTGACCGCCTGCGAGCGGGCCGGGGTGGTCTTCCACCGCGAGCGGGCGGCACGGCTGACCGTGGCGGGCGACCGGGCCGCCGGAGTGCTGCTCGCCGGGGGTACGGAGCTGGCGGCCGATCAGGTCGTGCTGGCCGCCGGCAGCCTCAGCGGCTGTCTTCCGGGACTGCCGCAGGAGGCCGTTCCGCCGGTACGCCCGGTGAAGGGCCAGGTGCTGCGGCTGGCCGTGCCCGCCCGGTACGCGCCGTTCCTGAGCCGGACGGTACGGGCCGTGGTCCGCGGCAGCCACGTCTATCTCGTACCGCGCGAGAACGGCGAACTGGTCGTCGGCGCCACCAGCGAGGAGCTGGGCTGGGACACCACCGTCACCGCGGGCGGGGTCTACGAGCTGCTGCGGGACGCCCACGAACTGGTCCCCGGCATCACCGAGCTGCCGCTCACCGAAACCCTGGCCGGTCTGCGCCCCGGCTCCCCCGACAACGCCCCGCTGCTCGGCCCGACCGCCCTGCCCGGCCTCCTCCTCGCCACCGGCCACCACCGCAACGGGGTGCTGCTCACCCCGCTCACCGGTGACGTGATGGCGCAGATCCTCACCGGCGGCGAGCCGCCCGAGCAGGCGCGCCCCTTCACCCCGCACCGTTTCCCGTCCACCGCCCCCGTGGACTCCGCCGCCTCCGTACGTCAGGAGCAGCCCGCATGACCGAGCCCGTACTCCCCTCCGCGGCGCCCGCGCCGCTCACCGTGTCCGTGAACGGCGAGCCCCGCCCCCTCGCCGCGGGCACCACCCTGGACGTCCTGGTCGCCACCCTGACCGCCGCGTCCCGCGGTGTGGCCGCCGCCGTCAACGAGACGGTCGTACCGCGCGGCGGATGGGCCGCCACCGCCCTGGCCGACGGAGACCGGGTCGAGGTCCTGACCGCGGTCCAGGGAGGCTGACCGTGTCCGACGACCTCTTCACCCTCGGCTCCGCCGTCTTCGGCTCCCGGCTGATCATGGGGACCGGCGGGGCGCCCAGCCTGGACGTGCTGGAGCGTGCGCTGATCGCTTCCGGCACCGAGCTGACCACCGTCGCGATGCGCCGCCTCGATCCGACGGTGCGCGGTTCGGTCCTCTCCGTCCTGGAGCGGCTCTCGGTCCGGGTGCTGCCGAACACGGCGGGCTGCTTCACCGCGGGCGAGGCCGTGCTGACCGCCCGGCTGGCCCGTGAGGCGCTCGGCACCGACTGGATCAAGCTGGAGGTGGTGGCCGACGAACGGACCCTGCTGCCCGACCCGGTCGAGCTGCTGGACGCGGCGGAGATCCTGGTGGACGACGGGTTCACCGTGCTGCCGTACACCAATGACGACCCGGTGCTGGCGCGCCGCCTCCAGGACGTGGGGTGCGCCGCGGTGATGCCGCTGGGCTCCCCCATCGGCTCCGGGCTCGGCATCCGCAACCCGCACAACTTCCAGCTGATCGTGGAGCAGGCCCGGGTGCCGGTGATCCTCGACGCGGGCGCGGGAACGGCCTCCGACGCGGCGCTCGCGATGGAGCTGGGGTGCGCGGCGGTGATGCTGGCGTCCGCGGTGACCCGGGCCCAGGAGCCCGAGCTGATGGCCTCGGCGATGCGGCACGCGGTGGCGGGCGGGCGGCTGGCCTACCGGGCGGGCCGGATTCCGCGCCGCCACTTCGCCGAGGCGTCGTCGCCGGCGGAGGGACGCGCGGTGCTGGACCCGGAGCGTCCGGCGTTCTGAGGCGCCGGGCCGCCGGGCGCCGTCCGGCGGCCCGGGATTCCATGTCCCTGTCACGGCTCGGCTGCAGTACCGCCCCGGGACCGCCCCGGAGCGCCAGAGGCGCCCGTGGCGGCTCGTAGACTCACTTGCGTGGATACGACCCTCCAGGACCCTCTCGTCGGGCAGCTGCTCGACGGCCGCTACCGCGTCGATGCCCGCGTCGCCGTGGGCGGCATGGCCACGGTCTACCGGGCCGTGGACACCCGGCTCGACCGGGTGCTGGCCCTCAAGGTGATGCACCCGACGCTGGCGGCCGACGCCACGTTCGTCGAGCGCTTCATCCGCGAGGCCAAGTCCGTGGCCCGGCTCGCGCACCCCAATGTGGTCGCGGTCTTCGACCAGGGCGCCCAGGGCCAGTACGTATATCTGGCGATGGAGTACGTCGCGGGCTGCACCCTGCGCGACGTCCTGCGCGACCGCGGCGCGCTCCAGCCACGGGCCGCCCTGGACATCCTGGAGCCGGTCCTCGCCGCCCTCGGCGCGGCGCACCGGGCGGGGTTCGTACACCGCGACATGAAGCCGGAGAACGTCCTGATAGGGGACGACGGCCGGGTCAAGGTCGCCGACTTCGGGCTGGTGCGGGCGGTGGGCACCGCCACCGACACCACCGGGTCCGTCCTGGGCACGGTCTCGTACCTCGCCCCCGAGCAGATCGAGCACGGCACCGCCGACACCCGTACCGACGTGTACGCCTGTGGCGTCGTGCTGTACGAAATGCTGACCGGGTCCAAGCCGCACGGCGGCGACACCCCCGCCCAGGTCCTCTACCAGCACCTCAACGAGCCCGTGCCACCGCCCTCGGCCGCCGTGCCGGGGCTCCCGCCCGGACTCGACGCCCTGGTGGCGAGCGCCACCGCCCGTGACCCCGAGGGCCGTCCGTTCGACGCGGTGGCGCTGCTCGCGCAGGCCCGCGAGGCCCGCGCCGGGCTCACCGACGCCCAGCTGGACGCCGTACCGCCGCAGGCCACGGCCGAGACGCACGACGCCGCCGAGGACCGCACAAGCGTGATCCCGCGGCTGCTCCCGGCCGGGCAGGGGGTCTCGCACCACACGAGCCGGCTGGAGAGGCCGCCGCTGCCTCCCGAGCGGACCGCGCCGCCGGGCGTACTCGGCCGCGGGCCGCGGCGCTCCGTGCTCGCCGTGATCGTCGCCGTCCTCCTCGTGCTGGGCATCGGCACCGGTGTCTGGTACATCAACTCCGGGCAGTTCTCCCACGTGCCCTCACTGCTCGGCCAGACCCAGGAGGAGGCCGGAAAGCGGCTCTCCGACGCCGGTCTGGAGCTGAAGGGCGTCAAGCGGTCCTACAGCGACACCGTGGAGCGCGGCAAGGTCATCAGCAGCGATCCGAAGTCCGGCGCCCGCGTCCGGGGCAACGACGCGGTGACGCTCGTCGTCTCGCGCGGCCCCGAGATCGTGCAGGTGCCGGACCTGCGAAACCTCTCGCTCGCCGACGCGAAGCAGGAGCTGAGGAACGTCGGCCTGGTGCCGGGGATGATCACCAAGGAGTTCGACGAGGAGACGGTGCGGGGCGACGTGATCCGCACGGCCCCGGCGGCGGGCACCGGGCGCCACCCGGACTCGGCGGTGGCCCTCGTCCTCAGCAAGGGCGCCCCGGTGGAGGTCCCGGACGTCACCGGGCTGTCCGTCGTGGACGCCACCGCCGCGCTGGCGGAGGAAGGGCTGAAGGCGAAGGCGCTGCCCGGCCGGGTGCATTCACCGCAGATGGCGGGCGACATCGCCCGGCAGTCGCCCGGCGCGGGCGCCGAGGCCGCCGAGGGCGACACCGTCGAGCTCACGGTCTCCAAGGGGCCTCGCATGATCGACGTACCGGATGTCACCGGCATGGACCTCGACGACGCCAAGAACGAGCTGGAGGAAGCGGGCTTCGAGGTCAAGGTCGACCGCCCGTTCCTGTCGTTCAGCGACACCATCGAGAGCCAGTCCGTCAAGGGCGGCGACCAGGCTCCCGAAGGCAGCGCCATCACCATCAAGACCAAGGGGCTCTAGATCCGCATGCGCAACCCAGTCGGCGGCCACGTTCCGGTGGCTGGCGGCCTCGCCAAGGTCGGCCTGCCCTACGCCCGCGAGATGGGGGCGGAGGCCGTACAGGTCTTCGTCGCCAACCCGCGCGGCTGGGCCACGCCGACCGGCGATCCGGCCCAGGACGAACGGTTCCGCGCCGAGTGCGCCGCCGAGTCCCTCCCCGCGTACGTCCACGCCCCCTACCTGATCAACTTCGGCTCCCACACGGCGGCGACCGTCGAGAAGTCCGTGGAGTCGCTGCGCCACTCACTGCGCCGGGCCCGCGAGATCGGGGCCCTGGGCGTGGTGGTGCACACCGGCTCGGCGACCGGCGGCCGCCCGCGCGAGGAGGCCCTCGCGCAGGTGCGGACGTACCTGCGGCCGCTGCTCGACGAGCTGACCCACGACGACGATCCGGATCTGCTGCTGGAGTCGACCGCCGGACAGGGCTTCTCGCTCTGCTCCCGGACCTGGGACTTCGGGCCGTACTTCGAGGCGCTCGACGCCCACCCCAAGCTCGGCGTCTGCCTCGACACCTGCCACATCTACGCGGCGGGCCACGATCTGACCGGACCCGCGGGCATGGCACAGACCCTGGACCTGCTGGTGTCCACGGTGGGTGAGGGACGGCTGAAACTCATCCACGCCAACGACTCCAAGGACGTGGCCGGGGCCCACAAGGACCGGCACGAGAACATCGGCTCGGGACACATCGGAGCGGATCCGTTCCGCGAGCTGTTCACCCACCCGGCGACCGCGGGCGTGCCGCTGATCATCGAGACACCGGGCGGCAGGGAGGGCCACGCGGCGGACGTGGCGCGGCTGAAGGAACTGCGCGCTCCACAGCCTTGAGGAATACCCCATGGGGGTATACGGTTCCTGTTGTCGGCAGGGACCGCTACTCGGCATGGGGGATCACCATGGAACACGGAGCGCACCACGGCCAGCACGCGGAGACGGGGCACACCGGTCACCACGACCACGCCGACCACACCACCCCCGCTGCACACACCGGCCATGACAGCCACACCGGCCACCCGCACCACGGCGGCCATCACGGCCACGGCGGCACGGTGAGCTGGTCGATGGCGGCGCGGGCCACACTGCACTGCCTCACCGGATGCGCCATCGGCGAGATCCTCGGCATGGTGATCGGCACCGCGCTCGGCTGGGGCAACATGGCGACGATGGCGCTGGCGATCGCCCTGGCGTTCCTCTTCGGCTACACGCTGACCCTGCGTTCCGTCCTGAAGGCGGGCGTCGGCCTCGGCACCGCGCTGCGGGTCGCCTTCGCCGCCGACACGCTGTCCATCGCGGTCATGGAGCTGATCGACAACGGCGTGATCGCCCTGTGGCCGGGCGCCATGGACGCCACCCTCGCCGACCTGCTGTTCTGGGGCGCGCTGGCGCTCTCGCTCGCCGCCGCCTTCGCCCTCACCACGCCGGTGAACAAGTGGATGATCGGCCGGGGCAAGGGGCACGCGGTGGTGCACCAGTACCACTGAGGAGCGGGGATCGGGCCGCACGGACCCGAAACCGCCAGGTCAGAGCTCGGGGCCCTCCCCGGGCTCTTCCTGGTAGGAGTACCGCTGCTCACGCCAGGGGTCACCGACGTTGTGATAGCCGCGCTCCTCCCAGAAGCCGCGGCGGTCGGCCGTCATGTACTCGATGCCGCGGACCCACTTGGGCCCCTTCCAGGCATAGAGATGCGGTACCACCAGCCGGAGCGGAAAGCCGTGCTCGGCGGTGAGCAGCTCGCCGCCCTTGTGCGTGGCGAAAAGTGTTCGGTCCGAGGCGAAGTCGGCAAGCCTCAGATTGGAACTGAAGCCGTACTCGGCCCAGACCATCACGTGGGTGACCTGGGGAGCGGGCGGCGCGAGCTCCAGCACCGTACGGGCCGGTACACCGCCCCATTCGGCCCCGATCATGCTGAATTTCGTCACGCAGTGCAGATCGGCGACGACCGAGGCGAAGGGCAGCGCCGAGAACTCCTGATGGTTCCAGCAGTGCTTCTCGCCGTCCGCGGTGGCCCCGAAGACCCGGAACTCCCAGCGGTCGGGCTTGAACTTCGGAACGGGCCCGTAGTGGGTAACCGGCCAGCCGCGCTGCAGTCGCTGCCCCGGTGGAAGCCCGGACTGTTCTGACGCGCGGTGATCCCGGCTTTCCGGCTGGCCCATGCCTCCATGGTGACAGACAGGCAGGGGTGGTCCCGACCAACCCGGCGGCAATCCGGACAACTCCTAGTAAGTATGTACTTACTGGACGCGTTTGGGATGCGATGACAGGATGCGGCCAACCTGCCCACCGGTTGGAAGGAGCCTCTGCGATGCAGGGCGACCCCGAGGTCCTTGAGTTCCTGAACGAGCAGCTGACGGCGGAACTGACCGCCATCAACCAGTACTTTCTCCACGCGAAGATGCAGGAGAACTTCGGCTGGACGAAGCTCGCGAAGTACACCCGCTCCGAGTCCTTCGATGAGATGAAGCACGCGGAGGTCCTCACCGACCGCATCCTCTTCCTCGACGGGCTGCCCAACTACCAGCGGCTCTTCCACGTACGGGTGGGCCAGACCGTCACCGAGATGTTCCAGGCCGACCGGCAGATCGAGGTGGAGGCGATCGACCGCCTCAAGCGCGGAATCGAGCTGATGCGCGGCAAGGGCGACATCACGTCGGCGAACATCTTCGAGTCGATCCTGGAGGACGAGGAGCATCACATCGACTACCTCGACACTCAGCTGGAACTGGTCGAGAAGCTCGGCGAGCCGCTGTACATCGCCCAGGTGATCGAGCAGCCTGACAGCTGACCGCCCAGGCCAGCCGGGCCAGCCGACCGGTCCGGGCGGTCAGGCCGCGTCGGAGAGCGGGGAAGCCTGCTTCTTCCGGTCGAGCAGTTCGCGGCGCGGACAGGCCCCTCGGCCGAGCACGGCCTGGATGGCCCGGACGCAGCCACCGCAGTCGGTGCCCGCCTTGCAGACGGAAGCTATCTGCCGGGGGGTGCAGGCTCCGGCGTCCGCATGCTCCTTGACCTGCTTCTCCGTGATGCCGAAGCACGAGCAGACGTACACGCGGGTTCACCTCCCGGGCGGGATCGGTCGTTCTCTGCCACCCCGTCTTTCGGTGAGGCATACCTAACCTTACCTGGCGCCGAAAGGTGCCGAAAGCCTCCGAACGCCCGGTGGGGCACGGATCACATCGATCCGTGCCCCACCGTCGTACGTACGCGTATCGCTTACTGGTCCCGGTACATCTCGGCGACCAGGAAGGCCAGGTCGAGGGACTGGCTGCGGTTGAGCCGCGGGTCGCAGGCCGTCTCGTAGCGCTGGTGCAGGTCGTCCACGAAGATCTCGTGTCCGCCGCCGACGCACTCGGTGACGTCGTCGCCGGTGAGCTCGACGTGGATGCCGCCGGGGTGCGTGCCAAGGGCCTTGTGCACCTCGAAGAAGCCCTTGACCTCGTCCAGGACGTCGTCGAAGCGACGCGTCTTGTGGCCGGAGGCGGCCTCGAAGGTGTTGCCGTGCATCGGGTCGGTCACCCAGGCGACGGTGGCGCCGGAGGCGGTGACCTTCTCGACGAGGGCCGGGAGCTTGTCGCGGACCTTGTCGGCGCCCATCCGGACGATGAAGGTCAGGCGACCGGGCTCGCGGTCGGGGTCGAGGCGGTCGACGTAGCCGAGCGCCTCCTCGACCGTGGTCGTCGGGCCGAGCTTGATCCCGATGGGGTTGCGGATCTTCGAGGCGAACTCGATGTGCGCGCCGTCCATCTGGCGGGTGCGCTCACCGATCCAGACCATGTGACCGGAGGTGTCGTACAGCTCTCCGGTGCGCGAGTCGGTCCGGGTCAGCGCCGACTCGTAGTCCAGCAGCAGGCCCTCGTGCGAGGCGTAGAACTCGACCGCCTTGAACTCGGCCGGGTCCGTGCCGCACGCCTTCATGAAGTTCAGCGCGTTGTCGATCTCGCGGGCGAGCGCCTCGTAGCGCTGGCCGGACGGGGACGACTTCACGAAGTCCTGGTTCCAGGCGTGCACCTGGCGCAGGTCGGCGTAGCCACCGGTGGTGAAGGCGCGGACCAGGTTCAGCGTGGAGGCGGAGGCGTGGTACATCCGCTTCAACCGCTCCGGGTCCGGAACCCGGGCTTCCTCGGTGAAGGCGAAGCCGTTGACGGAGTCGCCGCGGTAGGTCGGCAGGGTGACGCCGTCGCGGGTCTCGGTCGACTTGGAGCGCGGCTTGGAGTACTGCCCGGCGATCCGGCCCACCTTGACGACGGGCACGGAGGCGGCGTACGTCAGCACGGCGCTCATCTGGAGCAGCGTCTTCAGCTTGGCGCGGATGTGATCGGCCGAAACGCCGTCGAAGGCTTCGGCACAGTCACCGCCCTGGAGCAGGAACGCCTCGCCCTTGGCGACGGCTCCCATACGGGCACGCAGCTGATCGCACTCGCCCGCGAAGACGAGCGGCGGATAGGACGCGAGTTCCGCGAGCACATCGCGCAGAGCCTCGGCATCGGGGTACTCGGGCTGCTGCGCCGCGGGAAGGTCTCGCCAGGTGTGGCCACCGGCGACGGAGGTATTGGCGTTCACGGTCACAACTCCCACACTACGGGGTTCGGCGGCGGCTCCCTTTCGGAAGCTCAATAGTTGAGACGCGCGCTCGTTCGGTGCGGGCGTCGGCTAGGGTTCCGTACATGTTCGCGCAGACGACTCAGAACTGGTGGTGGACCGCTCATCCGGCGGCCCACTGATCAATCGCGCGACAGACCACGCGAAGGCCGCCCGGGGGGCGGCCTTCTCCGCGTTTTCGGGAGCCGTTCCTCCGTACCGGAAGGAACCTCCCATGCCCCATGTGTCCCCCACGCCCCACCGTGCCGACGCCGTCCTCGCCGGGCTGCTGCGCGAGGACGGTCCGCCGTTCGCGCTGTTGCGCAGGCGTACGCCCGGCCGTGACCAGGACGTCGTCGAGGTGCTGACCGGCCGGGTGCGGGAGGCCGAACGGCTCGCCGACCTTCCGGTGGGCCCGCTCCCCTCGCTCGCGCTGATCCCGTTCCGGCAGATCGCCGAGCGCGGCTTCGACGTGCGCGACGACGGGACGCCGCTGTCCGTGCTGGTCGCCGACGCGACGTACGAGCTGCCGCTCAGCGAGGTGCTGGAGCACCTGCCGGTGCGGGACGTGCGGGTGGAGGGCGGCGCGTTCGACGTCGGGGACGCGGAGTACGCCGGGATCGTACGGAGGGTCGTCGAGGACGAGATCGGGCAGGGCGAGGGCGCGAACTTCGTCATCCGCCGTACCTTCCAGGGCGAGATCCCCGGCTTCGGCCGGGCGGACGCGCTGGCCCTCTTCCGGCGGCTGCTGGCCGGTGAGCGCGGCGCGTACTGGACGTTCGTCGTGCACACGGGGGGCAGCGGGCGGGTGCTGGTCGGGGCCAGTCCGGAGGCCCATGTGCGGATGTCCGGCGGGACGGTGGTGATGAACCCGATCAGCGGGACGTACCGCTACCCCGCCGGGGGACCGGCCGCGGAGAGCCTGCTGGACTTCCTCGCCGACCGCAAGGAGACCGAGGAGCTCTCCATGGTGGTCGACGAGGAGCTCAAGATGATGTGCACCGTCGGTGACATGGGCGGGGTGGTGGTCGGACCGCGGCTCAAGGAGATGGCCCATCTCGCCCATACGGAGTACGAGCTGCGCGGGCGCTCCTCGCTGGATGTGCGGGAGGTGCTGAAGGAGACCATGTTCGCGGCGACGGTCACCGGCTCCCCGGTGCAGAACGCCTGCCGGGTCATCGAGCGGTACGAGCCCGGCGGGCGCGGCTACTACGCGGGGGCACTGGCGCTGCTGCGGCAGGAGCCGGGCGGGGCGCAGAGCCTGGACTCGCCGATCCTGATCCGTACCGCCGACATCTCGGCCGGGGGTGCGCTGCGGGTGCCGGTCGGGGCGACGCTGGTGCGCCACTCGGACCCGGACGGCGAGGTCGCCGAGACCCACGCGAAGGCGGCCGGAGTGCTCACCGCCCTCGGAGTGCGCCCCGGCCGCCCGCGCGACGAGGCGTCCCGGCCCCGCCTGGCGGACGACCCCCGGGTGCGGGCGGCGCTGGACGCCCGGCGGGACGGCCTCGCCCCGTTCTGGCTGCGGATGCAGGAGCGCGGCCACGACCTGTCCGGCCGGGCCCTGGTGGTCGACGGCGAGGACACCTTCACCGCGATGCTGGCGCACCTGCTGCGCTCCTCGGGCCTGGACGTGTCGGTGTGCCGCTTCGACGAGCCGGGGCTGCGGGAGCGGGTCCGCGCGCACCGGGGCCCGGTCGTGCTGGGGCCGGGGCCGGGAAATCCGGGGGACGCCGCCGATCCGAAGATGCGGCTGCTGCGCGCCCTGGCCGCGGAGCTGGTCCGCGACCACCGGCACGGGCTGCTGGGGGTCTGTCTGGGGCATGAGCTGATCGCGGCCGAACTGGGGCTGGAGATCGTCCGCAAGGCCGTGCCGTACCAGGGCGCGCAGACCCGGATCGAGCTGTTCGGGCGGCCGGAGACGGTCGGTTTCTACAACAGCTTCACCGCGCGCTGCGACGCCGATGTGGTCACCGAGCTGGCGGCGCACGGCATCACGGCGAGCGTGGACGCCGCCACCGGTGAGCTCCACGCGCTGCGCGGGCCGGGGTTCGCCTCGGTGCAGTTCCACCCGGAGTCGGTGCTGACGCTGCGCGGGGCGGGGATCGTGTCGGAGCTGCTGGCCGGGCTGCCGGTGGCGAGCTGAGGGGCGGGCGGTCCCGGCGCCCCGGCCTGCCGGGGCTCAGCCCGCCGTGAGCGCTGGGACCAGCACGTTCTCGCTGCGGTGACCGGCCAGGTAGTCGGCGACGTTCCGTACGGTGGCGTCGATGATCTGGCCCACCGCTTCCTCGGTGTAGTACGCCTGGTGGGAGGTGACGATGACGTTCGGGAAGGTGACGAGCCGGGCCAGGGTGTCGTCGTCGGTGCCCTCCAGCGACTTGTCGAGGAAGAAGAGCCCGGCCTCCGCCTCGTACACGTCGAGTCCGACGCCCAGGAAGCGGCCCGCGCGCAGCTCCGCGACGAGCGCGGTGCTGTCGATGAGCCCGCCCCGGCTGGAGTTGACCAGGATCGCGTCGTTCTTCATCCGGGCCAGGGCGGCGGCGTCGATGAGGTGGTGGGTCGCGGGGAGCAGCGGGACGTGCAGGCTGATGAGGTCGGCCTCGGCAAGCAGCTGGTCCTTGGGGACGTACGTCATGCCGAGGCCGACGCAGGCGGGGTTCTCCGCGACGTCCCAGCCGAGCAGCCTCATGCCGAAGCCGTGGGCGATACGGGTGAAGGCCTCGCCGATCTTGCCGGTGCCGATCACGCCCGCGGTGCGTCCGCGCATGTCGCGGCCGAGGAGTCCGTCGAGCCGGAAGTCGAAGTCGCGGGTGCGGCTCGCGGCCCGGATGATCCGGCGGTTGACGGCCATCGCGAGGGTCCAGGCGAATTCCGCGACGGAGTACGGCGAGTAGCTGGAGACCCGGGCGACCCGCAGGGCGAGGCGCTCGGCGACGTCGAGGTCGATGTTGTTGAAGCCGGTGGAGCGCTGGGCGATCATCTGCGTGCCGCCCGCCGCCAGGGTCTGGAGCACCCGGGCGCCCAGGTCGGCGTTGACGCTGGTGGAGATGACCTCGTAGCCCGCCGCGATGGGGGCGGTGTCCTTGTTCAGGAAGACGTCCAGGCAGCGGACCTCGTGCTGTCCCGCGAAAGCCCGCTCGATCAGCGGCTTCTCGTCGGACTGCACACCGAAGGCCAGGATTTCCACGGCTTCTCCCGTTGGTCGCGCGGACCGGCGGCCCCGGGGCACGGGCCGGGCGCCGCCGATGGGCCGGTCTTCGCGAATATACGGTCCGCCCGGCAGCCCCGCCGCTCGGGCGGGGCGGGCCGGACAGGCGGCGCTCAGGCGTCGTCGAGTCCGCGCTCGATGGCGTAGCGCACCAGCTCCACGCGGTTGTGGAGCTGGAGCTTGCCGAGGGTGTTCTGCACGTGGTTCTGCACGGTGCGGTGCGAGATGACCAGCCGCTCGGCGATCTGCTTGTACGAGAGTCCCTTGGCGACCAGCCGGAGGACCTCGGTCTCGCGTTCGGTGAGCCGGGGCGCGTTGGGCTCGTCGGCGGCGGCCGGTGCGGGGTCGGAGGCGAGTCTGCGGTACTCGCCGAGGACCAGACCGGCCAGGCCCGGGGTGAAGACGGGGTCGCCGACGGCGGTGGACCGCACGGCCTCGGTCAGCTCCTGCGTACTGGCCGACTTGAGCAGATAGCCGGTGGCGCCGGACTTGACCGCCTCCAGTACGTCGGCGTGCTCTCCGCTCGCGGAGAGCACCAGCACCCGCAGCCCGGGGTGGGAGCCGACGAGCTCCTTGCAGACCTGGACGCCGGGCATTCCGGGCAGGTTGAGGTCGAGCACCAGGACGTCGGGGGTGGCGGCCTTCGCCCTGCGGACCGCCTGCGGTCCGTCACCGGCGGTCGCCACCACGTCGAAACCGGACTCGGAGAGGTCGCGGGCGACGGCGTCGCGCCACATCGGGTGGTCGTCCACCACCATCACCCTGACGGCGCTCTCCCGGCCGCTCCCGGTGGTCTGCTCGCTCATCTCGCTGTTCCCGCCTTCCCCCGTGAAACCTTCGGAACCTTCAGCTCGACCTCGGTGCCCTGGCCGGGCACCGAGATCAGATCGGCCGTGCCGCCCAGGTCACGCAGCCGTCCGCGGATCGACAGGGCCACCCCCATCCGGCCCTCCCCCTCGGCCTGCGCGAGCCGTCCCTCCGGGATTCCGGGGCCGTCGTCGCGGACCGTCACGATCACCTCGTCCGGCCAGTCCTCGACGAGGATCCAGGCCTGGGCCTTGTCCCCCGCGTGCACCCTGACATTGTCCAGGGCGGCACTGACAGCGGCGGCCAGTTCCCGCGCGGCGGCCGGGGCGAGCAGCACCGGGGCGCCCGGCTCCGCGAAGCTGGTCCGGGAGCCGGCGTGCGGGGCGAGCAGGGAGCGCAGATCGCAGGGTGCCTGGCCGGACGGCTCGTCATCGGGCTCCACGCGGCGGACCACGGCCCCCTCGGCGGCGTCCTCGGAGAGCCGGTCGGCGGGCACCAGTCCGCTGGAGACCAGGGTGCGCAGGGCGATCTCCTGCTCTCCGGCGAGCCTGCCCAGCTCGGCCGCCTCGCCGCCGAGCGCGGTGCCGCGGCGCTGCACCATCGCGAGGACCTGGAGCACGCTGTCGTGGATGTCGCGGGCCAGCCGTTCCCGTTCGCGGGTGGCGGCCTCGATCTCCAGGGCGCGGGCGAGGGTGCGCTCACTGGCGCGGGCGACCTCGACGACGTATCCGATCGCGATGGAGGCGACCCAGACCAGCAGCACGTTGTGGAAGGTGTCCCGGCTGGGGTTCCCGCGTTCGACGATATTGGCGACGGCGACGAAGGTGGAGGCCACGGCGGCCCAGCGCCAGCCTCCCTTGATCGCGAAGGCCAGCACCGAGCCCGCGGTCCAGATCGACGGCAGCGTCGGACCGTCGACCTGCTGGGCCTCGAAGTCGGCCAGCGGGGTGAGGAGTATGCCGGCGAGCGCGATCGTCAGGTCGGCGCCGAGGAATCGCTTGGTGCAGGCGGTGGCGCCCGCGACCTTCGGGAGGGTGGCGAGCGTCCAGACCACCATCACCGTCAGGAAGACGACGGCCACCCACGGCCGGTCGTACTTCGCGCGGCCGAAGACGGAGAGCAGCACCGCGTAGATCATGGTGAGCACGCGGTACGCGGTCAGCGCACTCCACAGCGGCTGCTCGACCGACATCCGTACGACGCGCACGCGCCCGGCCACTTCCCCCCACCCCCCGGACGGTACGGGCGCGCGCACGCGCCGTACCGTTCCTCAGTCCTGTGCCCCGGACCCGTCGTTCCTGCGCTTCTCCGCCTCGGCCCGGTGCTTCGCCTCGTCGGCCATCTGCCGCTTGGCGGCCGTCGCGTAGATGTCGACGTACTCCTGGCCGGAGAGCTTCATGATCTCGTACATCACCTCGTCGGTGACCGAGCGGAGGATGAAGCGGTCCCCGTCCATGCCGTGGTAGCGGCTGAAGTCGAGCGGCTTGCCGATCCTGATCCCCGGGCGCATCAGCTTGGGCACGACCTGGCCGGGCGGCTGGATCTTCTCCGTGTCGATCATCGCGACGGGGATCACCGGCGCACCGGTGGCCAGGGCCACCCGGGCCAGCCCGCCGGGCTTGCCGCGGTAGAGGCGGCCGTCGGGCGAGCGGGTGCCCTCCGGGTAGATGCCGAACAGGCCGCCGCTCTCGATGACCTGGATGCCCGCCTTGATGGCCGCCTCACCGGCGCCGCGGGTACCGGAGCGGTCCACCGGGAGCTGGCCGACGCCCTTGAAGAAGGCGGCGGTCAGCTTGCCCTTCACGCCGGTGCCGGTGAAGTACTCGGACTTGGCGATGAAGGTGACCTTGCGGTCCAGGACGGCCGGCAGGAAGAAGGAGTCGGAGAATGACAGGTGGTTGCTCGCGAGGATCGCCGGCCCTTGCGCGGGGATGTTCTCCAGGCCCTCCACCCACGGCCGGAAGGCGAGCTTCAGCCCCCCGCCGATGGAGAACTTCATTGCGCCGTAGATCAACTCGGGTGCCTCCTGTGTGCTGTCCGACAGACCCTATCCCGTGGGCGGCCCGGCACGGGGCCGTTGCGGCGGCCCGTGCCGGTGACGGCCCTGGTCGGTGTCAGCCCGGTCGCGTACGGTGAAGTAATCCTCTGCACTCCCCCTTCCCTTGCGCTCCCCCGCGAGCCTCACGAACAGGAGACCTTGGTGCCGGTCCTTCCCGGAGCCGAGCCGTTCCGCCACGAGGGCGGAGAGGTCGGCGTCCTCCTCTGCCACGGATTCACCGGTTCCCCGCAGTCGTTGCGCCCCTGGGCGCACTATCTGGCGGAGCGCGGACTCACCGTCTCGCTGCCGCTGCTGCCGGGCCACGGCACCCGCTGGCAGGACATGCAGCTCACCGGCTGGCAGGACTGGTACGCGGAGGTGGACCGGGAGCTGCGCGCTCTGCTGGAGCGGTGCAGCCAGGTCTTCGTCTTCGGGCTGTCCATGGGCGGCGCGCTGACGCTGCGGCTGGCGGCGAAGCACGGCGAGGCGATCAGCGGCCTGGTGCTCGTCAACCCGGCGAACAAGGTGCACGGTCTGGCGGCCCACGCGCTGCCGGTCGTCCGCCATCTGATGCCCACCACGAAGGGCCTGGCCAGCGACATCGCCCTGGAGGGATCCGAGGAGGTGGGGTACGACCGGGTGCCGCTGCACGCCGCGCACTCGCTGCGGCAGTTCTTCCGGCTGGTCGACACCGAGCTGCCGCAGGTCACCCAGCCGATCGTGCTGCTGCACAGTCCGCAGGACCATGTGGTGCCGCCCGCCGACTCGGCACGCATCCTGAGCCGGGTGTCGTCGACGGACGTCGAGGAGATCCTGCTGGAACAGAGCTACCACGTGGCGACGTTGGACCACGATGCGGAGCGGATCTTCGACGAGAGCCACCGGTTCATCGGCCGCCTCGCCCCGAGCGCCGGTATGAAGGGGAGCACGTCAGGTGGCTGAGCACGACGCGGAGCGCGCGGGCAGCGAGGAGGAGCGCGAGCCGCTTCCCGCCGAGGGCGCGGCCGTGCCCGAGGACGGCACGGGCCAGGAGGAGAGCACGCCCCGGAAGGCGGCCTCGCCGGGCGGCGAGGGCGGCCGGGACGGGGCGCCGGTCGACGAGGAGGCCGTGTGGCGCGCGATCGTCGAGGGGTACGGCGACGAACCGCCGGACCCGCCGGGCGCCAAGCCGTTCCGTTCGGTCGAGGACCTCGCGCTGCTGGAGGATGACAAGCCCGGCATCCCCGAGATCGACAAGGGGCTCGGCAAGAAGCCGCCGCGTCCGCCGGAGAAGCCGCTCGGCAGCTCGGTCGTCTTCGCCCCCGGTGTCATGGGCCCGCGCGACTACGGGCTGGAAGAGCCCAAGGACGACGACTTCGACGAGAACGACGAGGGGCATTTCGTCCCCCCGGAGCCTCCGCCGCTGCCGGAGGCCGACACCACGGCGAAGTTCGCCTGGCTCGGGGTCGTCGGCGGCCCGGTGCTGATGCTGCTCGCGGTGGTGCTGGGCTGGGAGATGACCTGGTGGTTCACCACCGTCTGCATCGGCGGCTTCCTGGGCGGCTTCGTCACCCTGGTGGCCCGGATGAACGACGACGGGGAGGACGACGACAACCCCGGGCGCGGCGCGGTGGTCTGACAGGAGGCCCTGGAGCCCCAGGGCTCCAGGGCCTCAGGGCCTCAGGGCCTCAAGGCGGGAACCCTCAGCGCGGCCAGTACCGGAAGGTGGTCGGTGGCCGCGCGCAGGTCCGCGTCGCCGACGCCCGGCAGCCCGGCGGGGACGCCGCAGCCGAGCACCTCGATCCCGGGCGTCGCGAAGACCGCGTCGATCCGGCGGTCCGGGCCGTCCGCCGGATACGTGTGCTCGCCGCCCCAGGGCCGTACCGTCCAGCAGTCCTGGAGCCGCCCGGTCAGCACGCCGAAGGCCCCGCCGGGCGGCACGTCGTTGAGGTCACCGGCCGCGATGGCGTGCTCGACGCCCAGCGCGTCCATCCGCTCCAGCACCATCCCGGCCTGGGCCAGGCGTTCCGCGCGCTGCAGGCTCAGATGGAAGCTCAGCAGACCGATGCGGGTGCCCGCGACGCGTACCACCGAGGTGGCCAGGCCCCTGCGGTGCAGCCCCGGGGTGAGCGGCAGCAGGACGTCCTGCGTGCGTTCCACCGTGGCCCGCAGCGAACAGAGCAGCAGCGGACCGGCCGCCGTCGCGCCGCCGCTGAGGACGACCAGACCGGTGCGGGCCGCGAGCCAGGCGGCGCGCTTGCGCCAGCGGAAGAAGCGCGGGGCCTCCTGGATGAACACCAGGTCGGGGGCGCAGGCACCGATGACGCGGACCAGCGCTTCGGGATCGTCGCGCATCGACCGGATGTTGTAGCCGAGCACACGGACGACGGCCGAACCATCCGGCCCGGTACGGGAGTCGGGCAGTGGCGTCAGGACCATGCGCCACACGATACGACGGACGCCCGCCGCTCCCCCCAGGGGCGCGACGGGCGTCCGGTCAGCTCGTGTCCGGGTACGGATCAGCCCTGGCGGGCCAGGTCGGCCGCGCCCACCAGTCCGGCCTCGCCGCCCAGCCGGGCCGCGAGCACCTGGGCGTGCGGGCGCCACTGGCCACCGATCAGCCAGCGCCGGAAGGACTTGCGGATCGGGCCGAGGACCAGCTCGCCCTCGTCCGACACCCCGCCGCCGACGATGAACGCGGACGGGTCGAAGAGCGAGGCGAGGTCGGCGAGTCCGGCACCGGCCCAGCGGGCCAGCTCACGGAAGGAGTCGATCGCCACCGGGTCGCCCTGCCGGGCGGCCTGGCTGATGTGCTTGCCCTCGATGCCGTCCACCGTGCCGTCGCCGAGCGCCAGCAGGACCGTGGCGTTCTCCGGGGTGGCGTTGGCCCGCTGGCGGGCGTAGCGGACCAGGGCCCGCCCGGAGGCGTACTGCTCCCAGCAGCCCTGGCTGCCGCAGCCGCAGAGCAGACCGTCCGGGACGACCCGGATGTGGCCGAACTCGGCGGCCACGCCGAAGCGTCCGCGGCGCAGCTTGTTGCCGATGATGATGCCGCCGCCGAGGCCGGTGCCGAGCGTGATGCAGATGACGTCGTCGTGGCCCTGGCCGGCACCGAAGCGGTACTCGCCCCAGGCGGCGGCGTTGGCGTCGTTCTCCACGACGACCGGGAGCCCGACGCGCTGTTCGACCTTGTCCTTCAGCGGCTCGTGGCGCCAGTTGATGTTCGGGGCGAACAGCACGGTGGCGCGCTTGTCGTCGACGTAACCGGCTGCGCCGATGCCGACGGCCTCGATGCTGCGCCCCTCGCTCGCGCCGGACACGGCCGTCGCGATCGCGTCCACGATGCCTTCGGCGGTCGGCGGGGTCGGCACCTTGTGCGTGGAGAGGATGCGGCCCTCTTCGTCGACCACGCCAGCTGCGATCTTCGTGCCGCCGATATCGACGCCGATGGTGAGTCCCATGAATCCCTCAGTTCCGGTCGTGCCCCGCTGGGGCAACCGTACCCGAGCCGGGGGCCCGCCCCGCGGTCAGTCGAGGTCGATGTGCTCGCCCGCCGCGGGCGGCTCGTCGCGCGGGTCGGTGGGATCGCCGGCCTGCTTCTCCGTACCGGGCCGGTCGGCGGCGGTACGGGTCCAGCGGCGTTCCTGGCCCTCGACGGCGGAGCGGTAGGCGGCCAGGAGTTCACCGCCGGCCGCGGCGATGTGGTCGAAGACCTCCGGGTTGCGCTCGATGACCGGCTCGACCGCGGACTTGGCCTGCTTGATGATCTGCTGCACCGTGCCCTGGGCCGCCGCGCCGAGCAGTGGTGTCTGGAGGGACGAGATCTTGTCGGCCACGGCGTCGACCAGCTTGCGCAGCTCCTCGGCGGCGGAGCCGGGCGGCGGGCCGTGCTGGGCGCGACGGCGGGCCTTCTCCGCTTCGAGGTCCTCGGCGCAGGCGCTCGCCCACGCGTCGTCGTCGGCGGGACGATCGGTGGCATCGCTCATGACGGACTCCTGCGACGTGGTGTACGGCGGCCTGGCGTACGCGGTCGCCTCCTACCGACGTTACCCGAACGGCCGGGCGCCGTTCAGCCCGTCCGGGGCCAGAGGCCGGGGTCCGGGGTGAAGCGGACCCGGAGCAGCCCGTCGGTGAGCGAGGCTCCCGAGACGGTGCAGCGGCGCAGCCCGGACTCCAGTGGCACGGTCCGGTGGAACGGGCCCACCGTGAGCAGCAGTTCGTCCCCGCGGCGGACCAGCCGGAGGTCCTCCTTGACGGCGCCGGGCAGTGGCAGGCACCAGACCAGGACCGGTACGCCGTCCTCGTCGCCCCCGCCTTCCCCCGAGGGGCCGGTGCTCACGATCCGGCTGCCGGGCAGCAGCCCGCCGAGGCCGTCCGGGGCGTCGGGCACCTCGATCCACCAGGGGTCCTCGGCCCGGCCGGGCCCTGGTGCGGCGGGTCCGTGCACGCCGGGTTCCGGGCCCCGTACGCCGCGGACCGGCGCGACGTGCCCGGCGAGGCGGGCGAGGTCGTCCAGGCCGCGCGGGGCGCGGCCCAGGTGGGGCAGCTCGCACAGCGCGGCGTGCGGCGCCCACTCCTCCCGCCAGAGGCCGACGGTCTTCTCCTGCTGCGCGGCGAGCCCGGCGAACCAGGGGTCGGCCGAGTGGCGGGGCAGCAGGCGGTTCACCGCGAGGGCGTCGACGCGCAGCCCGTGCAGGGCGAGGCCGGTACGGGCGGTGCGCAGGGCGTCCTCGGCGGCGGGGCCGGGCTCGGCGACCAGCCGGAGCGTGGTGGCGCGGTCCTCGATCAGGGCCTGGACGGCGGCCAGCTCCTCGTCCTTGCGGGAGGCCGCCTCGTACAGCCACTGGGCGGGCATGGGAACCCCGGCGAGCTGGGCGAGCATCGGGCGCAGGGCGCGGGCGGCCTGCCGCTCCGGCGGCAGCAGCCTGCGCAGATAGCGGCGGAGCCGGGCGGGGAGGGAGAGCAGGTCGAGGGCTTCGCGCAGGGGCGGCAGGTCGACGACCAGGAGGTCGTAGCCGTGCTGCGCCCAGTCGCCCACGGCGGCTCGGCGCAGGCTGTGCAGCAGGGCGAGCTCGGCACTGCCGGGGAGTTCGGTGATCTCCTCACCGTCCAGCCGGTTCCCGCCGAGCAGGTCCAGGACGCCGGACGCCCGGTCCTGGAGGGCGAGGAATTCGCCGCGGAAGTGTCCGGCGGAGTCGACGCGGGCGGCCCACAGCCCGTCGGTGACCTCGGTGGGCCCGGTGCCGCCGGGCAAGCCGGGTATGCGGTCGGCGGTCAGCAGCAGGGCGCGCCCGCCCCGGCGGGCGGCGGCCAGCGCGGTGGCCGCCGCGACGGTGGTACGGCCCGCGCCTCCGGGGCCGGTGACGAGGACCGTACGCATCGGGGTCAGGCCTTCGGGACGGACTCGACGCGCTTCTTCAGACCGGCCAGGGCCCGGTCGATGATGACCTTCTCCGCCTTGCGCTTGATCATGCCGAGCATCGGGATCTTGACGTCCACGGTCAGCCGGTAGGTGACCTCGGTGCGGTTGCCGCCGAGGTCGGCCAGGGCGTAGGAGCCGTCGATGGCGCGCAGCATCTGGGACCTGACGAGCGTCCAGCTGACCTCGTTCTCGCCGGTCCAGGTGTAGGCGAGGGTGTGGTCGTCCTTGATCGCTCCGGCGTCCAGAACGAGGCGGACCTGCTCGGCGCGGCCCTGCGTGTCGGTGGCGAGGACCTCGGCCTCCTTGACCTCTCCGGTCCACTCCGGGTAGCGGGCGAAGTCGGCGATCACTCCCATGACGTCGGCCGGTGCCGCCTCGATCGTGATGCTCGACCTGGTGTGTTCAGCCATCGCTGTGGCTCCTCCAGTGCGGTGTACCCGGTGCGTCGGCAGAGACCCTGCCGTCAGAAGGCTATCGCGTGTGTGCGCCGCCTCGTCCCGGGGTCCGGTGCCGGTGCGGTCACCATTCCAGGGCCCATGGCCTGCCGGTGGACGCGAAGTGACCGACGTTCACACACTCGGTGGCGCCGATCCGCATCCGGCGCGCCAGCGGCTGGTGGACGTGGCCGAAGAGGGCGTACCGGGGGCGGGTCCTGCGGATGGCCTCCAGCAGCGCGCGGCTGCCGCGCTCGAAGCGGCGCGCCACGGTGTCGTAGGTCAGTTCCGGCACCTCGGGCGGGATGTGGGTGCAGAGCACGTCGACCGGGCCGATCGCGTCGATCTTCGCCGCGTACTCCTCGTCGCCGATCTCGTACGGGGTCCTCATCGGGGTCGTCAGCCCGCCGCCGACGAAGCCGAAGACCCGGCCGCCGATCTCGGTCCGCTCCCCGTCGAGGACGGTGGTGCCGGGGCGGGCGTACTCCGGCCAGAGGCCGGGGATGTCGACGTTGCCGTAGGTGGCGTACGTGGGGGCCGGGAAGGCAGCGAAGAGTTCGGCGTACTGCTTGCGCACCGCCGAGACGATCGCCGCGTCGCGGTCCACGCCCGCCCAGAGGGCGCGGCCGAAGGCGCGGGCCTCCTCGAAGCGGCGCGCGGTGCGCAGGGCGACGATCCGGTCGGCGTTCTCCACGCCGAAGAGGTCGGGGAAGATGCCGCGCGAGTGGTCGGCGTAGTCGAGGAAGAGCACCAGGTCGCCGAGGCAGACCAGCGCGTCGGCGCCGTCCCCGGCGCGGGCCAGCGCCTCGCTGTTGCCGTGCACATCACTGACGACGTGGATGCGTGTGCGCTTCCCCGCGCTCTCCCCGGCCCGCTTCGCGCTCTCTCCGACTCGCATGCCGATCACCCTAGAACTCCGCCCGTCACCTGGGTAGAGCCCGCCGGACCTGCGCATATCGCCGCCCGTCCGTAGGGGTGGACTACTGTGCGCCCAAGGATCACCGTGATGTGTGACGCATAAGACATCTGGCCGGAACCCCCTATCGGGAACCATGTACTGGTGGGTAACGTCCGGGCAGTCCAGTTGTGCTCACCCCCACTGAGCACGAGCCAGTCTTGGACCGCAGCCGGTGCGTCACACAGAGCCGTGGCACCGGAGCCCGATGAGGAGCAGCAGTCTTGCGCGAGTTCAGCCTTCCGGCCCTGTACGAGGTCCCCTCGGACGGCAACCTGACGGATCTCATCCGCCGCAATGCCGCTCAGCATCCCGATGCCGCGGTGATGAGCCGCAAGGTGGCGGGTGTCTGGACCGATGTCGACGCCCGGCAGTTCCTGGCCGAGGTCAGAAGTGTCGCCAAGGGCCTGATCGCGGCTGGTGTCGAGGCGGGTGACCGGGTGGCCCTGCTGTCGCGGACCCGCTACGAGTGGGTGCTGTTCGACTTCGCGATCTGGAGCGCGGGCGCGGTCACCGTCCCGGTGTACGAGACGAGCTCGCCCGAGCAGATCCAGTGGATCCTCAGTGACTCCGGTGCCGTCCTGTGCCTGGTGGAGTCCGCCGGGCACCAGGCGTCCGTGGAGTCCGTCAGGGCGGACCTGCCCGCGCTGAAGAGCATCTGGCAGATCGAGGACGACGCGGTCCGCCGGCTGGCCGAGAGCGGCGCGGAGGTCAGCGACGAGACACTGGACCGGCGGATGGCGACGGCGAAGGCCGACGACCCGGCCACCATCGTCTACACCTCGGGCACCACCGGCCGCCCGAAGGGCTGTGTGCTCACGCACCGCAGTTTCTTCGCCGAGTGCGGCAATGTGGTGGAGCGGCTGAAGCCGCTGTTCCGTACCGGCGAGTGCTCCGTACTGCTCTTCCTGCCCGCCGCGCACGTTTTCGGGCGGCTGGTCGAGGTGGCGTCGGTGATGGCCCCGATCCGGCTGGGCTGCGTACCGGACATCAAGCACCTCACCGAGGAGCTGGCGTCCTTCCAGCCCACGCTGATCCTCGGCGTGCCCCGGGTCTTCGAGAAGGTGTACAACGGCGCGCGGGCCAAGGCGCAGGCCGACGGCAAGGGCAGGATCTTCGACAGGGCCGCCGACACGGCGATCGCCTACAGCCGTGCCCTGGACACCCGGCAGGGCCCGTCCTTCGGGCTGCGGATGAAGCACAAGATCTTCGACCGGCTGGTCTACGGCAAGCTGCGCGCGGTGCTCGGCGGGCGCGGCGAGCACGCGATCTCCGGCGGCGCCCCGCTGGGCGAGCGGCTCGGCCACTTCTACCGCGGCATCGGCTTCACCGTCCTGGAGGGCTACGGCCTGACGGAGTCCTGCGCGGCCACCGCCTTCAACCCGTGGGACCGGCAGAAGGTCGGTACGGTCGGCCAGCCGCTGCCCGGTTCGGTGGTGCGGATCGCCGACGACGGCGAGGTGCTGCTGCACGGCGAACACCTGTTCACGGGGTATTGGAACAACCCGGCGGCGACCGCCGAGGCGCTGGCCGACGGCTGGTTCCACACCGGTGACATCGGCACGCTCGACGAGGACGGCTACCTCACCATCACCGGCCGCAAGAAGGAGATCATCGTCACCGCGGGCGGCAAGAACGTCGCCCCCGCGGTGATCGAGGACCGCATCCGCGGGCACGCCCTGGTCGCCGAGTGCATGGTGGTCGGCGACGGGCGGCCGTTCGTGGGCGCGCTGGTCACGCTGGACGAGGAGTTCCTGGGCCTCTGGGCCGCGGAGCACGGCAAGCCGGCCGGTTCGACGGCCCGGTCGCTGCGCGAGGACCCTGAGCTGCTGGCCGAGGTACAGCGGGCGGTGGACGACGGGAACGCGGCCGTGTCCAAGGCGGAGTCGGTCCGCAAGTTCCGCGTCCTGGATGCCCAGCTCACCGAGGAGGCGGGCCACATCACCCCCTCGCTGAAGCTCAAACGGAACGTGGTGGCGAAGGACTTCGCGGACGAGATCGAGGCGATCTACCGGGGCTGACCCGGCCGTACGCGAGAGGGGGCCCGCACACACCGTGCGGGCCCCCTTCCGTATGCCGCGGCAGGTCAGAGCAGGGCCCTCAGCCGCTCCGCGAGCAGGTCCCAGCGCCACTTCTCCTCGACCCAGGCCCGCCCCTTCTCCCCCATCCGCCGCCGGAGTTCCGGGTCGTCGAGCAGGGTGACGATCCGCTCGGCCGACTCCTGCGCGCTGCCGCCGCGCACCACCCACCCGGTCTCGCCGTCGAGCACCGCGTCGGGCGCGCCGCCCGAGTCGCCCGCCACCACCGCAAGCCCGGTCGCGGACGCCTCCAGGAAGACGATGCCCAGGCCCTCCACGTCGAGGCCGCCTCGCCGGGTACGGCACGGCATGGCGAAGACGTCACCGGCGCCGTAGTGCGCGGGCAGCTCCTCCCAGGGCACCGGCCCGGTGAACCGCACCGCGTCGGCGACGCCGGTCTCGCCGGCCAGCTTCCGCAGCTCCTTGGCGTACGGTCCGCCGCCGACGATGAGAAGCACCGTGTCCGGCACCCGGGCCAGGATCGCGGGCATCGCCCGGATCAGGGTGTCCTGGCCCTTGCGCGGCACGAGCCGGGACACGCAGACGACGACGGGCCGGTCCGCGAGGCCGAGCGAGGCCCGCACCCGCTGTCCGCCCGAGTCCGGGTGGAAGGTCTTCTCGTCGACGCCGGGCGGCAGCTGGACCATCCGCGCCGCTGCCTTCGGGGTGAGCGCGGGGGCGATCCGGGAGCGGGTGTACTCCCCCAGATAGGTGATGGTGTCCGTGCCCTCGCCGATCCGGCGCAGCAGCTGCCGGGAGGCGGGGAGCTGGGCCCAGCCCGCCTCGTGGCCGTGGGTGGTGGCGACCAGGCGGCGGGCCCCGGCCCGGCGCAGCGCCGGGGCCATCAGCCCGAGCGGGGCGGCGGCGCCGAACCAGACGGAGGAGCAGCCGTGTTCCCGCAGCAGCCCCACCGCGCGGCGGGTGACCCGCGGGGTCGGCAGCAGCATCGTGGTGGGGTCGCGCACGACGGTGAAGGGCTGTTCGGCGTCGAAGGCGGCGGTGGCCGCGATGCCCTCGGGGCTCCGCTTCCAGGTGGAGGCGTACACGACGATCCGTCCGGGATCCAGGCGCAGCGCCATGTTGTGCAGGAAGGCCTGGATGCCGCCGGGGCGGGGCGGGAAGTCGTTGGTCACGATCAGGGTCTTGTCCATCGCGGCCGACAGTACCGGGCCCGGCCCGATGGCTCCGGCACCGGCCGGGCGGGCATCATGGCTCCTCGTACCCGTCGGCGGGTACGAAGGGGTGTCCTCCTCACTCAGGGGCGGGCGTCGCCGGGCACGAGCGGATGAGGCGGTATGGCGGGATCGACGGGATCGACGGGCGCACGGTACGCGGTCGCGGTGTGGGCCCTGACCAGAGTGGCGCTGCTGCTCTGCGTCACCAAGGTGATCACCCTGCCCGGACCGGACGTGACCAGCGATGTCTCGGCGATCTACCACGGCTGGTCCGAGGTCCTGAAGAGCGGTACGTACCCGCAGGACGACGTCACCTGGCAGTACCCCCCGCTGGCGGCGCTCGCGGTGCTCTCCCCCGGGCTGCTGCCGATGCTGGACTACACCTCGGCGTTCTTCGTCCTCGTGTGTCTCTGCGATCTGCTGGTGCTGGGGCTGCTGCTGTACGCGGGCCGGGGCGAGGGCCGGTCGCAGGCGGGCACCTGGGTGTGGGTGGCGGGGGTGCCGCTGCTCGGCACGACCGCGTACGCCCGCTACGACGTGATGGTGACGGCGGTCGCGGTGGCGGCTCTGCTGGCGGGGGTGCGGCATCCGCGGGTGCTGGGGGCGCTGGCGGCGGTGGGCGGGCTGCTGAAGGTGTGGCCCGCGCTGCTGCTGGCGGGTACGGCGCGCGGGCGGCAGACGCGGCTGGCGTGGGGCGCCGCGGCCGTGACGGCGGCCGGGCTGCTGGCGGGGTGCGTGCTGGCGATGCCGGGTGCGCTGGCCTTCCTCGGCTTCCAGCGGGACCGGGGCACCGAGATCGAGTCGCTGGGCGGGCTGGTCTTCCACGTGGCGCGGCAGTTCGGCTGGTCGGGCCGGATCGAACTGCACTACGGCTCCATGGAGTTCCTGGGGCCCCGGGTGCCCCTGGTGAGCACGCTCGCGCTCGGGCTGTCCGTGCTCGCGCTGGGCTGGCTGCTGCTGTGGCGGCTGCGGGCCCGTGACTTCACGCTCAGCACCCCGGCGGACGCGGCGTTCACGGCGGTGCTGCTGTTCACGACGACGAGCCGGGTGATCAGCCCGCAGTACATGCTGTGGCTGGTCGGTCTGGCGGCGGTCTGTCTGGTCTTCCGGGGCGGCCGGATGGCCCTGCCCGCCGTTTTGGTGCTGGCGGCGACGGGGGTCACCCAGGCGGAGTTCCCGCTCGGGTTCGTGCACGTGGTGTCCAGCGACGCGACCGGGGTGACGCTGATGTTCCTGCGCAACGGGCTGCTGGTGGCGGCGACGCTGATCGCCTGTCAGCGGCTGTGGCGGCGGACCGTGCCCCGGGCGGCGGACGCCACGGCGTCCGCGGCCGGTACCGGCCGCGTGGCGGAGCCGGCCGGTACCTGAGCGGCGCTCAGGCCAGGTGGGTGCGCAGCCAGGTGCGCCAGAGCGCGGTGAACTCCGCGGGGGTGGTGCCGAGCACCTCGCGCAGGGCCTGTCCGACCGCGCCGTCCCGCTCCGGATGGGCGCCGACAGCCCGGTAGAAGGCGCGCAGCTCCGGCTCGCCCCAGTGGTCGGCGATCAGCTGGCAGGCCGTCCAGCCGCCCTCGTACGCCCTGGCCAGACGCACCGGGTCGCCCGCGAAGCCGAAGTCCGCGTCGGTGGGGAGGGCGGCGGGGAGCGCGCCGCGCCGGACGGCGGCGGCCAGTTCGGGGGCGTTCCGGGCGGGCTCGCGGTCCTCGGCGCGGTAGGCCGCCCAGTCTGCGAGGCCCTCGGAGAGCCAGGCCGGGGTCGCGGCGGAGGTGCGGGCTCGGGTGGCGACGTGGGTGGTCTCGTGGGCGAGGACGACGCGCTGCCCGAAGCCGTCGAGCGTGCCGTACGCCTCCGGGTTGACGATCACCCGGTCCGCGGGGTTCCGGCCGGGCTCGCCGGTCCTGCCGGTGGTGACGGCCGCGATGCCCCGGTAGTCCGCCGTGGAGCCCAGCAGCGCCGCCAGGTCCGCCGTGGTCCGGGGCACCAGCACCACCACCCGGCCCGCCCAGCGCCCCGGCCAGGCATCCGAGACGGCGGGGACCGCACGGTCCGTGGTCCGGGCGATCGCGCGCAGTTCCCGGTCGCTACGGCCGACGCCGAGCACCAGGGTGTGCCCGCCGCGCGCCACCCGTACCGCGCCCTGCTGCCAGAGCTGGTGGCCGCCGTCCGCGCCGGGGCGGTCGCCGGTGACGTACCAGCGGCCGTCCGTCCCCTCCCAGCGCAGTTCGACGACCCGGTCCGCGGTGACCGGGGCGGCGTCGTAGCCGGTGATCCGGTAGCGCAGCTCGACATCGGCGGTGGCCCGGCCGCCGTTCCGCCCGGTCACCCTCAGCAGCCGGTACTCCCAGGCGCTCAGCGGTACGTCGGCGAGGTTGGCGAGCTCCCGGCGCTGGGCGGTGCGCAGGGCGGTCGCGCCGGGGTCGGTGGTGGCCAGGTAGGCGTCCGGGTCGTGGCGGAGCACGGCGTCCGCCCGGCGGTCCAGGGTGGCGCGGACGCCCCGGCCGACGGACCCGGCCGGGGCGTCGTCGCCGCCCGGGGCCGCGCATCCGGCGAGGAGGAGCAGTCCGGCGAGCAGCGCCGCGGCGGTGCCGCGCCGCCCGTTCCGTCCCCGTCCGTCGTTCACCCGGTCGAGGGTACGGGTCAGACGCGGGTGACCGAGGAGACGGGCATCATTCCGACCGGGTCGTAGCGCACCGCGGCACCGGGGTACGGGGCGTGGATGACCTGGCCGTGGCCGACGTACATCGCAATGTGGCTGGCGTCCGCGCGGTAGGCGACCAGGTCGCCGGGGCGGGCCGCGGAGAGCGGCACCATGCGGCCCGCGTACCGCTGGGCCTGCGAGGTGCGCGGCAGGCCGACCCCGGCCTGTGCGTACGCCCACTGCATCAGCCCGGAGCAGTCGAATCCGGACGGCCCGTTGGCCCCCCAGACGTACGGGTGGCCCAGCGCCCGCCGGACGGCCAGGACGGCGGCGGCGGCGCGGGCGGAACCGGCCGGCAGACCGGCCAGGTCCGGGAAACCGGGGTCACGGCCGGAGCGCGAGGCCCGCTCGAACTCCGCCCGGTCGGTGCCGGTCAGGGTGGCCAGCAGCCGCTGGGCCTCGGCGAGTCTGCGTTCGACGGTCCGTTTGTGGCGGGTGGCCGCCTGCCGGTTGCGCTCCAGCTCGGCCAGGGCGCGGGCCGCTTCCGCGCGGGTCTGCTCCAGGCCGCGCCGGGCCTGCTGGAGCTGGTGGAGCCGGACGGACTGAAGGCCCGTCACCCGCTCCAGTACGGCGGCCCGGTCGAGGTAGCTGTCCGGGTCGGAGGAGAGCAGCAGGGCCAGCGAGGGGTCGATGCCGCCGGAACGGTACTGGGCGCCCGCCGCCTCCCCGAGCGCCGTACGCATCCGGTTGACCCGCTCCTGGTCGCGGGCCGCCCGGTCCTGGGCGCGGGAGATCTCGCCGCGCAGCCGCTCGGCGTTCTCACCGGCCTGGTCGTACTGCTGGGTGGCGCGTTCCGCCTCGGTGTACAGGCGGTCGACGCGGGCCTTGGCGGTGCGGGGCGCGCCCTGCGGGTCGGCACCGGCGACGGTGGTGCCGAGGGCGGCGGCCGCGGTCGCCGCCGCGGCCGTCAGGACGGTGGCCCGGACGCTCGGGCTGAGGCCGGGCTGAGTGGAACGGCGATGGGACACCACAGGACGCCGCACTCCTTCCGCTGTACGCAGACGCGCGCAGCCCCTGCCGCCCGGGGCGGGCGGACCGACGACCGGGAGCCGCACAGCAGACAGACAGTAGTCGCACGGTTACGCACCGGCCAGGGGCCGTGTCCGCCGGGATGACGGCGGGAACGGCGACGCCCCGCCGGTGACCTTGCGGTCTCCGGCGGGGCGGACGGTCTGCGCGAACGCGGGAATTCGCCCGTTCGGGCGTCGTCAGCCGACGCGGACGCCGAACTGGAAGCTGCCGATGGTGTTCATCGACTCGTAGCGGACGACCGTGCCCGGGTACGGGGCGTGCAGGAGGGTGTTGTTGCCCGCGTAGAGCCCCACGTGCGAGGTGTTGTTGAAGAACACCAGGTCGCCCGGCTTCAGCGCGCTGCGCCCGATGCGGACACCGTCGTTGACCTGGGTGTAGGTGACCCGGGAGATCTGGACGTTGGCCTGGGCGTAGGCCCACTGGGTCAGCCCGGAGCAGTCGAAGGAGCCGGGGCCGGTGCCACCGCGGCCGTACGGCTTGCCCACCTGGCTGGAGGCGGCCTGGAGGGCGGCGGCGCCCCAGGCGGAGGCGGGGGCCTCGTTGCCCAGCTCGACCCGGTCACCCGCGGCGCGGCTGGAGCGCTGCTCGTCCTCGCGCATCTTCGTACGCTCGGCCGCGGTCAGCGAGTTGAGCATCTGCTGCGCCTTGGCCAGCTTGGTCTGGAGTTCCTTCTTCTTCACGCCGAGCGTCTTGCGCACGTCCGCGAGGTCACCGAGCTTGGCCTGGGCCTCCTTGCGCTGCTGCGCGAGGACCCGCTGCTTCTCCTGGATCTTGCCCAGGGTCTCGGTCTGCTTGGCCGTCAGCTGGTCGAGCGCCGAGGCCTCGTCGAGGTAGGTGTCCGGGTTGGACGAGAGGAAGAGCTGCACCGAGGGGTCGATGCCGCCGGAGCGGTACTGCGCGGCGGCGAGCGAACCGAGGCCGTTGCGGAGCTTGTTGATCTCCTGCTGGCCGCGGGCCACCTTGTCCTGCAGCGCGCCGACTTCCTTCTCCAGCTTCTGCTGCTTCTCCTTGGCGCCGTAGTACTGCTCGTTGGCCTCGCCGGCGTCATGGCTGAGCTTTTCGACCTTGGACCTGACTTCGCCCTTGGACGGCTTGGGGTCGGCCTGGGCCGCCTGGGAGGACAGAGCTACGGCAGCGGTGGCGGCCGCGGTGATCACGGTCACACGGGCTCGGCTCGGCTGCTTGGGACGACGGTGGGACGCCACGAAGGCGAGCTCCTTCTTCCTCCAGCCGCCTACCGGGCTGTGGGGGATGCGGTCTCCCCGGCTCCGTGCACGTCACGGACTCGGCGGTGCCTTCGCCGTCACCCCGGATGGGTGATCAACCGAGCGAAGGTTCGAAGGCTGACCCTAGTGACCGAGTTGTGATCAGTTCAAATCCTCGCACCAAAAATCTCGTCACACCACACACTTCTTTACCCGCGACACACGGGGCGTAGTGGCGATCTGACGGACCGTTCCCCGATTTCCCCCGAGAACCGGCAAGTCGCACTAGACGCGCGAAAGGCGCTTCAGGAGCAAGACGGACGCAACGGGCCTGGCGCCCGCCTTCGCCACCCCGTCGGCGACCTCGCGGTCGGTGGAGACCACCACGACGGGACGCCCCGGAGGCTCGGCACGCGCCAGCTGGCGGATCAGCTCATCGGCGGTCACCCCCGGCTTGCTGAACAGCACCCGGACCCCGCGCGGCGGCGCCAGCAGCACCGGAGCCGCCAGCTCGGCCCCGTCGAAGACGCAGGTCACCTCGGCACCGGTCTGCGCGGCGAGCACCGAGAGCCCGCCCAGCAGCCTCAGCCGCTGCTTCTCCAGCGGCAGTTGCGGATAGCCGGTCTTGGTGACGTTGTAGCCGTCGATGATCAGGTGCGCCTGCGGCAGCGCGAGCAGCTGGTCCAGCAGGGCCGGGTCGGTCTCCGAAAGGGCCCTGGCCGCGATGTCCTTGGGCGACATCCGGCCCGGCTCCACCGCGTCGACCCCGTCGGCGGGGCGCATCGAGGAGGGCGGCAGAGCCAGTTCCCGCCGGAGCCCGCTCGCGGCGTCGAGCACCGTGTCCAGCAGCAGCCGCAGCCGCATGTCCTCGACGGAACGGCCCTCCCGGGCGGCCCGGCGGCCCGCCTCCACGGCCGCCTCCGCCTCCGCGAGCCGCGCCTTGAGCCGACGGCTCTCGCTCTCGGCCGCCGAGACCTGGGCAGCCGCCTCGGACCGTACGGTCTCGGTCTCGGCCCGGCTGCGGCGCAGCGCCGCCTCACCACGCCTGACCTCGTTGACGGCGCTGCGCAGCTTGCGCTGGAGGGCGTCGGCCTCCTTGCGGGCCGTGTCCAGCTCGGCGCGGAGCCGCTCCGTCTCGTCCTTCGTGTGGGAGCGGGCCCGGCCCAGCTCCTCGCGCAGCCGCTCCAGCTCGCGGCGGCCCTCCTCGTCGGCCCGCTCGGCGTCGGCGCGCTGGACCTCCTCGCCCGCGGCGGCGACCAGTTTCACCCAGCCCACCGGGCGCAGCACATAGGCCGCCGCGGCGACGTCGACGGGGTCGGCCGCGGCGGGCGGCGCACCGGCCTCCAGGGCGGTGGCCAGCTCCGGCTGGCCCTCCTTGAGCCGCTCACCGATGCGCTGGCGGAACAGCGCGTCGCTCTCCAGCGCGGCCGCCATGGCGTTCCCGGCGAACTTGGCGCGCCGGGTCGGGGTGAAGCGGGCGTACTGGCGCAGCTGGGCCGGGAGTTCGGTGACCGTCAGGCCGCCGAACGCGTCCGCCACCAGCGCGACGACCCGTCGCCGTACCCCTTCGGGCAGCGGGCGGTCGAGCACCTCGGCGGCGTCGCCGGCCGACTCGGCCGCTCCGGCGCCGCTCTCGGGCTGCTCCACCATCCGTCACCCCAAAAGTCTGTGGGCGCGGCTCCGTCAGGAGTCGGCACCCGGCCTGTCCACCAGTTCGATCTGGTCCACCGCATTGCACCACCGGCAACGCACCGACTCGATGGTCTCACTGACCACCTCGCGTTCCTCGACGGTGGCCTCACCGGCCAGGTCGAGATGGACATACTCGACGACCTTCGAGGAGCGCGTCACGTCGAAGCGCGTGAGATTTCCGCAGAGCGTGCAGCGCCAGCGAGTCCGGTCGGTCGGCTGGGGAACCGTCGTCATCGTTGCGTCCTCTTTCGTCGAACCTTGTGCCGCTTGCTTCAAGGATCTCGCGGTGCGCCGTCGAACTGCGGATGTCCTGCCGTAACCCTACGGCCTCGCCACGTTCCCCCGGCACGGCGAGGCGGTCTGTCCCGTTCCCTCCGCTTGCGTCATGCTCTGTTCATGATCGAACCGCGAGCCGCGGCGGGCCGGGCGACCGGCGGGCCGCTCCGCACGGTCACCTCCGGCGGGCCCTGGGTGACCCATTCCCTGATCGCGGTCTGCGTCCTGGTCTTCGCGATCAGCCCGCTGTCCGGACTCCACCCGGTCCGCGGCACCGCCGACGCCGTGCTCGCCGCCCAGGCCGGGTACTTCGAACGCTGGGGAGTGATCCCCAGCGAGCTGTGGGAGGGCTCCGGGCACGCCCTGCTCACCCCGCTGACCGCCCTGTTCGTACACGGCAGCTGGCTCCACCTGCTCGGCAACATGCTCTTCCTGTACGTGTTCGGGGCGATGACGGAGGAACGGATGGGCCGGGCCGGGTTCACCTTCTTCTACGTGATCAGCGGCTACCTCGCCCTGACGGCCTACGCCGCCGCCCACGCCACCTCCGACCAGACGCTGGTGGGCGCGTCGGGGTCGATCTCGGCGGTGCTCGGGGCCTTTCTGTACCTCTTCCCGCGGGCCCGGGTCACCAGTCTGTTCCCGTTCCTCTTCTTCCTGCCACTGCGTTTCCCCGCCTGGATCGTGCTGGTCTTCTGGTTCGTCCTCCAGTGGCTGGCGGTGCGGGGCGCGGGCAACGGCGGGCCGGGCGTGGCCTACCTGGCCCATGTGGTGGGCTTCGCCCTGGGCTTCTTCTACGCGTGGGGCCGTTACCGGCGTACGGATAGAGTGAAGGCACCAGCCGCGGCCACCGAGGGAGAACGTCAGCCGTGATCACCGCGATCGTGCTCATCAAAACCAGCGTGGACCGGATTCCCGAGATCGCCGAGGCCATCGCCGCGCTGGACAGTGTCAGCGAAGTCTTCTCGGTTACCGGTACGTACGACCTGATCGCCATGGTCCGGGTGCCCCAGCACGACGATCTGGCCGATGTCATCCCCGGCCGGATCAGCAAGATCCCCGGTGTCGAGGCCACCGACACGCACGTGGCCTTCCGCACCTACTCGCAGCACGATCTGGAGGCCGCCTTCGCCATCGGGCTGGACGCGTAGGCGCTCCCTTTCACCACACCTTCGGCGGGGGACGGGCACACAGCCCGTCCCCCGCCGAAGGTCTGTTCAGACCTGTGCGGCGCCCCGGTCCGGGACGCAGCGCCCGCCCTCGGTGCGGTACTTCCACTGGGCGCCCTCGCTGACCAGCTCCCGGACCGCGCGGACGAAGCGCTCGATGTGCTCCTCGGGCGTACCGGCCCCGAAGCTCACCCGGATGGCGTTCAGCGACCGCTCGCCCGGGGCGGCCTCGGGCGCGCCGCACTCGCCGACCTGCTGCGGGTCACTGCCCAGCAGGGTGCGGACCAGCGGGTGGGCGCAGAAGAGGCCGTCACGGACGCCGATGCCGTACTCGGCGGAGAGCGCGGCGGCGAAGTGCGAGCTGTTCCAGCCCTCCACCACGAAGGAGATCACGCCGACCCGCGGGGCGTCGTCGCCGAACAGCGACAACACCTTGACCTGCGGCACCTCGGCGAGCCCGGCCCGGACCGCGGCCACCAGGCGCTGCTCCCGGGCGACCAGGGTGTCGAAGCCCGCCTCGGTCAGTGCCTTGCAGGCGGAGGCGATGGAGTACACGCCGATGACATTGGGCGATCCGGCCTCGTGACGGGCGGCGGTGGAGTGCCACTCCACGTCCACACCGCCGTCGGCACGGCGGGCCACCGTGCGCGAGGCTCCGCCGCCCGCGAGGTAGGGCTCGGCCTCCCGGAGCCAGTCGGCCCGCCCGGCGAGGACGCCCGAGCCGAAGGGCGCGTACAGCTTGTGGCCGGAGAAGGCGACCCAGTCGACGTCCAGCGCGGCGATGTCCACCGGGTGGTGCGGGGCGAGCTGGGCGGCGTCCAGCACGATCCGTGCACCGTGCGCGTGCGCGGCGGCGGCCAGCTCCTTCACCGGCCACAGCTCGCCGGTGACGTTGGAGGCACCGGTGACGCAGACCAGCGCGGGGCCGTGGGGATCGCGGTCGGCGAGCGCCCGCTCCAGGGTCTCGACCGCCTGGGCGGGGGTGCGCGGAGCGTTCAGGTAGGTCACCTGGGCGTCGCGCCACGGCAGCAGCGAGGCGTGGTGCTCGGTCTCGTAGACGAAGACCTGGCAGCCTGCCGGGAGGACCGCGGCCAGCAGGTTCAGCGAGTCGGTGGTGGAGCGGGTGAAGACCACCTGGTCGTCGGGGCGGCAGCCGAGGAACTCCGCGACGGTGGCGCGGCTGTTCTCGAAGAGGTCGGTGGAGAGCTGCGAGAGGTACCCGGCTCCGCGGTGGACGCTGCCGTAGTACGGGGCGTAGGCGGCGACGTCGTCCCAGACCCGCTGGAGCGCCGGGGCGCTGGCGGCGTAGTCGAGCGCGGCGTACGTGACCTCACCACCGGTGACCAGCGGAACCCTCACGTCCTCCCCCAGAACCGACAGGGGGGCACAAAGCGACTGGTCGGCGGCAGCGGTGAAGACAGACATGGCGAACTCCCGTGAGAGGCAGGCGAAACCCGTGCGCCGGCGGGTACGCGGCAGCGCAGCGGAAAAGAACGAAGAGGGGGTGTGCGGAAGGGGCCGACGGCCCTAACGCATTCGCGTGCTCACAGGAGGCTCCCTAGGGACCAGGACCCCGGGGGTTGGCATGCTCCGATGCCGAGGGGCCCGCGCTTGCCGCAGACCTCGCTGCCTACGGCCTGGTCTTCACCCGGGGCACCCCGCCACGGACGGAGGGTTGCCGGACAGCGGGCCGGGGCCGTAGTCGCTGTCACTCATGACCTGCCAGCATCTTGCCATACGCGGCAAGACGCGCAAGGGCGCGGTCCACGATCCGGACCGCGCCCCCTGTCCGCGCCGATACCGGCGCCGGTGCGTTCAGGCGTTGCTGACGGACACCCAGCGCTCCAGCGCACGGGCCGCCGCACCCGAGTCGATGGACTCGGCGGCCCGGACCATCCCGGCCGCGAGCTGCTCGGTCAGCGCGCCGTCCGCCGCGTCCAGCGCCACCAGCGCCGCCGCCGAGTTGAGCAGCACGGCATCGCGCACCGGACCCCGCTCGCCCGCCAGCACCCGGCGGGCCACATCCGCGTTGTACGAGGCGTCCGCGCCGCGCAGCGCCTCCACGGGCACCAGCTCCAGACCGACGTCGCGCGGGTCGAACGCCTCCTCGCGGACGGCTCCGTCCCGTACCACCCAGACCCGCGAGGTCGCGGTCGTCGTCAGCTCGTCCAGGCCGTCGTCGCCGCGGAAGACCAGCGCGGAGTTGCCGCGCTCGGCCAGCACCCCGGCGACGATGGGAGCCATCTTCGGGTCGGCCACCCCGACGGCCTGGGAGCGCACCCGGGCCGGGTTGGTGAGCGGACCGAGGATGTTGAACGTGGTCGGCGTGCCGAGCTCCTTGCGGGCCCTGGCCACGTGGCGCAGGGCGGGGTGGAAGCGCACCGCGAAGCAGAAGGTGATGCCCGCCTCCTGGGCGACCTCGACGACCCGCTGCGCGGAGAGGTCCAGGTTGACGCCGAGCTTCTCCAGCACGTCGGAGGAACCGGACGCGGAGGACGAGGCGCGGTTGCCATGCTTGACGACCTTGGCCCCGGTACCGGCGATGACGACCGCCGACATGGTGGAGATGTTGACCGTCCTGGCGAGGTCGCCGCCGGTGCCGACGATGTCGACCGTGCGGCCGGGCACCTCGATGGTGTGGGCGTGCTCGTACATCGCCCGGACCAGCCCGGAGACCTCGCCGATGGTCTCGCCCTTGGCCCGCAGCGCCACCGCGAACCCGGCGATCTGCACATCGGTCGCCTCCCCGCGCATGATGCGGTCCATCGCCCAGGCGGTGGCGTCCGCGCTGAGGTCCTCGCCGCGCAGCAGGGGGTTCAGCACACCGGGCCAGGAGTGGTCCGCCACGCTGTCGCCGCCGATCGGGGTCACAACGTTCATGGTCCGCTCCAGGGTCCACAGCCAGTAAAAGGGATTGCCTCCACCCTATCCACCAGCGGGCACGGCAAAGAGCCCCGTCCATCGAATGGACGGGGCTCCTGCCGTGGCGATCAGTTCAGGCGATCAGTGGTGACCGTGGCCGCTGGTGATCTCCTTGTATTCCTCGGCGGTGGGCTTGGCGATCTGGTTGTCCTCGCCGTAGAGGCCCTTGCTGAGCCTGGCCCGCAGCTTCTGCAGGGCCGAGACCTTGCGCTCGACACCGTTCTCGTCGACCGTCGGGCCGAGCTCGAGCGGCTTGTACTGCTCGTGCGCGGTGAGGGTGTGCAGCTGCCCGGGGCTGAGCGGCTCGTGGATCTCGACGAACTCACCGTGCGGCAGGCGCTTGATGAGGCCGGACTCGCGTCCGTGCAGCACCTTCTCCTTGTCGCGGCGCTGGAGACCGAGGCAGATCCGCCGGGTGGCGATGAACGCGAGGACCGGGCCGACGAAGATGAAGATTCGGACGAACCAGGAAATGGCGTTGATCGACAGGTGGAAGTGCGTGGCCCACAGGTCGTTGCCACCGCCGATGAAGACGATGACGTACTCGGTGATCCAGGCGACACCGAAGGCCGTCCGGGTCGGGGCGTTGCGCGGGCGGTCCAGGATGTGGTGCTCGCGCTTGTCCCCGGTGATCCAGGACTCGATGAACGGGTAGACCGCGATGATCGCGAGCACCACACCGAAGGCCATCAGCGGGATGAAGACGCCCAGGACCAGCGTGTGGCCCCAGAGGTTGATCTCCCAGCCCGGCATGACACGGATCAGACCCTCGGCGAAGCCCATGTACCAGTCGGGCTGGGCGCCGGTGGACACCTGGTCCGGACGGTAGGGGCCGATGTTCCACACCGGGTTGATCGTGGCGATCGCCGCGATGACCGCGATGATGCCGAAGACCAGGAAGAAGAACCCGCCGGCCTTCGCCATGTACACCGGCAGCAGCGGCATGCCGACGACGTTCTTGTTGGTGCGGCCGGGGCCCGCGAACTGCGTGTGCTTGTGGTAGAAGACCAGGATCAGGTGCGCCACCAGCAGGCCGAGCATGATGCCCGGCAGCAGCAGGATGTGGATCGAGTAGAACCGGGCGACGAAGTCGTGGCCGGGGAACTCTCCGCCGAACAGGAACATCGAGATGTACGTGCCGACGATCGGCATCGACAGGATCGCGCCCTGGGTGAAGCGGATACCGGTACCGGACAGCAGGTCGTCCGGGAGCGAGTAGCCGGTGAAGCCGGTGAACATGCCCAGCACGAACAGCAGGAAGCCGAACAGCCAGTTGATCTCACGCGGCTTGCGGAACGCACCCGTGAAGAAGACGCGCATCATGTGCACGAACATGCCGGCCAGGAAGATCAGCGCGGCCCAGTGGTGGATCTGGCGAACCAGCAGACCACCGCGGACGTCGAAGCTGATGTCCAGGGTCGAGGCGTACGCCTCGGACATCCGGATGCCCTGCATCGGCTCGTACGAGCCGTGATACACGACCTCGTTCATGCTCGGGTGGAAGAACAGCGTCAGGTACACACCCGTGAGGATGATGATGATGAAGCTGTAGAGGCAGATCTCGCCCAGCATGAAGGACCAGTGGTCCGGGAAGATCTTGCGCATGTTGGCCTTGGCCAGGGAGTAGATCCCGAGCCGGCCGTCCGCCCAGTCGGCCACCCGCTCGCCAGCGGGCGCCTTGCGGTTGCCCGGTGCGCTGGCACTGGGTGTGTTCGTGGTCGCAGTACTCATCCGCGCTCCCAGAATGCAGGACCGACGGGCTCATCGAAGTCGCCGAGCGCTTCGAGGTTGCCCTCGCTGTTCACGCCGATCCGCAGCTGCGGGAGGGCGTGACCGGCCGGACCGAAGATGACGCGGGCGCCGTCGGAGAGGTCGAAGGTGGACTGGTGGCACGGGCAGAGCACGTGGTGCGTCTGCTGCTCGTACAGGCTGATCGGGCAGCCGACGTGGGTGCAGATCTTGGAGAAGGCCACGATGCCCTCGTGGGCCCACTCGCGCTCGCGCTTGTCCTTGATGTTCTCCGGCTGGATCCGGACGATCATCAGGGCGGCCTTGGCGATCTGGTTGTTGAAGTCCTCCGCGCTCTCCTCCAGGCCCTCGGGCATGGCGAAGGTCAGCGAACCGACGGCGACGTCCTCGGGACGCAGCGGCTCCATCGTGTTCATGTTGATGAGCTGCTTGCCCCTGGCCCACAGGGTGCTGCGGAGCTTCTTCTCCGGCAGCGGACCGAGGTCGCGCAGCAGCACCACGCCGGAGAGCGGCACCAGGGCCAGCGCGCCGAACATGGTGTTGCGGATCAGCTTGCGCCGGCCGAACCCGGACTCCGCGGCACCCGCCGCGAAGTCGGCCATGACCTTCGCCTTGACCTCGGGCTCCGCCGCGATGGCGTGCCGGTCGTCGGCGACCTCGACGTCGGACATCAGCGTGCGCGCCCAGTGGACGGCGCCGGCGCCGATCGCGAAGAGCGCCACACCCAGAGTCAGACCCAGCGAGAAGTTCAGCGCGCTCACGTGGCCGAAGGGCCAGATGTACACGATCTTGTCGACCGGGAAGATGACGTACGAGGCGATGAAGCCGACCGTGGCCAGCATCGACAGCGTGAACAGGAAGGCGACCACGCGCTCGGAGCGCTTGGCTGCCCGCTCGTCGATGTCCTGGATGCGCGGCTGGTGAGCCGGCAGCCCGGGGTCGGCGAACGGGTCGTCCGCGACCTCTACCGCGCCGTGCGCGGGGACCTGCGTTTCGGGCAGGTTCTCTTCTGGAATCTCTTGGCTACTCATGACTTCTTGGCCTTAGCGGTGTGGGCCGCGACCCAAACGGCAACTGCGATCAGTGCGCCGAGTCCGAAGATCCAGGCGAACAGTCCCTCGCTGACCGGCCCCAGGCCGCCCAGCTTCAGACCACCCGGGTTCTCCGACTGGGCGCTGTTCACGGTCTGGACGTACGCGATGATGTCCCGCTTCTGCTTGTCGGGCATCGTCGTGTCCGGGAAGGACGGCATGTTCTGCGGGCCGGTCTGCATGGCCTCGTAGAGGTGCTTCGGGTCCACGCCCTCAAGGCTGGGCGCGTACTTGCCGTCCGTCAGCGCGCCGCCCTCACCGGTGAGGTTGTGGCACTGCGCACAGTTGGTACGGAACAGCTCGCCACCCTTGGCGACGTCAGCGCCGGCAGGGTCGTAGTCCTTCTTGGTCGGCGTGATCGGACCGGCGCCGAGCGACGCGACGTACGCGGCCAGCTGGTCGATCTGAGCCTGGCTGTAGATGACCTTCTTCTTCGGCACCTGGGCGCCGGGCTGCTGCGCCGGCATACGGCCCGTACCGACCTGGAAGTCAACGGCGGCGGAGCCGACACCGACCAGGCTCGGCCCGTCGGTGCTGCCCTGACCGCCGGTTCCGTGGCAGCTGGCGCAACCGACGGAGTACAGCTTCTTGCCCTCCTCGATGGCGAGGGACTGGGCGGTTTCGTCGGCCTGTGCCTTACTCGCGGGCGCGAAAGCGGCGTACAGCCCCCCAGTGGCCGCAAGCGCGAGGAGTAGTACGACGACCGCCGCCAACGGATGGCGTCGTCGTGCGGAGAGCTTTTTCACGGATTACCCCGGTGTCAGGATCTTCTGCGTCGATGCTGGATGTGGTTCGGGTTCGAGCCCGATTACTTGATCATGTAGATCGTGGCGAACAGGCCGATCCACACGACATCGACGAAGTGCCAGTAATAGGACACGACGATGGCGGAGGTCGCCTGTTCGTGGGTGAACCTCTTGGCTGCGTACGTCCTGCCCAGTACGAGCAGGAAGGCGATGAGACCGCCTGTCACGTGCAGCCCGTGGAAGCCGGTGGTCAGGTAGAACACCGAGCCGTACGGGTCGGAGGACAGCGAGAGGCCGTCCTTCTTCACCAGCTCGGTGTACTCGAAGACCTGGCCTCCGATGAAGATCGCACCCATCACGAAAGTGATCACGAACCAGGTACGGAGCTTCTTCACGTCGCCCCGCTCCGCGGCGAAGACGCCGAGCTGGCAGGTGAGTGAGGAGAGCACCAGGATCGTGGTGTTCGTCGCGGAGAACGGGAAGTTCAGGGCCGAAGCCATTTCCTTCCAGTGCTCCGGTCCCGTCACCGATCGCAGGGTGAAGTACATCGCGAAGAGGGCCGCGAAGAACATCAGCTCGGAACTCAACCAGATGATGGTTCCGACGCTGGTGAGGTTCGGTCGATTGACCGACGGGTGCGCGTGCCCGGTTTCTACTGTCGTTGCTGTCGCCACGACCGACATTATGTCGGTCGCTTATCCCGCCCTCACCCCGGGGGGTGCCGTTCGGTGTGTCAGGCGGGTGTGTCCTCCCCGAACGGCCCAGGGAACCGCTGTCCGGAGCGGTGCTGACAGACCGTCCGGCGGAGTACGATCCGCGCATCGGTTCATGCCCGGAAAGCCCCGAAGACACAGATGTCACGGAGGAACAATGCAGCCGACCGCCACGGTCCTGGTCTACAGCGACGACGCCAACACCCGCGAGCAGGTGAGGCTGGCGGCCGGGCACCGGCCCGCCTCCGACGTACCACCGGTGGAATTCCTGGAGTGCGCGACGCTGCCCGCGGTCCTGGAGGCGCTGGACGCCGGCGGCGTGGACGTCTGCGTGCTGGACGGCGAGACGGCGCCCGCGGGCGGCATGGGCGTCTGCCGGCAGATCAAGGACGAGATCTTCCGGTGCCCGCCGGTCCTGCTGCTGATGGGACGCCCCCAGGACGCCTGGCTGGCCACCTGGAGCCGTGCGGACGCCGCGGTGACCCTGCCGGTCGAGCCGGTCGAGTTCGCGGAGGCCCTGGCCGCCCTGCTGCGCGACCGGGCCGCTGTGAGCGCCTGACCCGGGCGGTCCCCCGAAGGGCAGCGCACTCCCCGGCCCGGTCGTTCAGACCTCGGGGCGCAGTCGTGCCGCCTGGACCGTCTCCGTACGGTCCGGCGCGGTGCTCTTCTGCAGGGCGCTGCCCTTCAGCCATGCGGCCCAGGAGAGGTTCCAGTCCCCGAAGCCGTTGTCGAACGGCGTCATCATCTCGCCCTGGCTGCCCACCACCGTGACGATGTCCCCCGGACGCACGGTGTTGTAGAACCACTCGGCCTGGCTGGTGCTCATGCCCGTGCAGCCGTGGCTGACGTTCGCGTACCCCTGCGAGCCGGTGGACCAGGGGGCGGCGTGCACGTACTCGCCGCTCCAGGTGACCCGCGTCGCGTAGTAGACCGGCAGGTCGTACGAGTCCGAGGAACCCTCCGCGATGCCGATGGTCTCCCCGCGCATACGTACGTAGTACTCCTTGTCCAGCACGACCTTGACGCCGTTTCGGGTGGCGAAGCCGGGCTTGCCGGTGGTGACCGGAATGGTGTTGATCACTTTTCCGTCGCGTTTGACCGTCATCGAGTGCGCCACGGCGTCGGTGACGGCCTCGACGCGGGCACCCGTGGAGAGCCTGAGGGCCTTCGTGGGGGCGCCGTAGAGGGTGTCGGTGACCTTGACGCCCGCCAGGCCGCTGCTGACGTCGATGGTGGCCCTGGCGGGCCAGTACCCCTTGGGGCGGTAGTGCAGGGTCTGGTCGTCGACCCAGTACCAGGAGCCGGTCACGGAGGGGGTCGAGCGGACCCTCAGGCCGCGCTCCACACGGGCCCTGGAGGCCCTGTCGGAGACGGGGGCGCTGAGTTCCGCGGTCAGGGGCTGCCCGACGCCGTAGGTGCCCGCCTGAGGGCCGAAGGCGACCTCCAGCAGCTCCTGGGCCGAGGTCGTGCCGAACGAGAGCGTACGGGCGCCAGGGGCGCCGTCCTCGTCCTCCGTGCTGACCCGGACGGTGTAGCGGGCTCCGGCGGCGAGCGGCATCGTGGAGCGCCAGCGCCTGCCGTCGGCGTCGAGCTCGCCCGCGAGGTGGCGGCCGGTGGTGTCGACGGCCGACACGTCCGTGATCCGGCCGTCGTCACCCTTGACGGTGACTTCCAGCGGCCTGCCGGGGACGACCTTCCCGTCGCCGTCGCGCGCGGTCGAGGAGATCTCGTGCACGGCGTCGTACGGCTTCTCCGCGAGCGGGTGGCCCCCGGACCCCGCACAGGCGGTCGCGGCCACGACCAGGGTCATGACCAGCAGGGGGCAGCCCACTGCGGGGCGGAGGCGCGGCGTGCGGTTCATGGGGCCACGCTAAGAAGGCCCGCCCGGATCGGCGCGTTCTGTACGTACGAACGGGGGCCCGCGCTTCTCTCGGTGGAGAAGCGCGGGCCCCCGTCAGGTGGAGCGGTGACGCGAGGTCACTGGGTGCGGTTCTCACCGCGGTAGTACTCGAAGACCCAGCCGAAGAGGCCGATCAGGATGATCGGGGTCGAGAAGTACAGCAGCCACCAGCCGAAGATGACGCCCATGAAGGCCATGGCGCCGCCGATCGCCAGGGAGAGCGGCTGCCAGCTGTGCGGGGAGAAGAACCCCACCTCGCCGGCCTCGTCCGCGACGTCGGCCTCCTTGTTGTCCTGCGCCATGTCGTCGACCCGCTGAGCCGTGAAGGCCAGGTAGAAGCCGATCATGAGGCTCAGGCCGAAGGCCAGCGCGAGGGCGGTGGTACCGGCCGGCTCCTTCGACCACACGCCGTACGTGACGGCGATGGCCAGAATGAAGACGCTCAGCCACAGGAACATCTTGCCCTGGATCTTCACTTGCCGGCCTCCTTGCCGCCAGCGAGGGCCTTGTCGTCAGCGGAGTGGTGCTCCAGCTGTTCGAGGGCCGCGATCTCCGGGTGGTGCAGGTCGAACGCCGGGGATTCGGAACGGATCCGCGGCAGGGTGAGGAAGTTGTGCCGCGGCGGCGGGCAGGAAGTCGCCCACTCCAGCGAACGGCCGTAGCCCCACGGGTCGTCGACCTCGACCTTCTTGCCGTACTTGGCGGTCTTCCACACGTTGTAGAAGAACGGCAGTATCGACAGACCGAGCAGGAACGAGGAGATCGTGGAGACCGTGTTCAGCGCGGTGTAGCCGTCGGCGGCGAGGTAGTCCGCGTAGCGACGCGGCATGCCCTCGGCACCCAGCCAGTGCTGCACCAGGAACGTGCCGTGGAAGCCCACGAACAGCGTCCAGAACGTGATCTTGCCGAGCCGCTCGTCGAGCATCTTGCCGGTGAACTTCGGCCACCAGAAGTGGAATCCGGAGAACATCGCGAACACCACGGTGCCGAAGATGACGTAGTGGAAGTGCGCGACCACGAAGTACGAGTCCGACACGTGGAAGTCCATGGGCGGCGAGGCCAGGATGACTCCGGTCAGACCACCGAAGGTGAAGGTGATCAGGAAGCCGACGGCCCAGAGCATCGGTGTCTCGAAGGACAACGACCCCTTCCACATCGTGCCGATCCAGTTGAAGAACTTCACACCGGTCGGTACCGCGATGAGGAAGGTCATGAACGAGAAGAACGGCAGGAGCACACCGCCCGTGACGTACATGTGGTGGGCCCACACGGTCACGGAAAGACCGGCGATGGCAATCGTCGCGGCGACCAGACCGATGTAACCGAACATCGGCTTCCGGCTGAATACCGGAATGACCTCGGAAATGATTCCGAAGAATGGCAGGGCGATGATGTACACCTCTGGATGGCCGAAGAACCAGAAGAGGTGTTGCCAGAGCAATGCGCCACCATTCGACGCATCGAAGATATGTGCGCCGAATTTACGGTCGGCCTCCAGCGCGAAGAGCGCGGCGGCGAGAACCGGGAAGGCCAGCAGGACCAGCACACCGGTCAGCAGCACGTTCCAGACGAAGATCGGCATGCGGAACATCGTCATGCCGGGAGCGCGCATGCAGATGATCGTGGTGATGAAGTTGACCGAACCGAGGATCGTGCCGAAGCCGGAGAAGGCCAGACCCATGATCCACATGTCGGCGCCGATACCCGGCGACCGGACGGCGTCCGAGAGCGGGGAATAGGCGAACCAGCCGAAGTCGGCCGCACCCTGCGGGGTGAGGAAGCCGGCCACCGCGATCAGCGAGCCGAAGAGGTACAGCCAGTACGCGAACATGTTCAGCCGCGGGAACGCCACATCGGGCGCACCGATCTGGAGCGGCATGATCCAGTTCGCGAATCCGGCGAACAGCGGCGTCGCGAACATCAGCAGCATGATCGTGCCGTGCATCGTGAACGCCTGGTTGAACTGCTCGTTCGACATGATCTGCGTGCCGGGACGGGCCAGTTCGGCGCGCATGAAGAGCGCCATCAGACCGCCGATGCAGAAGAACGCGAACGACGTGACCAGGTACATCGTGCCGATCGTCTTGTGGTCAGTGGTGGTCAGCCACTTGACGACGACGTTTCCCGGCTGCTTCCGCCGGACCGGCAGCTCATCCTCGTACGAGTCGTCTGCTGCCGCGGCACCCTGAGGTTCGTTGAGGATGCTCACAGTTTGTTCGTCTCCGCATTCCTGGCCGGGTCAGTCTGCTCGATGCCGGCCGGCACGTAGCCCGTCTGGCCCTTCTTCGCCAGCTCCTCCAGGTGCGCCTGGTAGCGCTCCGGGGAGACGACCTTGACGTTGAAGAGCATCCGGGAGTGGTCGACGCCGCAGAGCTCGGCGCACTTGCCCATGAAGGTGCCCTCCTGGTTGGGAGTCACCTCGAAGGCGTTGGTGTGGCCCGGAATGACGTCCTGCTTCATGAGGAACGGCACCACCCAGAAGGAGTGGATGACGTCACGCGAAGTCAGAACGAAACGGACCTTCTCACCCTTCGGCAGCCACAGGGTCGGACCCGGGTTGCCGTTCTGCGGGTTCCGCGTACCCGGGACACCGAAGTCGTAGACGCCCTCGGCGTTCTTCGGGAAGTCCTTGCGGAACCGGTCGGGGATGGCGTCGAGCTCCTTGGGGATCTCGTTGCCCGTGGCGGACGAGCCGTCCACGTTCTCGATGTAGTTGAAGCCCCAGCTCCACTGGTAGCCGACCACGTTGATGGTGTGGGCGGGCTTGTCGGAGAGCGTGAGGAGCTTCGTCTCGTCGCGCGCGGTGAAGTAGAACAACACCGAGACGATGATCAGAGGGACCACGGTGTACAGCGCCTCGATGGGCATGTTGTACCGGGTCTGCGGAGGAACCTCGACCTTGGTGCGGCTGCGCCGGTGGAAGATGACGCTCCACAGGATCAGACCCCATACCAGCACGCCCGTGGCGAGCGCTGCCGCCCACGAGCCCTGCCAGAGAGAGAGGATCCGTGGTGCCTCTTCCGTAACCGGAGTCGGCATTCCAAGGCGGGGGAAGTCCTTGTATGTGCAACCGGTGGCGGTCACAAGGATCAGGCCCGCAGTCAGCACCTGCGGCAGCTTCCGCCGCATCGGGCGCCGCGACGAGCGGTCGGAGCCGTTGGGACTCACGTAGCGCCTTCCCGAGAGTCTCGCCCACGCGGTCGGCGCGGCCGTCTTTCTGGTCGGTCGCCGCCCTGACGCGGGCAGGGGTTTGGATGTTTATGCGGACCAAACCCTACTGGACGCTATTTGGGGTCGCGCGGGGAGGGTGCCCAACGCGCCGTCCGACTCCCCGAAGGGGTGGAATACGGGCCTTTGAGCGTCATCTGACGCCCCCTCTCCCGGCCGGACGGCGCGCCTCTCCCCCACGCCACCGCCGCCCCGTCCCCGGCCGGGGCGGCGGTGCGGGCTAGCGTGGCCGGGTGCCCTACTTCGACACCGCCTCCGCCGCCCCCCTGCATCCCGTCGCACGTCAGGCGCTGCTTGCCGCGCTGGACGAGGGCTGGGCCGATCCGGCCAGGCTCTACCGCGAGGGGCGGCGGGCCCGGCTGCTGCTGGACGCCGCCCGGGAGGCTGCCGCGGAGGCCGTCGGCTGCCGCCCGGACGAGCTCACATTCACTCCTTCGGGGACCTCCGCGGTGCATTCGGGGATTTCCGGAGCCCTTGAGGGACGTCGGCGTGTCGGCCGCCATCTGGTCGTCTCCGCGGTCGAACACTCGTCGGTACTCCATTCGGCCGCCGCCCATGAGGCGCGGGGCGGGTCGGTCGCCGAGGTGCCGGTGGACCGCGCGGGGGCGGTGAGCGCGACGGCGTACGCCCAGGCGCTGCGCGAGGACACCGCGCTGGCCTGTCTGCAGTCCGCCAACCACGAGGTCGGCACCGAGCAGCCGGTGGCCGCCGTCGCGGAGGCCTGCCGGGCGGCGGGGGTGCCGCTGCTGGTGGACGCCGCGCAGTCGCTGGGCCGGGGCCCGGTGCCGGAGGGCTGGTCACTGCTGACGGGCAGCGCCCACAAGTGGGGCGGGCCCTCGGGCGTGGGACTGCTCGCGGTGCGCAAGGGAACCAGGTTCGCCGTCCCGGGGCCGGCTGACGAGCGGGAGGCGGGGCGGTCGGCCGGCTTCGAGAACATTCCGGCGATCGTCGCGGCGGCGGCGTCGCTGCGGGCCGTACGGGCCGAGGCCGGGAGCGAGTCCGCCCGGCTGCGGGCCCTGGTGGACCGGATCCGGGCCGCGGTGCCGGAGCTGGTGCCCGATGTGGAGGTGGTCGGTGATCCGGTGCGGCGGCTGCCGCATCTGGTGACCTTCTCCTGTCTCTATGTCGACGGGGAGACACTGCTCCATGAGCTGGACCGGGCCGGTTTCTCCGTTTCATCCGGTTCGTCCTGCACCAGCAGCACGCTGACTCCGAGCCATGTGCTCCGGGCCATGGGGGTGCTGTCGGAGGGCAACGTACGGGTGTCGCTGCCGGACGGCACGGCCGAGGCGGACGTCGAGCGTTTCCTGGAGGTGCTGCCCGAGGTGGTGGCGGAGGTACGCCAGCGGCTCGGCGCCGCCGCCCCGCCCGCCGCCGCCCCGCCCGCACCGGCCGCGGCCCTGGTGGTCGACGCCCTGGGGAAGCGCTGCCCGGTCCCGGTGATCGAGCTGGCGAAGGTGATCGGGCGGGTGCCGGTCGGCGGGACGGTGACCGTGCTCGCCGATGACGAGGCGGCACGGCTGGACATCCCCGCCTGGTGCGCGATGCGGGAGCAGGAGTACGTGGGCGAGGAGCCGGCGGACCGCGGCTCGGCCTATGTGGTCCGCCGGCTCGGCTGAGCGTTCCGTGCCGCGGTCAGCTCAGGTGGGCGCGGACCTCGGTGGCGGCGTCGTGGCCGTACGCCTTGGTGAAGCGGTCCATGAAGTGGGTGCGGTGCAGGGTGTACTCCTGGGTGCCGATGGTCTCGATCACCAGGGTGGCCAGCATGCAGCCGACCTGGGCGGCGCGCTCCAGGCCGACGCCCCAGGCGAGGCCGGACAGGAAGCCGGCCCGGAAGGCGTCGCCGACACCGGTCGGGTCGGCCTTGGCCGTCTCCTCCGGGCAGCCGACCTCGATCGGCTCCTGGCCGACGCGCTCGATGCGTACGCCGCGGGCGCCGAGGGTGGTGACCCGGTGGCCGACCTTGGCCAGGATCTCCTCGTCGCTCCAGCCGGTCTTGGACTCGATGAGCCCCTTCTCGTACTCGTTGGAGAAGAGGTACGTGGCGCCCTCCAGGAGGATCCGGATCTCCTCGCCGTCCATCCGCGCGATCTGCTGCGAGAAGTCCGCGGCGAACGGGATGCCCCGGGTACGGCACTCCTCGGTGTGGCGCAGCATCGCCTCGGGGTCGTCGGCCCCGATCGAGACCAGGTCGAGGCCGCCGACCCGGTCGGCGACGGCCTTCAGCTCGATGAGCCGGGCCTCGCTCATCGCCCCGGCGTAGAAGGAGCCGATCTGGTTGTGGTCGGCGTCCGTGGTGCAGACGAAGCGGGCGGTGTGCAGGACCTCGGAGATCCGCACCGAACCGGTGTCGACGCCGTGGCGGTCGAGCCAGGCGCGGTACTCGTCGAAGTCGGCGCCCGCGGCACCCGCCAGGATCGGCTGCGTGCCCAGCAGGCCCATGCCGAAGCAGATGTTGGCGGCGACACCGCCCCGACGCACTTCGAGGTTGTCCACCAGGAAGGAGAGCGAGACCGTGTGCAGCTGGTCGGCGACCAGCTGGTCGGCGAAACGGCCGGGGAAGGTCATGAGGTGGTCGGTGGCGATGGAGCCGGTGACTGCGATTCGCACGGGGAAACTGCTCCTGCGGAGATCGGGGGGAACGGGTCGCTGTGTTCCCGGGGCGGCGTGACAGTTCACGCTACCCGTTCGCCGGACCGGCCCTGAAGAGGGGGAAACTACCCGATAGTAGGGCTTTCTTCCTGTGGCTTGTGGTGCTTACGGTGCCGATATGTCGAACCACATCGCCCTGCGCGAGTCCGAGATGAGCCTGGCCGAGCTGCGCGGAGACTGCGCGCGGATGGCCCCGCACTGGACGGCTCATACGAAGTCTGCCCCTGCCCCGGTCGCCCCGTCCCGGATTCACGGCGTCACCGTTCCGGCCGCGTCCGCCCGGCTGATCGACGCGATGGAGGGCTACGGCGACTGAGCCCGCTCCCGCTCCCTGGAGGGAACCGTCCGCGCCGCTGCCCCGTCCCACCGTTGTCCCCGGACCCCGGGGACCGACGACGGGCCGGGCAACGGCGCGTGACGGCCATACGGCAGGTGAAGGAGCGGATCCGGTGAGCACCGAGCGACCCGACAACGACGTGACCGGCCCCCGGCGGCGTTCGCCGCTCGCCGTGGCCTCGGTGGCGGCAGCCGTGCTGCTGGCCGGGGGCGGCGGGGCCTACTGGGCCGCCACCGCGGCCGACGGCGGCAGGTCCGACAGCGGGGCGGACACCGGCGGGCGGACCTCCCCGCCGCCGCTGGCCCTGGACACGGCGGACGGACAGGCCGGCTCCGGCACACCGCCCGAGGGCGCCTCGCGCGGCATCGCGCCCGGCGAGCCCGACCCGAGCGGCGGCCGCGTGGTCTACCGCGCCTCCGGCGCACTGCCCGAGGGCCCGCGCACGTCCGCCGTGCGGCGGGCGGCCGGGACGGTCTCGGCCGATGAGGTGACCCGGCTGGCGAAGGCGCTCGGTCTGCCCGGCACCCCGCAGGAGGAGGCCACGTACTGGAAGGTGGGCTCCGACGGGGACGGGACGAACCCGGTGCTCCGGGTGGAGAAGCAGGCCCCGGGAACCTGGACCTTCACCCGTCACGGCTCCGGCGGCACCGACAACTGCCAGAAGGGTGCGGTCTGTTCGGGTACGAAGCAGTCCCCGGACGGCGGCGGCTCCCCGGTGAGCGAGAGCGCCGCACGGGCCGCCGCGGCCCCGGTCCTGAAGGCGGCCGGACAGGACGGCGCCGCCCTGGACACCCGCCAGCTCATGGGTTCCGTACGGGTGGTGAACGCCGATCCGAAGGTGGACGGCCTGCCCACCTACGGCTGGTCCACCGGCGTCCAGGTGGGCCCGGACGGTCGCGTGGTGGGCGGCAGCGGCCGTATGAAGGGCCTGGAGAAGGGCGACACCTATCCCGTGCTCGGCGCGGCCGAGACGCTGGCGCAGCTGAACGGTCCCGCGGCCCGCAGGGACATCGGCGGCTGCGCCGACCCCGTGCCGGCCGCGAGCGGGAAGGTGCGCTGCGGCGCGCGGACCGGGGCGGAGCCGGAGGTGACGACCGTGACGGTGGAGAAGGCGGTGTTCGGGCTGTCGGCCCAGTACGTGGCGGGGCGGCAGGCACTCGTGCCGTCGTGGCTCTTCTCGGTGCGTCCGGCCGCCGGTGGTACGGGCAGCACGGTGGCGCAGGTCGCGGTGGCGCCCGCGTACCTGACGAGGAGCGCACCGGCGGCGGGGTCGGCGGCCCCCACTCCCCCGGGCAACGCGGAGAAGGCCCAGCGGCAGTCGCTGTCGTACCGGGCCGAGGGGCGGGACCTGTCGGTGACGTTCTGGGGCGGGGTGTGCAGTACGTACACGGCGAGCGCGACCGAGAGCGCGGACACCGTGACCGTGCGGATCACGGAGGCGAAGCAGCCCGGGAAGCAGACCTGCATCGCGATCGCCAAGGAGCTGACCCGCACGGTGACACTGGACGCGCCGCTGGGCGACCGGAAGGTGGTCGACGCGGTCTCGGGCGGCGAGGTGCCCCGGGGCTGAGCACCACCGGCCCCCACGGGGACAGCACGACGACGGCGGCGGCCCCGGGATGCCGGGAACCGCCGCCGTCGTCGTGCTGTCCTTCAGCCGGCCAAGGGGCCCGCCGGCTTAGTTGAAGGAGTCGCCGCAGGCGCAGGAACCGGTGGCGTTGGGGTTGTCGATCGTGAAGCCCTGCTTCTCGATGGTGTCGACGAAGTCGATGGAGGCGCCGCCCAGGTAGGGAGCGCTCATCCGGTCGGTGACGACCTTGACGCCGTCGAAGTCCTTCACCACGTCACCGTCGAGCGAACGCTCGTCGAAGAAGAGCTGGTAACGCAGGCCGGAGCAGCCGCCGGGCTGGACGGCGACGCGCAGCGCCAGATCGTCGCGGCCTTCCTGCTCCAGCAGGCCCTTGACCTTGGCTGCGGCGGCGTCGGACAGGAGGATGCCGTCGCTCACGGTGGTGGTCTCGTCCGATACGGACATCTGCTTCTCTCCCGGGTTGTACGGAGACTGCTTGCCGACGTTGCAACCGTCGGGACCGCGGATTCATTCCGGGCCGAGCGCTTGCCTGGTCCATTCATGCTCGCACACCGGCCTGGCGGGGGGATGCGTCACATCGACGCTATGGACATCGTCAAAGTGACGTGAAACGGATATGATAGATAGCGTCAATTAGACGAGAAGACGTCGAGGGCCCGCGGTGGCGCGGAGCCTTCGGCAACCCTCCAGCAGACTTCAGCAGAGAAGAAAGGGTGCGTGACGTGACCACGGCCCACCCCGTCCAGGAACTCGACGTCCAGCCGACGCCCCTCGCCCTGCTCCTGCTCGGCCGTGAGGCCGACCCGAGGAGCGAGCGCGGCGTCGAGTGCCCCGGCGACCTGCCATCCCCGTCCGACCCGGACCTGGTGGAGCGCGCCCGTGCGGCCAAGGAGAAGCTCGGCGACAAGGTCTTCGTCCTGGGTCACCACTACCAGCGCGACGAAGTCATCCAGTTCGCCGACGTCACCGGCGACTCGTTCAAGCTCGCCCGGGACGCGGCGGCGCGGCCGGAGGCCGAGTACATCGTCTTCTGCGGCGTGCACTTCATGGCGGAGTCCGCGGACATCCTGACCACCGGCGACCAGAAGGTCGTGCTGCCGGACCTCGCGGCGGGCTGCTCCATGGCCGACATGGCCACCGCCGAGCAGGTCGCCGAGTGCTGGGACGTGCTGAGCGAGGCCGGGGTCGCCGGGCAGGTCGTGCCGGTCGCGTACATGAACTCCTCCGCCGACATCAAGTCCTTCACCGGTCGGCACGGCGGCACGATCTGCACCTCCTCCAACGCGAAGCGGGCGCTTGAGTGGGCCTTCGAGCAGGGGGAGAAGGTCCTCTTCCTGCCCGACCAGCACCTGGGCCGGAACACCGCCGTCCGCGACATGGGCATGTCGCTGGAGGACTGCGTCGTCTACAACCCGCACAAGCCGGGCGGCGGCCTGACCGCCGAGGAGCTGCGCGGCGCGAAGATGATCCTGTGGCGCGGGCACTGCTCGGTGCACGGCCGGTTCTCGGTGGAGTCGGTCAACGACGTCCGCGAGCGGATACCGGGCGTGAACGTCCTGGTGCACCCCGAGTGCAAGCACGAGGTCGTGGCGGCGGCGGACTACGTCGGCTCGACGGAGTACATCATCAAGGCCCTGGAGGCGGCCCCGGCCGGCTCGAAGTGGGCGATCGGCACCGAGCTGAACCTGGTCCGTCGGCTGGCGAACCGTTTCGCCGCCGAGGACAAGGAGATCGTCTTCCTCGACCGGACGGTCTGCTTCTGCTCGACGATGAACCGGATCGACCTCCCGCACCTGGTGTGGGCGCTGGAGTCGCTGGCAGAGGGCACGCTCGTCAACCGGATCGAGGTCGACCCCGAGACGGAGAAGTACGCCAAGCTCGCGCTGGAGCGGATGCTGGCGCTGCCGTAGCGAATACCGGGCGGGGCCCGGGTGCCGGTGGCCGCGGGCCCGGCACCCCGGGCCCCGGTGGCCGGTCGCCAGTCGCCGGTCGCCGGTGGCCGGTCGGCCGGGATCAGCCCCAGGTCCGGCCGGCCGGTTCGTTGATGGTGCGGTTGGTCCGGTTGAAGAAGCTGGTCAGCGCGATCTCCAGGTTGGCCGCGCCGGTCTCCTCCTCGGTGAAATGGGCGGCGGCCTCGTTCCAGATCGTGTCGACGGCCCCCTCCGCGCCGTCCTGGAGCCGGGTGGCCGCCTCGGCCAGCGCCAGTGCCGCGCGGTTCGGCGCCGTGCGGAACGGCGCCTCCCGCCACGCCGCCGCGCTGTGCAGCCGCTCGTCGGTGTCACCTGCCGCCCTGCCTCCGGCGACACGCGCGTGGACGCGCGCCGGGCAGCCGTTGATCCGGCTGACGCGCAGAGGGGCCAGGGCGAGCAGCTTCGGGTCGACACCCCTGGCGGCGATCGCCCTGTGCAGGTATCCGACCGCCTTCCGCACATCCGGGCTGCCGGTGTTCTTGCCCTCCAGCCGGTTCCGCACGGCGGACGTTCTCACGCGGACGGCACCCCGCCGCCCCCGCTCACCTTCATCGTCACCGACGGCCGCACCACCGGCATGACCGCCGTGGCCGACCCCGCCGCACTCGGGCACATGGACTCGCCCGCCCCGGTGTGACCGTCCGCCGACGGTGACGGGACGCTCTCAGGGCCGCTGTTCCTCCAGCCGCTCGCCCCGGCCGACGGCGATCCGCAGGGTGTCGCTCAGCGACTCCGCCAGCCGCGCCCCGGCGAACCTCAACTCCCGCTCCCCCACGACGGGTTCACGCAACAGCGCCCGCGCCTCCTCCAGTACGCACTCGGCGGATTCCAGGAGGCCCGCCTCCACGTCGTCGGCCAGTCGCGACAGCGGGCCGTCCGGGTCGCCGGTGCTCAGGTAGCACGGGCCCCCGCTCTCGTTGACCCACGGGAGCAACCGCATGGGCCGCCCCTCCGCATCGCACATCATGTCGCCCCTACCTCCGATCGAGGAGCACCCTGGTGCCCCGCCACACACGACGGTTACCGTGTGTACACCAATCGTCGCGCTACGGCGCACCGCACCAACAGGATCGCCACGTCCCGGTGTTGGGTTCGGGACGCAGGGAAGGCGCACGCATGGCATTCACACCTCGGCCCCTGAACCCGTACCTCTCCGCCCGCCACTACTTCGGCTCCGAGCAGCGCCGCCACCGCGAGCTCGCCGGGCTCTCCCTCGTACAGCTGGCGGACATCCTGAACTCCAGCAAGAGCGCCCTCGCCCGGATCGAGACCGCGGAGCTGATGCCTCCGCCGGACATCCCCGACCGGCTGGACGCGGCGTTCGGCACGGACGCGCACTTCCACGGGCTGTACGAGCTGGCCAAGAAGGAGATCCACCCGGACCAGTACCGGCGCTACATGGACTTCGAGTCCAAGGCCGAAGTGATAGAGGAATACGGGGAGCAGGCCCTGTCGGGGCTACTCCAGACCGAGTCCTACGCACGCGAATTCCTGCGCTGCCAGCGAGACTTGAGTGACGAGCAGGTGGAGCAGCGGGTCATGGCGCGGATGGCCCGGCAGGAGCGACAGCGTTCGGACACGCCTCCGTTCCGGTGGGCCATCATCGACGAGGCGGCGCTGCGGCGACGGATGGGCAGTCCGGAGGCCATGCGCGAGCAGCTGGCTTCGCTGCTCGCTCAGGTGAACACCCCGGACAGTAGTATTCAGGTGATGCCGTTCAGTGCGGGGCTCCACTCGCTCATCGGCGGCTCGCTGACTCTGCTGACCCTCCCCGACGGCACGCAGGTGGCCTACGAAGAGGGCATCAAGGCCGGTCACCTCTACGAGGGACCGGACGAGGTGAGGAAGTGGCGACGCCAGTACGAAGTACTGCGGGCCAACGCGCTCTCGCTGCCCGAGTCGGCGCTCATGATCCGGACGATTATGGAGGGCTACTCATCATGCGACACACCCCCGAGCTGAGCGCCGCCCGCTGGCGCAGGAGCAGCTACAGCAACTCCAACGGGGGCGCGTGCGTCGAGGTCGCCGACGACTTCCCCGGCATCGTCCCCGTACGCGACAGCAAGCACCCCACCGGGCCCGCACTCCTCATCCCCGCCCCCGCCTGGAACGACTTCATCACCTCACTCAAGCAGTAGGACGCGAAAGCAACGGAGGACCACACGCCATGCGACACGCCTCCGAGTTGAGCACGGCCCGCTGGCGCAGAAGCAGCTACAGCAACACCAACGGGGGCGAGTGCGTCGAGGTCGCCGACGGCTACCCCGGCACCGTCCCCGTACGCGACAGCAAGCACCCCACCGGGCCCGCACTCCTCATCCCCGCCCCCGCCTGGAACGACTTCATCACCTCACTGAAGTAGCGCGTCACGCAGCACGAACGGCCTGTCCCCGCTTCCGCGTGGGACAGGCCGTTCGGCTTTCTCGGGACCGCTGCCTACACGCCCGAGGGCTCCGCTTCGCGGATCTCCTCGGCCGGGGCGGCGGGCAGGCCCGCCTTCTTCGCGCGCTTGGCCGCCTTCTTCTTCGCGCGGCGTTCCTTGCGGAGTTCGACCATCGCGTAGAGCGTCGGGACCAGGAGCAGGGTCAGCAGCGTCGATGTGATCAGACCGCCGATCACGACCACCGCGAGCGGCTGCGAGATGAAGCCGCCCTCGCCGGTGACCCCGAGGGCCATCGGGAGCAGGGCGAAGACCGTGGCGAGCGCGGTCATCAGGATCGGGCGGAGGCGGTGGCGACCGCCCTCGACGACCGCTTCGACCACGCCCATGCCCTGGGCCCGGTACTGGTTGATCAGGTCGATCAGCACGATCGCGTTGGTCACCACGATGCCGATCAGCATCAGCATGCCGATCATGGCCGGGATGCCCATCGGTGTGCCGGTGACGACCAGCAGGCCGATCGCGCCGGTGGCGGCGAACGGGATGGAGACCAGCAGGATCAGCGGCTGGATCAGCGACTTGAAGGTCGCCACGAGCAGCATGAAGACGATCGCGATCGCGGCCAGCATGGCGAGGCCGAGCTTGATGAAGGCGTCGTTCTGGTCCTCGGAGACACCGCCGATGGTGGCGGTGGCGCCGTCCGGGAGCTTCAGCGCGTCGATCCTCTTCTGGAGGTCCGTGCTGACCGCGCCGGTGTTGTCGCTGGTGGGCCGGGCGGTGATGGTCGCGGCGCGCTGGCCGTCGATCCGGGTCATCGAGACCGGGCCGGGGACCAGTTCGACGTCGGCGATCTGGCCGAGCCTGACCGGGCCGACCGGAAGGTTCTTCAGCTCGGCCATGGTGGTGGCGGGGTGAGCGGACGTGATGACGATGTCCCGCTCGGTGTCGTCCATGACGGCCTTGCCGGCCGGGGTGCCGCGTACGGCTCCGGCGACGACCGCGCCGAGGGCGCTCTGGTCGAGACCGGCGTCGGCGGACTTGGACGTGGCCCTGACCGAGATGCGCGGGACGCTCTGGGCGAGGTCGCTCTGGACGTCGGTGACGTCCTTGAGCCCGGCGACCTCCTTGCGTACCGCTTCGGACGCCTTCTTCAGGACGTCCGCGTCGGCGGCCTTGACGACGACGCTGAGGTCCTGGCCGCCGAATCCGTCGCCCGCGGAGATGGTGGTGTCACCGATGCCGTCAAGCCGGGCGAGGGCCTTCTCGATGCGGTCCTGGGTGGCCTCGAACTCGCCCGCGTCCTTCAGGGTGATCTGGTAGGACGCCTGGTTGGAGCCGGTGCCGCCGCCGAAGGCCGCCATGAAGCCGGACGAACCGACGGTGACCTGGTAGTCCTTGACGCCCTTGTCGTCGGCGAGGACCTTCTCGACCTTCTTCGCCGCCTCGTCGGCCGCCGCCAGGCTGGTGCCCGGCGTCAGCTTCTGCTTGATGGAGAGGACTTCCTGCTCGCCCTGGTCGAAGAAGTTGGTCTTCAGCAGCGGGGCCATGCCGAAGGTGCCGAAGAGCACCACGAAGGCGATGACGATGCTGGTGATCCGGCGCTGGGTCGCGAAGCGCAGGACCGGCAGGTACAGCAGCTGGAGCTTGCTGCGGGCTTCCTTCTCCTCCGCCTGGCGGCGGGCCTCGTCCGGGTCCTCGGCGGTGCCCTTCGGGGCGCGCAGGAACCAGAACGAGAGGACCGGGACCACCGTCAGCGAGACCAGCAGGGAGGCCAGCAGGGCCGCCGTGACGGTCAGCGAGAACGAGCCGAACAGTTCGCCGACCATGCCGCCGACGAGGCCGATCGGCAGGAAGACGGCGACCGTGGTGAGGGTCGAGGAGGTGACCGCTCCGGCCACCTCCTTCACCGCGGTGATGATCGCGGACTGGCGCTCCTCGCCGTAGCCGAGGTGACGCTTGATGTTCTCCAGGACCACGATCGAGTCGTCGACGACGCGGCCGATCGCGATGGTCAGCGCGCCCAGCGTGAGCATGTTGAGCGAGAGGTCACGGGTCCACAGCACGATCAGCGCGAGGACCACGGAGAGCGGGATGGAGACCGCGGTGACCAGGGTCGACCGCAGCGACGCGAGGAAGACCAGGATCACGATGACCGCGAAGAGCAGACCGAGCGCGCCCTCGGTGGTCAGGCCGGAGATGGCCTTGGAGACGGCCGGGCCCTGATCGGTGACGACGGTCAGTTCGGCACCGGCGCCGAGGTCCTCGCGGAGGCCGGGCAGCTTGTCCTTGACCGCGTCGGAGATGGCGACGGCGCTGCCGTCCTTGTCCATCGTGGCCATCACGGCGAGGCTCGGGCGGCCGTTCGTACGGGTGAGGGAGACCGCGCTGGCCTCCTCCTGCTTCACCGAGGCGACGTCACCGAGGCGGACCGGCTTTCCGGCCTTGCCGGTGGCCGGGTCCTTGCTGACGAGCCGCAGGTCCTTGATCTCCTTCAGGGAGGAGAAGGCGCCGCCGACCTGGACGGTGCGGCTCTTGCCCGACTCGGAGAAGGACCCGGCGGGGACGGTCGCGCCGCCCGCCTGGAGCGCCTGGGCGAGCGTCATCGCGTTCAGCCCGGCGGCGGCGAGCTGCTTGTCGTCGGGGGTGACGGAGACCTGGAGGTCCCGCACACCGTCGACGGTGACCTGGCCGACGCCGCTGATGTCCTCCAGGGCGGGGACGACCGTGCGGTCCAGCTGGTCGGCGAGCGCCTGCTGGTCCTTGTCGGAGGTGACGGCGAGGACGACGGCCGGGATGTCGTCCGTCGAACCGGCGATGACCTGCGGGTCGACAGCGTCCGGAAGCTGGGAGCGGGCGCGGTTCACCGCCTGCTGGATATCGGCGACGAGCTGCTTGGTGCCCTCCGAACCGAAGTCGAAGGACGCCATGATGACGGCGCTGCCCTCACTGGCGGTCGAGGTGATGCCGGTGACGCCGTCGACCGCCTTGAGGGAGTTCTCCAGCGGTTCGACGACCTGCTTCTCGACCACATCGGGGGACGCTCCCTGGTAGGGGGCGATGACCGAGACCATCGGAAGCTCGATGGTGGGCAGCAGCTGCTGCTTGAGCTGCGGTATCGCGATCGCCCCGAACACGAGCGCGACGATCGAGATCAGTCCGATCAGGGCCCGTTGCGCGAGGCTGAATCTGGACAGCCAGGACATGGGTGAGGTCTCTCTTCTGTGGCGTGCGCGGCAAGTGGGCGGCTGACTCGGAGGGCAGCACCGGCCCACTCATACGATCTCCTGCCAGCCGGGGTGCGGGCGTCGGCCCCAGGTCGCTTTCTTACGCCGCGCATACCGCAGGTGGAGTACGCCGTCTCTCCACCCTCACCCCACCCCGGGGCGGCCCCTCACTCCACCCTGGGGCGCACCAGGCCGGATTCGTACGCGGTTACCACCAATTGGGCCCGGTCCCTGGCACCCAGTTTGGCCATCGCCCGGTTCACATGGGTCTTGACGGTGAGCGGGCTGACCGCCAGCCGTTCGGCGATCTCGTCGTTGGAGTGGCCGCCGGCCACCAGGACGAGCACCTCGCGTTCGCGGCCGGTGAGCGCGGCGAGCCGCTCGGAGTACTCCGCGGTGCTCGGTCCCTCACCGTCCGAACTGCCGCCCTGCGCGAGGAAAGTGGCGATGAGCCCTTTGGTCGCGGCCGGGGAGAGCAGTGCCTCGCCGCCCGCGGCGATCCGGATGGCGTTGAGCAGCTCCTCGGGTTCCGCGCCCTTGCCGAGGAAGCCGGAGGCCCCGGCCCGCAGCGACTGGACCACGTACTCGTCCACCTCGAAGGTGGTGAGCATCACGACCCGTACGTCGGCCAGTTCCGGGTCTGCGCTGATCATGCGGGTGGCGGCGAGGCCGTCGGTGCCGGGCATCCGGATGTCCATCAGCACCACGTCGGCGCGGGAGGAGCGGGCCAGCTCCACCGCCTGGGCGCCGTCCGCCGCCTCGCCGACCACCTCCATGTCGGGCTCGGAGTCGACCAGCACCCGGAACGCGCTGCGCAGCAGGGCCTGGTCGTCGGCGAGCAGCACCTTGATGGGCGGTGTCATACGGTCTCCCCCGTCCGGCCCGCCGCGTCCGGCTGCCCGGACTCCGCGCTGCGGGCCTCGACGGGCAGGATGGCATGGACCCGGAAGCCTCCTCCGTAGCGGGGTCCGGCGGTCAGGGTGCCGCCGAGGGCGGTGACCCGTTCGCGCATGCCGAGCAGGCCGTGGCCGCCGCCGGAGACCTCGGCGCCCTTTCCGGTGCCGTTGCCGATCCCGTTGTCGAGGACCGTTATCTCGGCCGTGGAGCCGACCCGTACGACGCTCACCTCGGCCTTGGCGCCGGGGCCCGCGTGCTTGCGTACGTTGGTCAGCGCCTCCTGGATGACCCGGTACGCGGCCAGGTCGACGGCTGCGGGGAGCGGGGGCCGCCGGTCGGTGCAGGCCACCTCCACGGGGAGCCCGGCCCGGCGGACGGTGTCGACCAGCGCGTCGAGTACGGCGAGGCCCGGGGCGGGTTCGGTCGGCGCCTTCGGGTCGCCGGACTGGCGCAGCAGCCCGACCGTGGCCCTCAGTTCGTCGAGCGCGGCGCGACTGGCCTCGCGGACGTGGGCCAGCGCCTCCTTGGCCTGGTCGGGACGGCGGTCCATGACGTGGGCGGCGACCCCGGCCTGCACGTTGACCAGGGCGATGTGATGGGCGACGACGTCGTGGAGGTCGCGGGCGATCCGCAGCCGTTCCTCGGCGACCCGCCGCCGGGCCTCCTCGTCGCGGGTGCGCTCGGCGCGTTCGGCGCGCTCCTTGATGGCGTCGATGAAGGCGCGCCGGGAGCGGACGGCGTCCCCGGCGGCTCCGGCCAGTCCGGTCCAGGCGAAGACCCCGAAGTTCTCCTGGCTGTACCAGGGGGGCGGGCCGAAGAGCATCGCCGCGGCGGTCAGCGCGGCCATCGTCAGCACGCCGACCCTCCAGGTGGTGGGCCGGTCCGTGCGGGCGGCGACCGTGTACAGCGCGATGACCGTGCTCATGACGACAGGCGCGGGCGGGTCGATGCGCAGCAGTTCGACGACGGTGAGCGCGGCGGTGACGCAGAGCACCACCAGCGGGTTCCGGCGCCGCCAGATGAGCGCCACGGCCCCGGCCACCATCAGCAGCAGGCTGCTCGGCGCGGGCAGGTCGGCGCCGAATTCGAGCCCCTCGCGTGCACGCGCGTGCACGAACGCCCCGACGAGCATGGCGACCAGCACGGCCAGGGCCAGGGCGGCGTCCAGCGCGAGGGGGTGGCCGCGCAGCCAGTGGCGCAGGCGCAGGCCCCGGGATACGAGGGTGGTCACGTCACGCTACGGTACGGCGTGTCGCCCGCGCATTTATACGGGGCCAGCACATCCGTACGCGGTTCCGCTCCCGCGCAGTCACGGGTGGGTCTTCGGCACCTGCCGCGGCCCTTCGAGGGCGCCGGGCTTCGGGACGGAGACCGACGGACCCCGGCCAGGCGGGCCGGGGTCCGTCGGTGTGCCGCGCGCCCAGGGTCAGCGGCTGCCGGTGAGTCTGCCGTGGAGGTCGGCGCTGGGGTCGTTCAGGCCGGTGATCTCGACGGTCTTGCCGCGCTGGGCGTACTTGGTCTCGATCGCGTCCAGGGCGGCGACGGAGGAGGCGTCCCAGATGTGGGCGGCGGAGAGGTCGATGACGACCTTCTCCGGGTCTCCCTCGTAGTCGAACTGGCCCACGAGGTCGTTGGAGGAGGCGAAGAACAGCTCTCCGGTGACCGCGTAGACGACCGTGCCGCCGTCGGGGTCGGTGACGGCGGTGACGTGGGCGAGGCGGGCGACGCGCCTGGCGAAGATGACCATGGCGGTGATGGTGCCGACGACGACGCCGATGGCGAGGTTGCCGGTGGAGACCACGACGACCACGGTGACGGCCATGACGGCGACCTCCCCGACGGGCATCCGCTTCAGTGTCCTGGGGGCGATGGAGTGCCAGTCGAAGGCGCTGAAGGCGACCATGACCATCACCGCGACCAGAGCGGCCATGGGGATGTCGGAGACGACCGGGCCGAAGACGATGCACAGCACCATCAGGAACACTCCGGCGAGGAACGTGGACAGGCGGGTGCGGGCACCGGACACCTTCACGTTGATCATGGTCTGGCCGACCACGGCACAGCCGCCCATGCCGCCGAAGAAGCCCGTGACGATGTTGGCGATGCCCTGGCCGATGGACTCACGCGTCTTGGAGGAATGGGTGTCGGTGATGTCGTCGACCAGCTTGGCGGTCATCAGCGACTCCATCAGGCCGACCAGTGCCACGGCGAGGGCGTAGGGGGCGATGGTGGTCAGGGTGTCCAGGGTGAAGGGCACGTCCGGCAGGCCGGGCACGGGCAGCGAGGACGGCAGTTCGCCCTTGTCGCCGACGGTGGGCACGGCGATCCCGGCGGCGACGGTGATCACGGTGAGGATGACGATGGAGACCAGGGGGGCCGGGACCATCCTGGTGACCCGGGGGAAGAACACCATGAGCGCGAGCCCGCCGATGATCAGCGGATAGACCGGCCAGGGCACGTCGTGCATCTCCGGCACCTGCGCCATGAAGACCATGACGGCGAGGGCGTTGACGAAGCCGGTCATCACCGAGCGGGGCACGAACCGCATGAGCCGGGCCACGCCGATCGCGCCGAGGACGACCTGGAAGACACCGGCCAGGATGACGGTGGCGACCAGGTAGCCCAGGCCGTGTTCACGGTTCACGGGCGCGCTGACGAGGGCGACGGCGGCGGTGGCGGCGGAGATCATCGCGCGCCGTCCGCCGACGACGGAGATGGTGACGGCCATGGTGAAGGAGGCGAACAGGCCGATCGCCGGGTCGACACCGGTGATGACCGAGAAGGAGATGGCCTCCGGGATCAGGGCCAGGGCGACGACCAGACCGGCCAGGATCTCGGTGCGCCAGACCTTCGGGTCGTTCAGCCAGTCGGGGCGCAGGCCCCGCAGGCGTGCGGCGGGAGTCGCGGCGGCGGAGGACAAGGAGATGCGTACCTGTCGTGCTCGGGCACACCCCGCCGACGGGCCGGGGGCGTGCGGGAAGGGCGCGCGGGGCCGGGTCGGCGCCCTGCGGACGGCCCGCGGGACGGGCCGGAAGTCGAAAGGGTGAGGGAGGAACGCGGGACGGGGCGCGCGGGCGGGCGGCGGCTCACGTCCGGGGGCGAAGGGTCACGGCGGACAGGCGGCGATCGGCGTCATCGGCTCGCGCACGCTCTCTCCTGCAAGAATCGGACGTCGCCGGGGCACCACCGGCCCCGGAGGGGAAGTAGCGGGACAGTCAGGCCGCCTCACCGTCAACAACTCTACCCTAACGTTAGGGTAGAGATGGGTGGGGTCGGGGGGGGGGGGGCCCCCCCCCCCGCGGCGGAGACCCCCGAAACTACTGGGGGTAACCAAACAAACAAAAGAGCAAGGCGGCGCCCCCGCCGGCGGGGAGACCCAGGG